>JALSKZ010000076.1 GCA_026988575.1 Thermodesulfobacteriales bacterium | reverse complement strand
TATGAAAAACCCTCAGCACCAGGTGACCATCGCTGTGGTGGGTAAATATGTACACCTCAAAGATTCTTACAAGTCCCTACATGAGGCTTTGGTACACGGAGGATTGCCTTCACAGACAGCGGTCAACATTAAATACATTGACGCCGAAGAGCTCACCAGTGACAACGTACCCCAGGCGTTAAAAGACGTTAATGGTGTGTTAGTCCCAGGTGGTTTTGGTTCGCGGGGGATAGAGGGGAAAATTTTGGCCATACGCTATGCCCGAGAACATAACCTGCCCTTTTTTGGGATATGTTTGGGCATGCAATTATCGGTAATCGAGTTTGCCCGCCATGTAGCCGGGCTTAAAGAGGCCAACTCCACCGAATTTGACCCTGAAACCCCGTATCCGGTGATTTATCTCATGCGTGAGTGGTTCAACTATCGGACCCAAAAAGTAGAGGTAAGAGACGAGAAGACCGAAAAGGGCGGCACCATGCGGCTTGGCGCCTATCCCTGTCGTTTGGTGGAAGGGACCTTGGCCAAGGAAGCTTATAAGGTAGAAGAGATCTTTGAGCGTCATCGTCACCGATACGAATTTAATAACGAATTTCGAGGTGTCTTTGAGAAACACGGGCTTCGGGTAAGTGGGGTCTCTCCGGATGGAGAATTGGTCGAAATTGTGGAGCTAAAAGATCATCCATGGTTTTTGGGGTGCCAGTTTCACCCTGAATTTAGGTCTAAACCCATGGCTCCACATCCTCTCTTTGTCTCTTTTATAAATGCAGCCTTGGCCCACAAACAAGGCCGGAAAGAGTAGGACATGAAAAGAGATATGTCTTGGGCCCAGGCCAGGGATTGGCTGTTAAAGAGGCTTTCCGGTCTTGACTTTAGTTTATATCCAGAGACGTGGGAGCAGATGACCTTTTATTTGGAGGCCTTGGAGCAGAAGGCCTCCTTTTTAAACCTTACCGCCGTAAAGAGTCGCGAAGAAAGGGTCCGTACCCAGGTGCTAGAATCTTTATTTTTGGCTATAAATCTGCCGCGCGGGGCCTTTTATTGTGCCGATTTGGGTTCGGGGGCGGGTATACCAGGTTTCTTGGTCAAATTAATGCGTCCGGAATTGAAGATGCTACTCCTGGAGGCCCTACCTAAACGGGTGTCTTTTATGCAAAAAATCATTAAGGAACTAGGCCTGTCAGGTATAGAAGCACACACTTTGTATTTGGGTAGAGATCCTTGGCCAGGGCCCTTTGACATTGTGTTGGCTCGGGGGTACGGGGCGGTTACGAAATTTACCTCTCATGCGGCCCAATGTCTGCGTCCTGGGGGCCAGGCCTTTTATTTATGGCGTAAAGATTGCGAACCTTGGGGCAAAGGGCCTATCCCCTTGCGTTTTGAGGGGCAAAAGGAGCTTGTTGGGTGTAAATCGCCGCTTCTGTGCTGGCAAGCCTAAAGATAGCTTACTTATAAGTCATTAGCCCAAAGGGCCTGGCTTGTTTCCCGTTTGCGGATCAGTCTTATTTGACCTTTTCGATCAATGAGTACCGCGGCCGCGGGTAAGCGTCCGTTATAATAGGTCATCTGTTCCAGAGTATAGGCCCCCGTGTCTAAAAAGGCCAGAAGTTCTCCTTCTTCGACGTTTTCCGGGAGCAAGCGGTGGTAAAAGGGGCAGTTTGTGTGGGGTATAGGGAATATGTCTCCCCCATCACAAAGGGGTCCGGCCACAAAATAGCCGGTGTTGTGTGGGGCCTGGGGCCTTTCGGCCGCGATCAGGTGAAAATACCACCGGTAAGAAAGGGCCTCTAGCAGGACATTAAAACCCGCATCTAATATTAACCACGGGGCTGTACGGGCAGAGATGGTCTTTTTCCGTACTACCCTAGTTAATAAAAAGGCGGTATTGCCTACGAGGCGTCTTCCTGGCTCAAAATAAAGGACAATATCCTGAGGTACCACATCTTTTAAGACGAGGGCCATTTCTTTAGGACCAAAACTCTGGGCAAAACTCTTATCTGGACCCGGACAGGGGGCCTTTTGGGGGTAGGCCTCGTGTCTATATTCCACAGGTAGGCCGCCGCCGAGGTTTAGGTGTTTTATCTCCGTTTTTAGGGCCTTTTCCAGTTCTTTACGCAGGCCAAGGAGGCGTTCTAAGGCCAGGCGGTAAGAAACAGGGTTGCTCAGCTGGGATCCCACATGGGTATGTAGTCCGCTAAGGTGTACGTAGGGGTGGTCTTTGAGCACTTTACAAATTTCCGGTAGTTGCGAGGGGGGAAGACCAAATTTGGTTTGACTATGCCCTGTTTCCAGGCCTTCAAGACCGCCGTCTTTTATCTCCGGTACTAAACGCAAGGCAATAGGTACATCCTTGCGGTATCGCGAGGCAATATGGACGATGTCCATCAATTCAGACAGAGAATCTACATTTATACAGTGTATACCCTGTAAAATGGCCTCTTTTAATTCCCTTTCGCTCTTGCCTACACCGTTAAAAATAATTTGTTGGGGTTTATAGCCAGCCTTAAGGCCCTTCCATAATTCGCCCACGCTGTTTACTTCCAAATCCAGTCCGGCTTCTAGCAGCGTGCGTAAAATAGAAAGGTTGGCATTGGCCTTACAGGCATAAAATAGGCGGAAATTACTCTCCAAGAGACCAAGACCTTCTTTTAACTCGGCTACATTTTGCCAGAGCCTTTCTTCCCAAAAAACAAAAAGGGGGGTCCCAAACTCTTCGGCCAGTAGTTGAAGGGCAGGGGCCTCAAGCAGCCAGGCGTTTTTGTAAATCACTATGGGTTTTAGAGGCTTTTTTAGGGTTAGCATAGATTTTGCTCTGTAGTCTCCTGTTGTTTAACTTTTCTTTCCAGTAAGGGATATGTCCACGATAAATTTCTTCTACAGGGCCGATTAGAAACCAATTTTGTCCCTGGTGCAGGACCTCTAAATGGCCACAATGACGCACAAAGGCCGGCGTAAGCTCAGAGCCAGAATTTTGATAAAAGGATCCCTCAGGCAATACCTTGACCTGGTGCCCTTCGACCAAGCCCAGCATAAGGGCTAGAGACGCTACCGCAATGGCCCCGGTGCCGCAGGCCAAAGTTTTGCGCCATATTCCTCTTTCGTAAACACGCATATAGATGAGGCGGTTTTCTGGATCTACCTCAGCAATGTTCACGTTTATCCCTTCAGACTGATTTACTAGACCTAGATAGGGGCTTAAAGGATCACGATCGTTTAAATAGTGACCCAAGGCCTGTAGTATACCGGTACGGTATTGTTCTGAACGCTTAAAGAAATCTGTAAATTGATGTCGCGGTAGGTCTAATTTTTGGCGTATTTTTTCTAAGGAAGCGGTAAAGCATACTAAATGGGGTTCTCCGGTATATATCGTAAAGGCCCGTAGCCTCTTAGCTGCCCATACCCCCAATATCGATTTATCTATCTGTAAGTCTAGTACATGGGCAAAACTTCCCAAGGGCTTGGCATAGAGATCGTAACGGGGGCCTTTAAACTGAGAGGGAAGAGGACCTGGTTCTTCCAGTTTGAGGGCATAATATCCCTCGGGACTTACTTTTTTGACTTTATACAAGCGAGGGTGTGCCGTGGTAATCTCGGCCAAGATAGAAACTTCTTCAAGGCCCCATTTGCGGCACAGGTAGTCTGCCAGGCAGCGGATGCCGTTGCCACACATGGCAGATTCTTGTCCACAGGGCTCAAAGATGCGCATAATGGTTTGGGCCTGGCCGGTATTTTCCGCAATAAGGGCCCTCATTTGGTTATAAATCCCTTGCCCTTGCCATATCTTACCAAAACGTTTTTCCAGTTCGCTGAAGGTGTCTACCCCGGGAGTTTGTATAAAAAGTATACTGTCACACCCTATGCCATATTGAGTGTTAGCATATTCCTGAGCAAAAAATGGCTTTAGTTCCTCAGGGATTATAAGTCCTTCGGTCTCGTCGATTAGGCAAAAATTGTTGCCCAGGGCACTATACTTGGTAAAGGGTAAAAGATCTCTTTTGGTCATAGCGGCATAATGTTGTACTTGAGTCCCATGTGATGGGGACCTAGGGCCATCTTGGCTTTACGTAGAGTTTCTAGGCCTAGGTCTTCCATCCGGTTAATGTATTTACAAAAGGCCCAAAAACGTTTACAAAACTCCTGACAAATAAATTGGCTGATGCCTAAATAGGTGTGGTCACATTTTTCTACATGTATAACAGCAATTTCTGGGTTTAGGAGTTCGCCTATACTAAGGCCAGCAATTTTGCCGTCAATTCGGATAAGCATGCCCCGTACGTCCAATACAGACCAGTGTTTTAGTACCTTATTAGTAGCCGCAACCTCAGCCTTTAAAAACACGTAAGCCTCTGGGGGCATATTTAACTCTTGAAAACGCTCAATCTTTTTGGCTAACCATTGACGGCAAAATTCTATACATTCGGGTGCATTTTCTGAGGTAATCTCTTCTATGGTGTAAGAATATTTCTTTTTAAAACGCGATATAAAATTGCGTTGTCCGTGATATCTTCGACCTTTTAATTGTATCAGATCTTCTGTTCTATAAATATAATCGGAGATGTCAGGATCTTGTACTACTTTAAAGCAAGACAATTCTGAAGCGTGTTGCTTAATAAACTGTTCAGAGACACGTCTGATAATAGGTTGACAGTTGTTGTCTTGTAGAAACTCAAAAAGGTCAGCAATAGTTTCTTTTATTTCATGATGACCAAGAGGAGCAAAAAAGAATTGTCTCTCAGGTGTATTATCGGCAGAGGCAAATAAACATATATTTTCTCGATGACGAGTAATTTTTATTTGATAGAAATCTTGCCACATAAACAGGTTGGTAAAGTTACAATCAGAAATTTCCGGTTTCATTTCGTGAAATAAAGGTACTAATAGTTTCTTATCTTCCAAGCTTAGGTCCTTAAATTGGGGAAATTGAGGTATATTCATGGCTCCTACCATATGGAGGCGGCGCCAGGATTTGAACCTGGGGATAACGGTTTTGCAGACCGTCGCCTTGACCACTTGGCTACGCCGCCTCATCTTATTTCCTCCTCGAGAGTTTCCTTAATCTTTTTGTCTTTTAAATGAATGCATAAGGCGTGCCAATATGGGGTGATGCCTGTTTCCGTTAAGTCTTAGGAGGTCTATAGGTTTGTGGGAAGCGCTTTTAACCAAATCTTAAGCCTTTAGAGGGCTTCTTTTGTAATCTTTATACTACACGTAAGGCTAAAAAACAGCATTATAGTTTGTTCTGTCAAAGTGTATCTTTTAGTATACGACTGTAACTTAAAGATACAACTAAAACAGAGACATCTGTCGTTTTCTGGGTTTTTTAGGGACAAGGGGTTTTTGGGGAAAGGACTTGAAAAAACGGCTTATCTCTCCCGGAAGTTTTTGGCCATAGACAAAACGTTTCTGTGCCCAGGTGAAATAAAAGGCCTTGCTTGCCCGGGTAATGCCCACATAGGCCAGTCGTTTTTCTTCGTCTTCGTTGACCTCGGGCATAAGATTAAAGGGTAATAGACCTTCTTCGGCACCGGCTAAAATAACCACGGGGAATTCAAGCCCTTTGGCTTCGTGGATGGTGAGTAAAGAGACAGCATCGTGGGTGAGGTCTAGTAAATCTAAATCGTTTATTAGGGAAAGAGTAAATTGCAGATGTTCTAAGTCTGTACAAGACTGGACTATGCCTTTAATTAGGTTGCGCAGAGAAGCGGGGAAAACCGCTAATTCCTGCGCTAGGGATCCTTCCGTGGGAATAGTCTTTAGTCCTTTGGCCCATTGGGTAAGGTGTTCGGCAAGCGAAGAGACTTTTTGGCCGGGAATCTTTAGGGGAATTCCTCTCTGCTGCAGTTTTTCCGCCACCGGGGTCATGAGGGCCCTCACCCGAAACAAGACTGCTAGGTCCGATGGACTCTGTGTATCCCCTCGGGCTCGCTCCATCTGAAAAGTACCGAGTTTTTCTTCTACAAGCTCTACTATCTTTTGGGCCTCGGCGTCTTTATGGGCACACGCAAATCCTGCTACCTTACCGCCTTTTATTTTGGTAAAGAGAGGCCTTTCTCCATAAAGACGCTGGCGTAAGGTCTCTGACCTCTTTAAGACCTCCTCTGGTAGGCGAAAACTCTCTGAAAGAGAAAATATTTTTATCCCCGGGAGGGGAGCGATGAAGGTGCGCACCAGGTAAGGGTCTCCTCCCCTAAACCCATATATGGCCTGGGCCGGATCCCCCACCAAAAAATAAGTGGCTTTGGGGAAGGAGACCAAAAATTGTATCAGGCCCCGGTTTAGGTCTTGAAACTCGTCTATGAGTAAGTGCAGATCCTGCTGCGTTAAAGGGTGATTTTTTCCTTCTTCTAGGAGACGTTCGTAATCCCATAGGCCTTCACTCTTTAAGGTGTCTCGATAAAGGGAGTAGATTTTTTGGGTCCCTTCAAGTGGGGGGGAAAAAGAGACCCTTTCTGCTATTTTTGAGGCCTGACGGGGATTTTGGCCTAAATATTTGAGAATTTGGGCCAAAAGTGCTGTCTTTTCTCGCTCTTCCAGGAGTTTTATTTTTAGTCCTTGGCTGCGGCAAAGGTCGTAGGCCAAGGCATGGAAGGTATCTACCCGCGCTTGCGCTCCTAACTCTTGAAGGCGTTGCCTAAGTTCTTGGGCCGTTTTTACGGTAAAGGTGAGGATGATGATCTTCTCAGGGGGTATGTCCTGCTCCAATAGATATAAGGCCCTGGCAAGTAGGGTACGGGTCTTTCCTGTCCCTGGGCCAGCTACAACTAACGTGTGGCCAGGATTGGTCGCGGCCTTGTACTGCTCTGGAGTGAGTTTTAAGCTACCTATCTTGTATATCATGCCGTGGCGGTTATTCTAAACGCCAAACTGTGTTTTATAAAGACTTTTACTAGAACCATAGCTATGACAAACTTTTTATTCTGAGAGAAAAATTTATGGGAAATCCGTTTCCGCGACTAAAGCGACTGATTGGTCGAGCCATTCATCGTTACGAACTATTGGAACAAGGCGATCGGGTGCTGGTGGCCGTGTCAGGGGGTGAAGATAGCCTGGTGCTCTTATATTTTTTGGCCCTTTGGCGGCGCAAGACCCCTTTTCCCTGGGAGCTGGTGGCCATACATTTGGATATGGGGTTTGGCGAAGACGATATCTATCAAGAATCTCTAGTTAAGCTCAAGAATTTTTGTGAAGAGTTAAAAGTGCCTTATATTTTTAAACGTACCGACTGTGGCCCACAGGCGTTAGAGGCCTCCAAGAGAAATATTTCTCCCTGTTTTGTGTGTTCCTGGCACCGCCGAAAACACCTTTTTAGGCTAGCTGGTGAGCATGGTTTTAACAAGATTGCCTTTGGGCACCACAAAGACGATCTGATTGTTACCTTTTTTCTGAATATGTGTTATCACGGTGAACTTTCCACCCTGCTTCCCAAACAAGAGATGTTCAAAGGCAAAATTGATCTCATCAGACCCTTGGTCTTTGTGGATAAAGATCTTATTCACGCCTTTGCTCAGAGAGAGAAAATGCCTGTTTTGCCTAACCCTTGTCCCCTTAGCAAAGATACCCGACGGGTCAAAATGGAACGTTTTCTGGAAGAAGTTTTATACCCGGTAAACCCTAAATTTAAGGGGAATATTTTTCACGCTATCTTTAATTGTAGACCCGATTATCTCCCCTCTAAATGAAGTGGTTTTTAGGATAAATTATTATTATATTGTTTTGAACTACAAAACAGCTGATATTTAACTTTATCATGGTGAGCGGATATCCTTTTTGGTCATGGAGGGCATCCCTGCCTTACCAGGAAGATTTGTGTATTAAGATGCTCCCCTTGATAGTGTCAGAAAAGGGGTAAACTAATTATTTGTTTGGCTTGTGAAGCCCCATAACAAAGACAAAAAGATTTTTCAGATAAGCTAGAGAGTGTGCTTTAGGAGCTGATATCTTATGGAAAAAACGGTAACCACCAATAAGAAGGCCAGGCATCTTTATCATATAGAAGAGACTATCGAAGCAGGTATGGCCCTCCTTGGGCCAGAGGTGAAATCGTTGCGTCTGGGGCGGGCTAATCTTTCGGACAGTTTTGCCCGTATAAAAGACGGCGAGGTATATCTTTACAACATGCATATCAGTCCTTATCCTTTTAGTCGAGAAGCCCAGTTTTTGGATCCCACGCGCACACGCAAGCTCCTACTCAAGAAGCAGGAAATAAGGCGGTTGCTTGGCAAGGTTCAACAGAGAGGTTATACTTTAATTCCTTTGCGGGTTTATTTTCGAGACGGCAAGGCCAAGGTGGAGTTGGCTTTGGCCAAGGGTAAAAAGCTTTATGACCGGCGGGAGACACTTCGCCGTCGAGACATAGAGCGCGAGTTAAGGCGCCGGTACAAAGGGCGCATAAAATAAAACTTGTTCTTTTAAAATTGGGGCTTGGCCCTGCATCTTCGTCGGTTTTCTGTCCTTGAGGGGGCGAAATGGGTTCGACGGAGGTGCGTAGGGCTGAACAGCGTGCCGAGGTGCCCACCGCCTCGTAAAAAAGGTGGGGAAAACACAAGTGCCGACGAATACAGCTACGCAATGGCTGCTTAATAGAAAAGCAGCCCGTCCTAGATCCGTCCTCTGCCCGCGGGGGATCTAGGACGCCAGCTAGCGGGCTGGCGGAGAGAGCGCGCCTGCCGCTCTCTTCGCGAGATTTTTGCAGGCTAGGCTGGAGGAGGCCAGCCTGGGGAGTCTCCCCAGCCGAAAGTCAAAGCCCAGGCTACGCACGTAGAAGTTCAGTCTGAAACACCTCCGGACGCGGGTTCGATTCCCGCCGCCTCCACCAAAAATACCGATACGTTGATTGCTGCCAGTCCTTATCATCCTAATCATCCTAAGCCGAAGCCCTGAGCCGCAGGCGAAGGATTATCAATCGACCTGTGGATTCTTAGGGCCCATAGGCCCCCAGAAGATACTGTGGATTTTGTCAAGCCATTTGTAACTCTGCCATCGTTCTTGGAGAGTGTCCATATAACTGTGTAAATTTCATCCCAGCCTATCCTCAATGAATAAAATGGCTATCTGGCTATAGACCGATGGCCAATCTTTCATCGGCCGAGTCCATTTTTCTCCAGATCTAGAGCCGCCATATACATGCATTTTAGCAGGGCCTCGTCTGTGGGAAAGACCCTCCTTCCCCCTGTCGCCTTACGAAATTTGCTATTTAAGCTCTCTATGATATTTGTCGTGTACATAACCCGCCTTATTTCTACTCTATCGCCTTTTCAAGTCCAGATAGCCCATCTATGCTGAAAATGAAGACGTCTTTTACCCCTTGGGCCTTGAGGTCGTTTAATACCCAAGCCAAAATCGGCTCGATTCCGTACCGTTTACCCAAAAACCCAAGATTTCCTTGTAGCCCTCAAGATCTAGCCCTACTACCACATAAATGGCCTTATTCTTGACCTGGCCATCTTCCCGGATTCTTATAGAAGATACAGTTGCTCATGTGTCCATCCTCCTTAATTTGGTCATTTTAAATTTACACAATTGGGTGGACACTCCTCTTTATTAGCAAACAGCGCTTCATTTAACGCTACTAAATCCTCTTTGCTGAAAAATTCTTCCAATAATTCTGGGTTTGTATCCTTGAATTTCAAATAGGCTTTGAGCCAGGAGAGAGGACAGGTAACAACTAGGAAAACCCGCGAGAGACGGGAGATAATGGCTGGCCACAAATTTCTTCTTTTGGAGCAGGCGCCTCAGATGGAAGATGGTCGGAAAACCGTATATTTCTCCGCTCCAGGTTTAAGAGGACTCCTCGTAGGAATCCATAACCATTTCTATATAAACTAGTGCTCCTTCCTTTTCGCCCGAAAGAATCGCCTGCTCGCACCACAGAATAGGTAGATAATCAGCACATTTGACCGTGGTTTTGGTATTAAAACCGAAGTTTGACAGTTTATGGATACACGAAAAGGCTGTATCTATTGTGATAATTAAGCTTTTGCGGGCATCGCCCAAAATCAGGCGTGAGTACTAGAGCTATACCTCTTGTTTGACCAGGTCTTTGAATTACTTAAAATTCGCGGAAAGGGGATGTGACCAGGCCCAAAAACACAAAAATAGTCAATTTTTTTGCTTCTGGATCTATGGTCTCAGATCCGTTCCTGGATGCCGCAAAACTGCTGAAAGGTTTGATCTGAAGGATGAAGACGACCTGGAGGCTCTGCTCCCCAACTACCGCCGGGCTTCATGATTAGGGTTGTCCTGGACACCTTTTTCTTTGTGTCTGAGAAAGACTTAGGGGCTCAAGGCGCTCGACGGCTTCGCCTCTCGCGTCTTTCGAGCAGGGCCCGTAAAAAACGGAGAGGTGGGTAAATCCTACTGTGGCGATCTAGATCCACTCGCTCTCTGAGCTTGCTTCGCCACTTCGTGACTCGCAACGACACGTAACGGGAGTTCGCTTGCCATGATGGGTAAAGGGGCTTGCTCTAAAAGGTTCCGTGAAAGAGCCAACGAGAGGTCGGGAGGGGCTTGGCTTCGCCCGGCATAAACATGATTTATTTAACTAATACCTAATCCTCTCCCCACCTTTCTAAAGTGTTTGATATTTAATTTTTTTCGTCTTAAAGACGAGTTATAAAATAGCTTGACAGTCTAATATCGATAATAATAAATGAATGAAAATACATTCACTAATTGTTTTGTGAAGATGTCTAAAAAGTCCCCGGACAAGGAAGAACGGATTCTCAAGGCGGCCATTAGGGTCTTTGCCCGCAAAGGTTTTTTTAACGCCCGCATATCTGAAATAGCCAAGGAAGCAGGGGTAGCCGACGGGACGATATATTTATATTTTCAAAACAAATATGATCTCCTGGTCTCCATATTAGAAAGGGAGATGGGGCGTATAGTTAACCGTGTAAAGCAAGAATTATCTTCCCTTTCCGATCCTAGAGAAAAGCTGGAACGCTACGCCCTGTTACACCTAAATCTCGTCGAAGAAAACAGGGACCTAGCCGAACTCTTCCAGCTGGAACTCCGACAAAGTTACAAATTTTTTCGAGAACGCCATCAACGAAAGTTTGCCGAATACGTAAATATTATTTCTGCCATAGTGCGAGAAGGTCAGGCCCAGGGTATCTTTCGCCAAGATATAAAACCAGGTATCTTTAAGCGGGCCTTTTTTGGGGCCTTAGACGAAATGTCTCGTTTTTGGATCCTGTCTTCACGTAAGAAATATCGGGTTTCTACAGCAGCGAAACAAATAGCCTCTTTTTTTCTTGAGGGTATCCTTAGCCCTTCAGCTAGGTCTTAGACTGTCTTTCTAGGCCTGCCTCGAGAGCGTTTCTTCTTGGGTGGGGGGGGAAACGGTATCCAAGTGATATGCCAAAAACGGAAAAATTCAGAGGCCTTTATCTGGTCGGAAGACAGGTTGACCACCCGACAAAAATTCTCCAGGACCTTTCGATCAGCACAGATAACATGGAAGGCATAACGCCTTTTGGTATGAAAGTTTTCGTGTACTGCTATACCCCCTCTCTCGGCCCATACCACAGCCTCAGGGATCTCCCTTAAGGCAAAAAACTTGACAGGAAGCTGCTTTTGCAGCTTTTCTAAAAGCTGGTTAATTTGTGTTCTCAATACTTCGTTCATCGCAAAAGAAAATCGGTATCTTAGAGAGAGGACTTGAAGATGATAGATAACTTACCTATACAACGTGAAAGGAACACTCACGAAACCCAAATTGAGGTCTTGCTTCATCCTTGGGGTAAGGCAGAGGTCTACATAGATACAGGGGTAGGGTTTCTCGACCACATGCTTACCCTGCTGGGGGTCCACGCCGGGTTCGATCTAAAAATAAAGGCCCGCGGTGACTACCACGTAGATTATCATCACACAGTTGAAGATGTGGGTATTGTGTTGGGCCAGGCCCTCTGTGAGGCCTTAGGAGACCGGGCTGGCCTTGCCCGTTACGGTGAAATGACTCTTCCCATGGAAGAATCTCTGGCTCAAGTAGTGGTCGACCTGGCCCGCAGGCCCTGCTTTGTCTTTAAGGGGAGCTTACCCGTGGAAAAAATAGGCTCTTTCGATACCGAACTCATCCCAGAATTTTACAAGGCCCTGGCCATGAACGGACTCTTTACCTTACACGTAAACCTCTTATACGGAAAAAATGCCCACCATTTGGCTGAAGCCAGTTTCAAAGCCCTGGGGCATGCCTTACGTAAGGCCTTAAGCCCCAAGGGCAAAGGGCCTTTATCTACCAAGGGGGTCCTTTAGTGCACAGCAAACTATACTATCAAACCTTCTTCTTATTATGCCTGGGGGTCCTTTTTTCTTGTGCACCCAGGCCCAGTATTCCTCCAAAGCAGTATCCCCCTCTAAAAAAGATTGCTGTCTTGCCTTTTGAACCAGTATGTCCAGGGCAGAGAGAAGACGAAATCACCTGTACCTTCCCCAATCCTATAAATAGAGGACACGTCTCCGCCCAGGGGGCCGAAATCTTAACCGCCCTCCTTTATAAACACCTGAAAGGGCGTAGTCTCTTCTATTTGGTACCTGAAAATACTGCCTTAGGCCTCTGGGCCGAAGTACTTTCTAAACACACAGGAGCCCGTAGCCTAAAACTCATCTCCCTTATCGGTCAAAAATTGGGTGCCGATGCTGTATTATACGGTAAAGTTTTCCGATACGAGGAGAGGAAAGGTTCAGGGTTTGCCGTGGCTAAACCGGCTTCGGTGGCCTTTGCCTTGATTTTAGTACACACTAAAGACGCTAAAGTCTTATGGAAAGGCTGGTTCGACGAGACCCAAAAACCCCTTTTCGAAAATATTTTGGCCATACGTTTTTACAAGGGCATTGGCTGGCTGACGGTCCAAGAACTGGCGGAAAAAGGGTTAGAAAAAGTCTTAGATGATTTTCCCTATTTATAGAATCAGGAGGAGTTTATGCATATTGCCGTGGTAGGTACCGGCTATGTAGGACTTGTATCCGGAGCAGGGATGGCTGACTTCGGCATGAACGTTATTTGTATTGATAAAGACGTCGAAAAAATACGCCAACTCCAAGAGGGTAAAATCCCTTTTTACGAACCCGGTCTAAAAGAACTGGTCCAAAAAAATGTAAGCGCCGGACGCCTTTCCTTTGGTACAGACCTGGCCGAAGCTGTACGCCGAGCCTTGGTAATCTTTATTTGTGTAGGGACCCCGCCGGCCCCAGACGGTTCTGCAGATCTTACCTATATACGTGAGGTGGCCTTGAGTCTGGCCGAGGTTATTGACGACTATAAGGTCATTGTGACCAAAAGTACCGTCCCCGTGGGCACTAACCGATGGATCAAAAAATTAATAGACGAAAACAAGAAAAACAACGTGGCTGTAGACATTATTTCTAACCCGGAATTCTTAAGAGAAGGGTGTGCCATAGAAGACTTCATGCGCCCTGACCGCGTAGTAATTGGCGGAGAAAGTGCTTACGCCATTGCCATAATTAAAGACATTTATCGACCTTTGTATCTAGCCGAAACACCTTTTGTTATTACTGATCTTGAAACCGCCGAGATGATCAAATATGCCTCAAATTCCTTTTTGGCCACCAAAATAAGTTTTATCAACGAAGTAGCCAATCTTTGCGAACGCGTAGGGGCCGACGTGGTAACCGTGGCCAAAGCCATGGGGTTAGACCCCAGGATAGGCGCTCGTTTTCTAAACCCGGGACCTGGGTTTGGGGGCTCTTGTTTCCCTAAAGATGTTCAAGCCCTGTGTTACCTGGGGCGAAAAAATGGTTATCGTCTACGCATCTTAGAAGCCGTATTGGAGGTAAACCAAGAACAGCGTCAAGTCACGGTAAACAAGGTAGAAAAGATGTGCGGCGGGGACCTACAGGGTAAGACAATAGGAGTCTTAGGGCTGGCCTTCAAGCCCAATACCAGCGATGTGCGTGAATCTCCGGCCCTAGAAATTATCGAAATGCTCGTCGAAAAAGGTGCCCAAATAAATGCCTATGACCCCATAGCCGAGGCTGAATTCCAAAAGGCCAAACCCCATCTGCCTATAAATTACGTTAAAGATGCCTATGAAGCCGCCAGAGGGGCGCACTGCCTTTTGATAATTACTGAGTGGAACGAATTTCGGTATCTTGATCTAGAAAAGATCAAATCTCTCATGCAGGAACCTTGTTTGGTAGACACCCGTAACATATACGAGCCCGAAAGAGTGCGCCAAATAGGCTTTAGATACGAGGGAATGGGACGGGGTAGATCTATCCACCAAGGATAAATTCCGTTATATAGGGGTTAGTTTTTTTCTCCTGGCCTATGGTAGAATAAGGTCTATCGCCGTAATCATGGCCCGGCAGAATAATCGTTTCGTCTGGTAACACCAATAGTTTTTTCTCGATGGAACGCAGCATTTCTTGAAAATTACCCCCGGGCAAATCTGATCTGCCCACAGCACCTACAAAAAGGGTATCACCAGTGAAGATATATCTCTCTTCGTCGTAAAAGCACACTGATCCAGGAGAATGCCCCGGGGTATGAATGACCTTAAGATGTATCTTCCCTATAGAAAATACTTCTCCGTCCTCAAAGGTTAAGTCTGCGGGCTCATTGGGCTCAAAACCCCAGGCAGAAAAGATAGCCATAGCCTCTGGCGTACGGAAAAATTCATCGTCATCTTTATGCATGGCCAAGGGGGCATCCAGTTCCCGCCTAAGCCTCCACGCCCCACATACATGGTCTGCATGGCCGTGCGTAGCCAAAATATAAGAGACCTTAAGCCCCAAAGACTTTATCTTCCCTAAGATCAAATCTTCATCTCCTCCAGGATCAATAATAGCGGCTTTTTGAGTAGCAGGGCAAATCACAAAATAACAACAAACGGCCAATGGCCCTACGGTAAGGATCTCTACCCTCATGGTTTCCTCCCCATGAAATCACCTTGATCAGCCATGGCCTCAGAAGAGTCATGCACTTCTTCCACTCCTTCTGCAGGGACAGATATCCGGTAGGCCTCACCAAGCCATTGTCCTAAATCTATAAGTTTACAACGTTGGGAACAAAACGGACGATAGGGATTCCCTTTCCAAGGCACCAAACGGCCGCAATGAGGACAACGTACTTTTTTCATCCTACCACCCATACGGTCCTATTGTTTAAATTGGACAAAACCTTCATCGAAACCGAACCTAAAAGCAATTCTTTAAAGCCTCCCTGTCCTCGGCGACCAATTACTACGGTACCGTAACCCCCTTCGCGGGCCTCTTTTATAATGGCCCCTGCCGGACCTAGTACATTACTTTTCAACTTTAACCAGACCTTTTCCGGAGATATACCAAATTCTACCAAAATTTTGCGTACTTGCGTGAAAAAATCTAACCCTTCGGAGGGGAACTTCTTGGGATATATCTTTTCCAGATCTGTCAGGGGACCCTCTTGGGTAGATGATATACTCCATGGCCAGACGTGCATAAGTACTATTTCGGCCCGAGGGTGTTCGGAGAGGATAAACCCAAGATGATCAACGACTTTTAAACCGTCGGAGGAGAAATCAAGGGGCACTAAAAAACGTAAAGACCAATCTTTGCCAGCCACAATCCACAGGGGCACGCCTTGACCATAGGTGACAAGTTTCTGGGACACGCTACCCATCCAGGCCGAGGCAATACGTCCCAAACCCCGGCGCCCCACTACCAGGGCATCGTAACGGCCTTGTCGAGCCTCGCGCAAGATGGTGTAGGCCAGATCTCCCCTTTTGATCTGTACCTTGCTGTGTAAGAATTCTGGAGGCCAGCCAGACCGGATAAGTATATCTATAGCCTCTTGGACACAATTTTGGGCCTTGGTCAAGTTTTCCATCTCGATTTTTTCCAAACGCTCTTGTCTAGCCAACTCTTTTATTGCTGGATTTGGGGTACGTAAATGAGACGGCGCAGCAGGGGCAATGGCCAAAACCGTTACCTCTAGGGCCCCTGGAGAAAAGATCTGCCCCAAATATTTGAGGGCCTTACGCGCAAAAGAGGAACCATCGGTAGCCAAAAGTATATGCTTATTCATGTTATAGTTTTGCCTTGTTTTACTCAAATCGGTCAAGTTAAATCTAACTCCCCCTTTTTAAAGACCTCAGGGACTAGCAAACCTTGCCAGGACATATTTCTGCCAAAATCGGACAGCAATTTGCCAAAGGTCTTCGGGCAAACGACGCTTCAGCTCCTCTACAATATATGGTGCTACCGGCCCGTAGTAGGCCTCTGCAAAACCACCAGCAATACAGGCCAGGGTGTCCGCGTCTCCTCCCAAAGAGATGGCGTTACGGATGGCCTCCTCGTAAGAAGAAGAATCCAAAAAGGCACTTATCGCCGCAGGCACTGTAGCCTGGCAAGAAACATCAAAACTGTAGTGCGGACGAATTTCTTCTATAGGGGACAAGTGGTAGCCAAAACGCCTGGTTATCTCTTCTCTTATACGGTCTTTATCATGAGTTGTACGGGCCAAAAACACCACCAAGGCCGTGGCTTGGGCCCCTTTTATACCCTCGGGATGATTGTGAGAGACCTCGGCAGATCTTCGGGCCTCAGTTAAAACGGTATCAATATCATCAAAGGCAAAACCAATAGGGCTAACCCGCATGGCTGCCCCATTTCCCCAACTATTATAGGGTTTGGGATCATGGGCCTGCAACCAGCGACGGAAAGAGGCCCCATAGCCAACACCCATATATTGCCGCCCTATAGTCCAAAGCCAACGACGATAGTCTCTATCTTCCATAACGGCCTTGGCCACCGCAACGGTCAGTACGGTATCGTCGGTAAAATGAGACTCCGGTAAAAACAGGGGAAAATCCTTGCCCTTCATAGGCCGACCTTCATACACCGACCCAATAATGTCACCTGCTATAGCTCCTAACACCACGTCCTCCTTTTTACCTTCCCTTGAAGGGAAAAATTTTTCCATTTAGGAAAAATTTTTCCTTAAATCTAAACATTACAAAAATAAACGTTATATGGCGATATTATAAGACAAAAGAGGACCAAAAGCTCCACTTCTTTTCCCACTTTTTGACCTCTAAAAAAGGTTTAGTTCTATTAATAGGACAAAAAATTTTACTAAACTTCAATTTTTTTGAAGTTTTCAAACAAAGCAATCAGGAACTGATTTTGCATGCAAATAGTAATAGTTTGCAACTCCAAATACAGAAGAAAGGAGGTGGTGGATCATTTTTATGGGTTTTAGGTAGATAAAAAATCAAAGGAGGGACAGGATGCAAAACGAAACACAAACACAAAGGAAATGGTTGGTTTTAGGCTTGGCTTTATGGTTTTTGATCGTCCTTTCGGTGGTATCAGTAAGGGCCTTAACCGTAACAGATGTCTATCCCAATGACTTGAACGAGATTACTGGTTTAGCTATTACATCTGGGAAAGCGGTTCTTTTAGAAGACTACAACGAGACCTACCGGGTCCCTTATCCCTCACACGACGGGTACGCAATTGTAAACAAAGACGGTAAGTATTTTGACAAGGTCTTCACCTTCGACAGCAATGACCTAAACAACCCTACTTGGGAGCTAGACTTTATGATTAAAAACACTACTCCTTACGATTGGTCCGACTACCATTTTGAGTTCTGGGACAAGGATTTTCAGAATCGTTATGATAAATTCCCCTTGGTTGAGTATTCGAGTACTGTCTTTCAGAATGACCGTTTCGACGGAAAAGTTTTGGAGTTTTGGGCCCCTGGTTGGCAACAAAGCAACAGTACCGAGACCTTCGTGTTAAAAATAGATTTGGCTAAAATAGATCAGAACCTTGGCGGTCAAGGGTACGGCAGTTTTGGTATACGACAGGTAGCTACCACTGTTCCTGAGCCCACTTCTATGCTTCTGGTAGGAAGTGCTCTGGCAGGGCTTTTCTTGGCTCGAAAAAGGATTAAACAGTAGCCAAAGATAACCACAACTGACCTTCCCAAAGAGGGCACCTCAAGGTGCCCTCTTTTCTTTTAAGGACTTTTCTTGGCCCCCGAGAATTAGGGCCTCTTAAAAATTTTCTTATCTGTGCTATAAAAAATCTTTTCTACATGGGCTAAAGGGGGTTTACCATGAGACACTTTCTAAGGGTCTTTGATTTTTCTCCGCTTGAGATTCAATATCTCCTAAAGAGGGCCCAAGAACTCAAAAAGCACTTTAAAGAGGGGATATCCCATCGCCCTTTAACGGGGCAAATTTTGGCCCTTATCTTTGAGAAACCTTCTACAAGGACCCGGGTATCCTTTGAAGCCGCTATGCATCGTTTAGGGGGCCAGACCATTTTTCTCTCACGGGGTGATTTGCAGTTGGCTAGAGGCGAACCTCTGAAAGATACAGCGCGGGTACTTTCCCGGTACGTCCACGCCATAGTGGTCCGGACCTTTGGGCAAGAGGTGCTTGAGGAGCTGGCCCGCTACGCCTCCGTGCCCATTATTAATGGCCTTTCGGACAAACACCACCCCTGCCAAGCCCTCTCCGATGTACTGACGGTTATAGAAAAGAAAGGAGGCCTAGAAGGGCTAAAGATTGCCTGGGTGGGTGATGGTAACAATGTGGCCCACTCTTGGATGGAGGCAGCAGCAAGGCTTGGCTTTGAATTTGTCTTGGCCTGTCCCCAGGGTTATGATCCCGACCCTCAAATCCTCCAAGAGGTACAAGAACAGGCCCCTATTCCCGTTAAAATAGTACGCGATCCGATAGAGGCCGTAAGGGGAGCCGATGTTATCAACACCGATGTCTGGGCCAGTATGGGGCAAGAAGACGAGGCCCAAGAGCGTAAAAAAGTCTTTGCCCCTTACCAAGTAAACAAAGAGCTACTGGCGCATGCCAAACCAGAGGCCATTGTACTCCACTGTCTTCCTGCCCATCGGGGAGAAGAAATTACCGAGGAAGTCTTAGAAGGCCCACAGTCTGTGGTTTGGGATCAGGCCGAAAATAAAATGTGGCTACACCTGGCCCTTTTAGAATGGCTCCTGGCCAAATAAGAGGCAAAGAAAGGGGGAAATCCCCCCTTTCTTTAATCTTGGTCTTGGTTGGAAGGTGTCTTTTTTTCGGGAGCACTAGGCTTTAATTCCTTAGCGGCCTCGGATAAAGCTGCCTTGCGTGAAAGCTTAATACGTCCCATCTTGTCAATGTCGATGACTTTTACCAAGACCTCATCACCCTCTTTTAAGATATCTGTGACCTGGCGTACACGACGGTTATCTAGTTGAGAGATGTGTATTAGGCCTTCTGTGCCGGGAAATATCTCCACAAAGGCCCCGAAGTCAGCCACCCGGGTGACCCTACCCAGATAGAGCTTACCCACCTCGGCTTCTTGGGTCACCTCTTTGACCATTTTAGCCGCCTTTTCTGCCGCCTCAGAAGAGGAAGAATATATACGCACTTCGCCACGTTGGTCTTCAATATCGATCTTTACGTCCCCACAGGCGGCAATAATACCCTTGATAGTCTTTCCGCCAGGGCCAATGAGGTCCCTTACCTTTTCTGGACTAATATGCAGAGTCAATACCTTAGGGGCGTATGAGGAAAGGCGCTCCCTTGGTTTGTCGAGCACCCTACGCATACACTCTAATACATGGAGTCTGGCTTCCCGGGCCCGCGCCAAGGCCTGCCCCATTATCTCTCGCGTAATACCCGTAATTTTTATATCCATCTGGAGGGCCGTAACGCCCTTTTCTGTCCCCGCCACTTTAAAATCCATATCACCCATGCGATCCTCATCGCCCAAAATATCCGTAAGGATCACTACCTTATCTTCTTGCTTAATGAGGCCCATGGCTATACCAGCTACCATATCTTTAATGGGTACTCCTGCATCCATAAGGGAGAGGGTTGCCCCACACACCGTGGCCATAGAGGAAGAGCCGTTTGATTCCAAGACGTCAGAGACCACCCTAACGGTATAGGGGAACTCGTGTTCTTTAGGCATCACCGGTACAAGGGCCCTTTCGGCAAGCATACCGTGACCAATTTCCCGCCGGCTAGGCCCCCTCAACGGACGCACTTCGCCCACGCAATAAGGGGGAAAATTGTAATGGAGGATGAAGTGTTTAAATACTTCTTGCCCGGGCATATCAATGCGTTGTTCTTCTTCAGGGCTGCCCAAGGTTGCCACAGTCAAGACCTGGGTTTCGCCCCGGGTAAAGATAGCTGAGCCATGGGTGCGAGGCAGCACCGAAACCTCGGCCCAAATAGGACGTACTTGGTCTGGCCGCCTACCATCAACCCGCCGCCCCTCTTCCAGGAGCATACGACGCATGAGTTCCTTTTCGAGTTCTTCAAAGTATTCTCGCACCTCGGCCTCCCGACCCTGGGCCTCTTCACCCAAAGCCGCAAGGAGATCCGACCAGGCCTTCTTGCGCTTCTGCCCCCTCTCCACCTTGGGTGCAGTACGAATCACTTCCTCCAAAGGAGACAAAGCCAACCTACGCACCTTGTCTTTAAGGTTTTGGTCTATCTGGGGAGCAGGAAAGTCCATCTTGGGCCGGCCGGCCTGAGAACGAAAGTCTTTTTGGAGACCCAGCAGGGGCTTTAGCCCCTCGTGTGCAAAAAACAGGGCCTCTTTTACCGTTTCCTCCGGCACCTCTTGGGCCAACCCCTCTACCATAACAATGGCCTCTTCGTTACCCACCACCACTAAATTGAGCTTACTTTCTTTTTGTTGTGAGGTAGAGGGATTCAGCACAAAGTCGTTGTTTATCATACCTACCCGTACCGCCGCCACCGGGCCCTGGAAAGGAAGAGGAGAGAGTTCAAGCGCTGCCGAGGCAGCGGTAATGGCCACGACATCGGGATTTATCTCCGGATCGAGGGATAATACCGTGGCCATTATTTGGGTTTCGTAACGCCAATTCTTGGGAAACAGTGGACGAATGGGACGATCGATAAGGCGGGCGGTAATTATCTCTTTTTCGCTGCCCCGGCCCATCTCCCGACGAAAATAGCTACCAGGAATACGCCCGGCAGCATAGTACATCTCTTGATATTCTACGGTAAGGGGCACAAAATCCATATCTTTTGGCTCATCAGCAGCTACCACCGTAACCAAAACTACGGTATCACCATAAGATGCCCACACCGCTCCGTGAGCCTGCTTGGCTACTTTACCGGTTTCCAAAACAAATTTGCGCCCGGCTATTTCGGTTTCTATGCGTTGCATGTTAACACCTCTTTTATAGAATGGATTGACTTTGGGAGAGACCAGAGAGAGTAAAAATAAAAACGAGGGCCCAAGGCCCTCTCTCTACGCCCTGAGACCTAAAGCCTTTACTAAATTTCGATAGCGATCAAAATCGGTACGCCGGAGGTAGTTCAAAAGTTGACGACGTTGTCCTACCAATTTGAGTAACCCCCGCCGAGAATGATGGTCTTTCTTGTGTATCTTAAAGTGCTGTTCCAAGTGTTTAATACGTGCGGTCAGAAGGGCAATTTGCACCTCTGGACTACCCGTGTCCTTTTCGTGTCGGGCAAATTTTTTGATGATTTCCTGCTTTACTTCTGTATCAAAGGCCATTTTCCTTCCTCCTAAACATATTAATTTTAAGCCCAAGGGGGGATTAGGCCCGCCCTTGCGCATTTCTCTTTTCTAACATCAGTGCCGGAAAGCATCAATACTACCAGAAAAAAAGTCTTCAGCCTTCAGGAAAGACCCGCACCATTTTGGCGTTTCCCATACCCTCAAATACCTCTGGATATTCTAATACCGCCACCAACGACCCCTCTGCAGTAATCAACCTCAACCAAGGCACACGAGGGTTACGCATTACCCTCTGAAATTTAATCATATTGCCCAGTACTCCAAGAGACAAAGGACGCCCATGACGTATTTGCCTGGCCAGTTCGGGAGTTATCGTCAGGGCAGGGATAAAAGAAAGGGCCTGGGGAATAGGAATGATCTTTTGTTCAAGCCCTTTTGGGCCAAGAGTTTCGCACTCTTCTACACTGAGGGCTTGTCCGAGAGTAAAGGGCCCTTTGCGCAAACGACGCAGGCTCAATAATACCGCCCCACACCCCAATTTTTGGCCCACTTCGTGGATTAAGGAGCGAATATACGTGCCTTTACTACAGTAGATACGAAAGTCCACAAAAGGTGGTTGAAAATCCAAAATTTCAAACGCCAATACTTCCACCTTTTTGGGAGGCTTTTCTACCTTGAGTCCCTCCCGGGCGTATTTGTAAAGGGGACGACCATGGAGCTTGGCGGCAGAAAAGGCCGGCGGGCGTTGTTCTATCACCCCTACGAATTCCTCACAGACCCTCTGTACTTCAGCCCGCGACAGGTCCGGCAAGGGATATCGGGCTACCTCTTCGCCGGTAAAATCATATGTATCGGTCTCTACCCCCAATTCAAAACGGCCTTCGTATTCTTTGTCCCCCGCCAAAATAAACTGGGCAATTTTTGTCCCGCGCCCCAGACAAATAGGCAAGACCCCTGTGGCAAAGGGATCTAAGGTGCCTGCATGACCGGCCTTCCGAACCCTAAAGCGTCGCTTTACCCACTCGACCATCTCTGTAGAACTCTTACCTTCGGGCTTATCCAACACCAAGATCCCATCTTTCATTTAAACAAGTCCTCCAATCGCCGCTTTAGGAGTTTTAAGATGCTTGCAAGCGAGTCGTTAATCCTGAAACCAGCCGCACAACTGTGTCCCCCTCCCCCCCATTCTTGGGCCAGGAGGGCTACATTGATCTGCCCCCGACTCCGTAAACTCACCGAAAATTCCCCCGGATGGTACTCTTTAAGTAAAACGCTTACCTCCACCCCGTCGATACAGCGCAACATAGAAGAAAAATCTGCCGGATCGGTCTTCTGAGCCTGACACCTGAGAAAATCTTCGTGACTTATGTATGAAAGCACCACCTTCCCCTGGGCCAAAAAAATCAAGCGGCTCAAAACCTGTCCCAGGAGACAAAAACGGGAGAGCGGATAATGTTCGTAAAGGATTTCGGCTATTTTATGCGGATCAACCCCCCTGGCCACTAAATCACAAGCTACCTGAAACGTATCCAGGGTGGTTTGAGAATATCTAAACCCCCCTGTGTCGGAAAAAATAGCCGCATACAGGTTTTCGGCTATAGGGATAGTGATCGACCACCCCAAGGCCTTAAGTAAATAATAAATCAGCCCTCCGGTGGCATAAATGGGCACTATAACTTGATGCGTCCCCAGAGCACCAGTTACCTCATGATGGTCAAGTACCACTAACGGATCCAAACCACAGACAAAATCTTTGGCCTGCCCCACCCGAGCGGCCTCGGAACAGTCAAGGACAACGCCGATCCATGACCTATCGCCTGGTAAAGAAGACAATAATTTTTGCCCGCCAGGCAACCATTTTGTGAAATGGGGCCTCTCACCGTCAATATAACACCAAACTTCTTTACCATGCTCTTCCAAGGCCAAAGCCAGGGCTAACATAGATCCTAGGCCATCGGCGTCTGGATGCACATGGGTGCATAAAAAGAAGCGCTTCCCGTTACGAAATATATCCAATATGGGGGCCAAAAGTCCTTTGAACATAGATTTCGGGCTAGTAGTCAGTCTTGCCCTGCCTTTTTCTGTCTAATCTGGGCAAAGAGTGCTTCTAAGCGCTCCTGCTCTTCATCAGGCTTGTCCAAAACAAAGCTTATTTCCGGGACAAATTTAGTATGTAAACGCTGGGCTATTAATTTGCGTATGTAAGAACTAGCACGTAAAAAGCCACGGTTGGCCCTTACTTCGTCTTCTTCGTCCCCGTGGACTTGGTAAAATATCTTGGCGTGTTTGAGGTCTTTGGTCAATTCTACCCGCGAAATAGTAATCAGCCCCTGTAAAGCAGGGTCACTTAACTCTTCTCGTATAATCTGCGCTACTTCTTCCTGAATAAAGTCGGCCATACGGCGCTGACGGCGCGTTTTCATGTTGTTTATCACCCTCACAGGGAAAAAATTTCCATATCGGCATGAATAATCTCGATATCTTCAAACTCTTCAAAATAGTCTAGCACCTGGTCTAACAAGCTGTTGATGACCTGGTGGTCTACTCCCACAGCTGATACACCTATTTCGGCCTTTTGCCACAGGTCGTGGCTGCCAACCTCAGATATAGCAATATTTTTAAACCGACCATTAGCTTTTTGTAATAGTCGGCGAACAACCTGTCGTTTGGCCTTAAGAGACCTGGTCTCAGGGATATGGATGCTAAACTTTATAATGCCTACCACCATAAGCACCCAGAGGACCAATTATAGTTCGCGCTTGATCTCTATTATTTCGTAGGCCTCGATGTGGTCTCCAACCTTTATGTCGTTAAAGTTTTCCAGCCCCACACCACACTCGTAACCGGCATGTACCTCTTTTACATCCTCTTTAAAGCGTTTAAGGGAGGAAATACGCCCGTTATAGACGACCACATTATCCCGAAGCAAACGAACCCTTGCTCCTCGTTCAATCCGGCCTTCTTTGACATAGCAACCCGCCACCACACCAACCTTAGGTACCTTAAAGGTAGCCCGTACTTCCGCCAGCCCCATAATTTTTTCTTCGTATTCCGGTTCTAAAAGGCCGCTCATGGCCTTTTTAATATCTTCAATGACCTTATAGATCACGTCATAGAAGCGGATCTCGACCTTTTCTTGCTGAGCCAATTGTTTGGCCTTGGGTGTAGGACGAACATTAAAGCCGATAATTATGGCCTTGGAGGCCGAGGCCAGCATTACATCACTTTCGGAGATCGCCCCTATACCCGTGCGGATAATATTTACCCTTACTTCTTCTGTGGCTAGTTTACGTAAAGAATCGGCCAGGGCCTCTAAAGTGCCCTGAACATCGGCCTTAAGAATTACCTTAAGTTCTTTAATCTCTCCTTCGCGGAGCCTATCAAAGAGTTGTTCCAGGGACATCTTGGCCTCCCGGGCCATCTCCGCCTCACGCTGTTTTCTCGCCCTGTATTCTGCTACTTTCCGTGCTTTTTGTTCATCGGGCATGACGATAAAGTCGTCTCCCGCCTGAGGTACCTCAGAAAAACCAAGGATTTCAACCGGTGTAGAAGGCCCCGCTTCCTTGAGGCGACGCCCATGCTCATCGAGCATTGCCCGTACCCGGCCATGGGTAACTCCTGCGACAAAGGGATCCCCCTCGTGTAAGGTGCCCTCCTGAATAATTACAGTGGCCACCGGACCGCGCCCCTTGTCGAGACGTGACTCGATAATACGCCCCCGCGCAGGACGGTTGGGAGCGGCCTTTAGCTCAAGCATTTCGGCCTGAAGTAGAACCAAATCCAGAAGCTCCCGAATGCCTATCTTTTTCTTGGCCGAAATCTCTACATAAAGGGTCTCTCCGCCCCATTCTTCAGGGACCAAACCCAGCTCGGCAAGCTCTGTCTTGACCCTCTCGGGATTGGCATCGGGTTTGTCGATCTTGTTAATAGCCACCACCACCGGCACCCCGGCAGCCTTGGCGTGATCTATGGCTTCACGGGTCTGATCCATAACGCCATCGTCTGCTGCTACCACCAGAATAACTATATCGGTAACCTGGGCCCCACGAGCACGCATGGAAGTAAAGGCTTCATGACCAGGAGTGTCAATAAAAGTGATCTCTTGCCCGTTTTCCAAACGCACCTTGTAAGCACCAATGTGCTGGGTAATCCCTCCGGCTTCTCTCAGGGCTACATCGGTCTGACGAACAGCGTCTAACAGGGTAGTCTTACCATGGTCTACATGGCCCATAACCGTTACTACTGGAGACCTAGGCTCTAGCTCCTCTGGAGCAGGGGGCTTGTATTCCAGTAGCTGTTCTTCCTCTATAGGCGCTTGTTCCACTTCAAAACCAAATTCTGCCGCTATAATCGCGGCTGTATCGGGGTCTATAGATTGGTTGATGGTTACCATGGTGCCCATTTCCATAAACTTTCGGATAATATCTGAAGCCTTAACCCCCATCAGCTTGGCCAACTCGCCTACCTGAATAGATTCGTAAACTTTTATCTTCTTCTCTCTACGAGGCAAGGTAGAGGCCTTTGGCTCCTGCTCTTCCGAAACTTTCTTCTCCGTTTCCCCTTTGGGCCCTGGCTTTTTCTCTTCCGTAACCTCTGGGAGCTCCATCCCCTCAACACTTTCCAGCTCTTTCATGAGCTCAAGCTCTTCCATAATCTCTTCCCGTTCAGCCTTGGGGCGACCAACTTTCTTTTTGGCCTTCTTTTTAAGGAAATCTTCCATTTCCACGACTTGTTTTTTACGGGACCGTTTGGGCTTCTTGTCTCCTGGTTTTTCCATACTGGTGGGAGATGGAGCCGGGGCCTTAGGCTTGGAACGCTTGGCAAAATCAGTCACTACACGCCGCTCTTTCTTGTGTTTCTTTATCCGGGATTCCCCTTCTTTTTTGTCCCTTTCTCTTTGCAGAGGGGTTTTGACCATACCCACTGCACGGGCTACAACCTTTGGCCCACTAGAGGGCTTGGTAACCCTGGCCTCCTTCTTTTCCGAAGGGGCAGAGACTTCTTGGGAAGGTTCCTTTTCAACTCCTACCTTGGCCTCCTTGGGAGGCTTTTCTTCAGCCCGGGCTTCTGGCTCTTTAATTTCCTCTACTGGAGGAGCTTCTTTTTCTTTTCGGACCTCCTTCTCCTTTTGTTCTTCTTTGGGTTTAAGGACCTTTTTCTCAACAATCCTGGCCTTGATCTCAGGAACGGAAGGAGCAACAACCTTCTTTTCGCCTTTTTCTGCTACTTCTTCTACGGTTTTAGCAGAGGAAACCTCTTTGATTTCTTCTTTCGGGGGCTCTTTCTTTGTTTCTTTTTCTGTTTTGCCTTTTAAAGGCTTTTTAATCTTTAACTTTAGTTTGATCTTTGGCTTAACTTTTGCTTTGGGGGTTGCTTCTTCTGGAGTAGGCTGGATGTCTTCTCTCTCTTCTTCCAGCGTATCTTCTTTCTCTTGCGAAGTTTCTTTAGACCGACGCACAATTACTGTATGCTGCGAAACTGTCTTCTTCTCTTCTTTATTTTCTGAAAGGCCTTCTTTCTTGCCCCAACCTTCGGCTTCCAAACGAACACGAATTTCCCTAGCCTCACTTTCTGAGATAGTACTTGAATGCGTTCGAATGCTATAGCCCATTTGTTTGATCCTGTCTGCCAGCTCTTTAGGAGCTACCCCCATTTCTTTGGCCAGATCATATACTCTTATCTTACCCATATTAACCTGTGCCCCCTTCCCGCGACTCCAAGGCCGCCATTAATGCTTCAATTGTTTTTTGGGTCAAACCCCGCGCCCGTCCCTTAAAGGCATGGCGCAAACGCTTTTCACCATGTTTGGTAAAAAGTTTTGCTATACAAGTATCTTCCGGGCACACATATGCCCCCCGCCCAGGAGAAACCTGTTCCGGATCAAAAAAGACATACCCTCTCTCGTTTAGGGCCAACCGCCACAGATCTTTTTTGGGCCTTTTTTGTCCACAAATAAGGCACATCCTCTTGGGGATATGCCTCTTTTTAGGACTCAACACCTTCTGCACTGGACACCTCTAAAGTATTCTCTTCCGTCACGTCTTGTTCAGACTGGACACTGGCCTTTGTTTCCAGATATTTTTGAGCCGCCTCGATCAACGACTTTGCCTCTGAATCCCGCAACCTTGCTATTTCTGCCACCTGCTCTATATCCGCTTGCACCAGAGCCGAAAGAGAATTTATACCCTGATCATAGAGTTTAGCCGCGATTTCTTCGGTCATTCCATCTATCTCGAGCATCTCCAGGAAGAAAGGATCTTGGCGGCGCATGTACTGGCTTTCACTCATCACGTCTATACGCCAGCCCAAGAGTTTAGAAGCCAAACGTACATTTTGGCCCTGTTTGCCAATGGCCAAAGAAAGTTGATCGTCTGGTACAATGACCTCTAGGGTCTTGCTGTCTTCATCGATAATCACCCGTGTGCATTCTGCCGGCGCCAAAGCATTATAGACCAAACGGGCCGGATCCGGATTCCAGGGGATAATGTCGATCTTTTCGCCTTTTAATTCTTGCACCACCGCCTGGACCCTTGAACCCTTTAGCCCTACACAAGCGCCCACGGGATCAACATCAGGGTCGGAAGAAACCACCGCCATCTTGGCCCTCGAGCCAGGCTCACGGGCCACCGCGACTATCTTGACGATCCCTTCCTTAATCTCCGGGACTTCTAGCTCAAAAAGGCGCCTTAAAAAATCGGGATGTGTGCGCGAAAGCACTATTTGGGGATCTCTACCAGCCCGGTGCACCTCCAATATCAGGGCCCTTATGCGGTCTCCCCTATGGTAACGCTCATTGGGGATCTGTTCTGCGGTAGGTAGCACTGCCTCCGCACGACCTAGAGAAACAATAATGTTTCCCCGGTCAAAACGGTGCACAAAACCGGTAACAATTTGTCCTATACGATCTTTATATTCCTGATAGATAAGCTCGCGTTCAGCCCCACGAACCTTCTGAAAGAGAATTTGCTTGGCCAACTGGGCCGCTATACGTCCTAACTCCCGTACATCGATCTTGACCCCGATTTCATCACCTACCTGTACGTTTGGATCCAAGGACCGCGCTTCCTCCAGGGATATTTCTCTGTCTGGATCCTTGACCCTTTCCACTACCTGACGGAAACGAAAGACTTCTATCTCCCCGGTATCTTCATTATATTGCACATCTATCTCGGCCCTAGGGCCAAAACGTTTGCGTGCGGCTGCCCGCATACCTTCTACCAAGGCTTCAATAATAATCTGACGAGGGATTCCCTTTTCTTTACTAAATTGTTCGACGATCTTGCGCACTTCTCCGGCCATGTTCATCCCCTTAAAAATCAAACTCCCTTAAACATCAAACTCATATTTGATGTGGGCCTTTTTGATCCCCTCTAAGGGAAGCTCCCACACCCGTCCCTCTATCTCCAAAAGGACCTTCCCCTGCCTTAAACCTCTTAACAAACCAGTAAAATTTCGTCGCCCTTCCAAAGGCTGTTTGAGAGTGATCTTTACCTTGTCTCCGGCAAAACGCTCAAAATCCTCCGGTCTGCGCAAAGGTCTATCTAGTCCAGGAGAAGATACCTCTAGATTATAAGAATGGTGAATAAAATCCTTAGCATCTAACAAATCGCTTATAATTTCGCTTATTTGCACACAATCTCCCAAAGTAACACCGCCTGGACGATCAATGTATAGTCGCAAAACCCACCCTTGGGGTTCACGGCGAAATACCACATCGACTAGCTCTAGCCCCCGGGCCAAGACCACCGGTTCGGCCAAATCCCAAACCTTTTTCACTACTTCTTCTCTAGACATAAGGTTTCCCTAACAAAAAAAGTGGGCGTTAAAGGCCCACTTTTAAAAGCCCATATAAAAAACCGGCCTTGAGCCGGTTTCTTTCTGGAGCGGGCAACGGGATTCGAACCCGCGACCCTCAGCTTGGGAAGCTGATGCTCTACCAACTGAGCTATACCCGCCCTTTATAGCGCAAAAATAATATTAGAAGCCTACCAAAGCTATGTCAAGATGGAGACGACTTATAAAAAAATTTCAGTACATAAAACAAACCCCCTTACAAATCAACCCAAAGAATACAGCCTTTTCATCCCGGCAACCCGGCTAACTCTGCCCTGAAAGGCACAAACTCTCCTACTCTATACGAAATTGGGCCGCCTTTTCCTTCAGGCGCTCAGTAGCATTAAGCAATTCTTCGGCGTCGCGGTAAAAGTTTTTCACTATCTCCACACTCTTGGTCATGGTTTCTCGTACTTTCGCACTCTTTGTCCCTATCTCTTCAGCTGTTTCCCCTTGTTGTTCTATACGTTGGGTTATCTCTCCCATCACCGAAGTGTGTTCCTCTATAGCCGAAGCCACCGAAGCAGCGCCTTCATTGACCTGATCTATTATTGCAGCAATATTTTCCACGGCCTCTAAGGCACCTCTGCTTTGGGATTTAATACTCTTTAATTGCTGCGAAATTTCCTTGGTGGCCTCGGTAGTCTGTTTGGCCAGCTCTTTCACCTCGTTTGCTACCACTGCAAACCCTTTACCGGCTTCCCCAGCCCTGGCAGCCTCTATACTGGCGTTTAAGGCCAAAAGATTAGTCTGGTTGGCAATATCTTCGATCATCTTAAGGATCCCGTTAACTCCCTCAATGGTGTTATGCAAATCTTTCATAATCTTTTGACTCCTTTGGGCCTCTTCTACCGCTTGAGAAGTGACCTCTGAAGTCTTGATAGTATTTTCACTGATTTCTTGCACCGCTTGAGAAACCTGTTCCATAAGTATCTGTTCATCTTTAATGCTTTCTATTACTCTTTGAACAAAAGATTCCATTTCTCCACTTATCTTTTCTGCCCCAACAATGTCTTCTTCTACTTCAGACGCAGATTCCTTTACATTACTTGTCTTAATAGCCATATTTTCTGTTTCTTTATAAACTCCTCGCAAAAGATCTTTTAAATTTGAAGTAGTAATGTTTAGTGACCTTGCAATTTCTCTAAATTCTTTTACACCAAACTCTCGAAATTTTATTCTTAAATCTCCCTTTGACAAAGAATTAAGAGATTCTTTTAGATACATAATAGGCTTTATTATTATGCTCGTAAAAAATAGAGATATCCCTATATAAAGCAAGATACATACGACAAAACCAGCTATTATTTTTTTAACTACCCTATAGTATTCCTCATTAAAGTCTCTTTTATATAATCCCGTACCGATTACCCATCCCCAAGGAGCAAAATGCTTGACAAATGAAATTTTTTGCTCGACTAGATTTTTATTATCTTTATACTGCCAATAATATCTTAAAAAGCCTTCTCCCTGCGTAGAAGCAATTTGGGCCATTTTACGCCACATTCTAATCCCTTTTTTATCGTGAATATCTGTGATATCTCTTCCCACAAGATTGGTATTATATGGATGCATAATCATTATAGTTTTAGAGGGATTATCGCTATTTATCCAAAAATAATCTTTCTTTTCTGGACCGTATTTTAAAGATTTTATTGTCTCTTTGGCTAGTTCTTGAGCCTCCGCCTCGGTAAGTTTTCCTTTTTGTGCCAGAGAATAGTAATGATCTACAATAGAATAGGCAGATTCTACCAAGTCCCTTAATTTCTGCTTTTGAAGATGTAGCAGGATCGTAGTGGTAGAATGAATTATTACGGCCAAAAAAACCGCAAAGATCAAACAACCCAAAAAGGCCTGCAAAAAAGAAAAAAACCGAAACGTCCAATACTTTTCTAGGACTCTTCTCATCTCTCCCTCCCGCTTTTTTTGTGTATTTTCGGAAGGTAAAAAAAAACTTTTAAATGGCCATTATGATGCTTAGAGGGAACCAGAGGTCAGCCTCTTTTGGGAAACGGCAAGAAACCGCCCATAAACAATAAAATGTCGGTCGGTAATTATTTCGAAGGTCCAGTAAGAAAGGGCTGCTTGCCTGAGTTGTTCCTCGATTTCTTCCGGGCGAAAACCCGCCAAGAGAGAATAGTAGAAGTCTCTTTTGAGAATATCTGGTTCGTTTCTCGCGTATTTTTCTACTATATTTAGGGCCTCTTCTTTGGTTGCGGGGCGCAAAAGGTCCATTACAAAGACTGGAGCCTTGGGTTTGGCTACTTTTTTGATTATTTCCCACATTATCAGGGGCTCTGGCAAGTGGTGCAGAAGGGAGTTTACAATAACAGCGTCAAATGATTTTTCAGGCAAATCAACCTCAGGTATTTTACCAAGGGTGAGCTTTATGCGGTCAGTTAGGCCTTCTTTTTCCAGGCGCCTTTGGCCGTATTTGAGCATGGCAGGAGAGCCATCAAGGCCGATGATAGTGCAATGGGGATAGGCCTTGGCAAAGCGCACGCTTATATCTGCCGGGCCACAACCAAGGTCTAATACCAAACCGGTGAGCACAGGACCAAACTTTTTTCTGAAAAGGTCCACAAACATCTGGTGCGGAACGGAAAAATCAGCCAGGGCATAGGCCTTGGCCTGTTCCTCATCGAGCATAAGTTCTGGTTCCAGAATACGTTTCAACGCTTACTCTCCTAATTTTGCATAACGACAAAATTTTTAGACAACATTTCTAACTATTCGTCAATGGGTAGCCTTAGAGACGTTAATAATCTTCCCTTACGGTTAGGCATTAACCTGCCCTGGTGATCTCAAGCTCCCCCTTCGCTTGCAACGGCAGCTTGAATTTCCCTAATAGCAAACATAACGCTTGGCCTTGGCAAAGAGTTTTTTATTGGGGAAGAAGGGCTCGATGTCCCTTAGCCTGGCATGCTTTCTTGCGGCCACTATTCTTTTGGCAATGGTAGGGCCAATGCCTGGCACACGCAAAAGTTTCCAGTAAGAAGCGCGGTTTACATTTACCGGAAAGAAGGCTTGATTCTTCTCTGCCCAGGCCTCTTTGGGGTCTTTTTCAAGGGACAAGAAACCATTTTTTAAAGGGATTTCTTTGGCTTTGAAGCCATATTTGCGAAGCATAAAATCCACCTGATAAAGCCTGTGCTCACGCAGCAAAAAATTGCTCTTGGGAGCCAAAGTTTCGCCAGGCAAATCCTCTCGCCCAAGGCCTGGTTGATAGGCTGAAAAGTAAACCCGGTTAAGCTTAAGCCTTTCATAAAGAAAGGCTGTTTGAAAGATTATGTCTGCGTCTTTTTCGCCAGCGGCCCCTACCACAAACTGCGTTGTCTGAGAAAGAGAAAATCCTCTTCTTTCCCTGATAAGAGAAATTTTTTTGAGATTTTCAAACACCTTGGCAAAATCCTTGCGCCTGCTAAGAGAAGACAGATATCTGGCGCTGGGGGCCTCAAGGTTTACCGAAAGGGCATTGGCAAATTTGGCGGCTTCTGCTATGGCAGCCTCACTTGCCCCGGGAATGACTTTTAAGTGAATGTAGCCCTGGAACCCTTCTTTTTCCCGCAGAATGCGGGCCACCTGAATGAGATGTTCCATCACGGTATCAGGGGCAGCAAAGACACCTGAACTCAGAAAGAGCCCGTGCACTATTCTTTTTTGCCAGAGAGCCATAAAGGCCCTTACAATTTCTTCAGGGCTTAGGCTCGAGCGCAAAGGGTCGTTATCAGCCCGCAGGGGACAATAGGCACAATCACTAAAGCAT
>JALSKZ010000075.1 GCA_026988575.1 Thermodesulfobacteriales bacterium | reverse complement strand
AAAAAGACTTTCGCAGCGAAGTAAATCCTATTATACACAAAGTGATATTAGGTTTTATTATTTGTCTTTTAGCTTATCTTGGAATTTCTATCTTTCTTTCACAAATTATTAGTAAACCAGTATCTGACTTAAAAGAAGGATTAAGTGCCATTGCTAAAGGAAACCTTAACATCAAAATTAAAGAACAAGGCGTTAAAGAATTTCGCGAAATAGCTAGCATGGTTAACCAAACTACCGCACAGCTCAAATCCCTTCTGAAAGGCATTTATAATGAAACAACAAATATTGCTCAAAAAACAACACATGTTCAAGACTCTACTGATCTTGTAGAAAAAGAAATTTCTCAGGCAGAAAAAGCTAGTTACGAGATGGAAGAATTCGTAGAAAAAGTTATTGAAAGTATCAATGACGAACAAAATCTCATGGAACAGGTATCTCAAGCAGTACATGAAATAAGCGAAAATACAGTAAGAACCACCGAAGTAATTTCTCAAACCGTAGAAGAAGCTCAAAGAAGTAAAGACATTATGCAAAGTCTTCACAAGACCATTGAAGGGATATCTAGCATCCTCAAGATGATCGAAGATATTGCCAACCAAACCAATCTCCTGGCCTTAAACGCTAGTATTGAGGCCGCCCGAGCTGGTGAAGCAGGAAAAGGTTTTGCTGTGGTTGCCAACGAAGTAAAAGATCTTGCCCGGAAGACAACAGAAGCTACCCAGGAAATTGCCGATAATCTATCAAGCATCCAGAACCAGAGCGCTGACGCCATGGAGGCCGTAGAAAACATTGCCAAAATCATAGACCAGGTAAACGACATGGCCAACTCCGTGGCCTCTGCCATAGAAGAACATACCTCTGTTATGAACGAAATATCCCAGAGGGTCATACAACAAGGAGAAGCATCTAGAGAAATCCGTGAAAAAACAATTGCGGTACGTGAGAGCACCAGCCAGAGCGCGGAGATTGTCAAGAATTTTTACCATGACGCCGAAGAACTTCTCAAAGCTGCCAAGCGTCTGGAAGAAGCTGCTCAGAAATTCCGCTTTTAAGCTCTAAGCCCCCGTTTTGGGGGCCTTAGTTTTTTGATAGGGGAAGCGTTGTTGCCGACAAATCTTTATTATGGTCGCTTACGCTCCCTGAGATTGCTTCGGCACTTCGTGCCTTGCCATGACAAATAAAAAATTAGTGCTCTCCGTGCCCCAAAAAGCGCTCACAACGTCCAGGACACATCCTCCGGTTGGTAACAAGACCTTAAAGCCCTTGAGCAAGGCCTAAACAAGAAGATTCCCGAAGGGATAAGAGGCAAGGGTAACAATGGGCACCAGCCTACTCCCTAATGATCTCTCCCCAAGATGGGGTCCAAAAGTATCCGGTATTTTGGGTAGCACTACACATTCTTGGTGCCCGGGGCCGGAGTCGAACCGGCACGGGGGGTCACCCCAGAGGATTTTAAGTCCCCAGCGTCTACCAGTTCCGCCACCCGGGCACAAATGAAGATGCGTTCTTGATTTTAACTGGTGAAAAGAAAGGCTGCAATAAAAAGGTTTTTTAAAAACTTATAGCAATTCTTCGCGAAGACCATCGGCCACTTGTCGGTTAAGCTTAAGGGCATGTTCAGCAAGCTCCTCGTTTAGGGTACCCATTCCACAGCTGGGGGTAATTAAAGATTGGCTGGCTATTTGGGCCAGATCAACGCCGGTCTTTTGAGCCAAGGTAGTCATGGCCTCCTTAAGACGTGTGCCCAATTCTTTCGCGCTCATCTGCTCCAAGGCTTCAGGCTTTAAAGTAGGTACGATACCCCAGGCTATGATACCCCCGTTTCGTAAAAATTCTCTAAGATCCCCATAAAAAAGTAAGAATCTGTCTAAATAATCAAAGGCGTCAAAACTTATTACTGAAACTCCAGACTTGACCAGCAAACGCCATTCTGTATTGGCACACACGTGTGTGCCAGGCACTGCCCCTTTTGCTTTTATGGTCTCGGAGACCTCGGAAAGTACCTGTACTACATCTTCTTCGCTTACTCCTACATAGGCCGAGGAACCAAACCCCGCCAAGGCGGGTTCATCGAAGAACATCAACACCGGCACCCCTTGCGCCTTTAAAAAATCAGTTTGCCAAGCCGCCTTAAGCGCTACCAATTTGGTCACCAAATCACGGGCCTGAACGTCGTAAAATACCGCCTTACCATCGGGGGTCTTTAGCCCAACTCCTAGCGTAAAAGGACCAGTGACTTGGCCCTTTAGGGCCTGGGGCTTCAGGGCCTGGGGCTTCAGGGCCTGGGGCTTCAGGGCCTGCTCTTCTATCTCTTCTAGTAAGAGAAAAAGCCCGGGAGCTTCTTCCCGGGTCATCACAAACCTCGTCTCCGGCCAGTCCTTGGCCCCTTCGGTAAGGGCCATGTAATCTTCATAAAAGGAAAGCATTTCCTCCTCAAAACCGGCAGATGAGGGGTCGAGGATAAGTCTTTCGGTATCCAGACCTGGGAGCCCCCTGGAAAACTGTCGCAGCATCTCTTCCTGAGGATACGCCGGGAGCTGAGGCCAGCAGGGTACCTCTTTACAATGATTCAATACCGCCTTTACCGCCTTGAGATGATCTTTCCCCGGGAAGCTACCTATCAGGGTGGGATATAAGTTTGCTTGAAACAAAAACAACCCCCTTTTGAGATTCAAAATTTTATGCAAGGAGAGTATACTTAAAAAATGGCCGTGAGCAATAACCCACAACACCTTGACTGGCTCTATCAAAATCTCAAAAAGACTCTACCCTTAGCCTTTTTCATCCTGGATAAAAATCTCGATGTGGTAGATTTTAACCAAAAAATACAAGAACTCCTGGGCCTTGATCAAAAAACAATAGGACATGCCTTTTTAAAGGCCACTCTGAAAAACCTCGACCTAAAAGACCAGATAATTAGGGTTATTAAAGAAGGTGTGCCCATGGAGCACTACGAAAACAAGGTATTTCACGTAAGCGGGGAGGAGATCCCCGTCTATATCTATGCCTATCCCCTACGCCAAAAAAATCTCCTGGTAGGAGCTATCGTCTTTTTACAAGACATTCGAGAACTCAAAAAATACGAAGCACGTAAAAAACAGTTTATTTCCATGTTAGCCCACGACTTCAAGGCCCCCTTGTCTACGGCCCTGGGTTTTTTAAAACGCCTCGCCGAAGGCAAAGCGGGCCCTCTTAATGATAAGCAAAAGCGTTATATACAAACAGCTACTACTGAACTAAAAAAACTAGAAGGCTTAATCTTTAACTTCCTCGATATGTTGCGGTTGGAGAGCGGACATCTTCGGCTTGAGCTAGCCCCCTGTGTACCTCAACAGCTCGTCTCTCAGGTGGTCAAACGCTTCGGGCTAGCCGCCGAAAAGAAAAATATTGACCTCCACCTAGAGCTTTATCCCGAAGAAATATGGTTCACCGCTGACTCACTCCAGATAGAAAGGGCGTTGGCCAACTTAATAGATAACGCCATCAAATATTCCCCAAAAGATTCCCGCATAAGCGTTTGTATGGACTTTAAGGACGAAACGATAATCTTTGAGGTAAGAGATCAAGGCCCTGGTATACCTCCCGCAGACGTGCCCCATATCTTTGAGCCTTTTTATCGTGTAAAGACGCAAAGGCATACCCCTTCAGGTTCAGGGCTTGGACTGGCCATTGTAAAGACCATAGTCGAGGCCCATGGCGGGCAAATACAATTGGAAACAAGCCCTGGTGAAGGCACTAAATTTAAGCTACTTTTTCCACGCCTATGCAAAATAAGTACAAACAAGTAAGCCGATCCTTTGGCAAGATAGCCCAAGAATACGACGCCTGGTATGAGGACAATATCCTTTTTAGCAACGAAATAGAAGCCCTCAAATCTCTAGGCCCGGTAATATCTCCTTCTTTAGAGGTGGGCGTAGGTACAGGAAGGTTTGCTAGTATGCTTGGCTTTGATTTTGGGCTAGATCCGAGTCCGGAAATGCTTGCTATCGCCCGCAGACGTGGCCTAAGAGTAGTTTGTGGGGTAGCCGAGGCCCTACCCCTGGCTTCAGAGTCCTTGGCTTCGGTGGGCCTGTTTTTCACCCTCTGTTTTTTAGGCGACCCTTACCAAGCCCTAAGAGAGGCCCATCGGGTATTAAAGAGACAGGGGCGCTTATTTTTAGGCCTTGTGCCTCGCGAATCTCCTTGGGGTGAGTTTTATACCCAGCGCGCCCAAAAAGGACACCCTCTTTACCAGTACGCCCGTTTTTTAACCCTTGAACAAGTACAACTCTGGAGCAATAAACTCAAGTTTTCTCTGGAAAAGGCGGCCTCTACCCTTTTTGGCCTTCCTCAGGCCCCGGCTCAAAAAGAAACGCCCAAGGCAGGTATTTTTCCCGAAGCCGGCTTTGTGGCCCTAGTTTATCTCAAAAGGGGTTGAGTAAAGGTAGATCATGGCCCTCATTTAGGGGCTCACACTTCCGCCCCTCTTCACACACACCGCTTGGGGCCAGCAACCCCTCGGGCACCTCATGTCTTTCTCCTTGTTTTAGATAGTGGAGAATAAACCCTGAGCCCACCAAAACGCGCTTTTCTCCCCCTCGATCCACAACCAGCACAGGAACACCGTTGACCCCCAACAGGTGCAAAAAGGCCAAGGCCCGACGTTTGGGACATAAAAGCAGGTCAATGTCGGATAAGCTCTCGCAAAAAGAAAGGACTTCGTGACAATGAGGGCAATTAGGGGCATAGATCAAAATCCACTTTTCCGTAGGAGTACCGCGATAAATGCGTTTGGTGGCCGAAAAGGCCAGGGGTTTTATGGAAAGAGGGGTTACTAAAAGGGCTATCGCTACCCCCAAGACAGGGGCAAAGGCCCAAAAATGGCGTGTTAACACCATAATACTCAAGGTCGAGGTCAATACAAAAAAGGCCACCGTCAAGCAAAAGGGACAGTGCATATGATAGTCCACAAACTGACGTCCGAGGAGAACAGCCTCTGCACCCAGGGCGGCAGAGGCTATAGCGAGGAGGAGCCAGAGAGTGCTTAGCCGCTGTCGCAAACAATTCCACAACAAAAGGGCCTGGAGGAGAAAGTAAGCCAGGGCAAAAAACGAAAAAACAGGCCTTGAAAATAGAGAAAACTCTTCTACCACGGCACAGGTTTGGGCATGACATAAGGTACGCCCGCTAAAGCTTAAAATCACCTCTGTACCACAAAAGAGCGCCCCTGCTACCGAACTAAAGAAGGCAACCCAAAGCAATATCCCTGGCCCACACTCCGTATGGTCTTTTTTCCCCCCCGCCATATCTGCCTCCGTAGGCATTCTCCAATACCCCTCTTATTTATCGACTCTGGCCCCAAAAACTTGTCTTTTTATCAACGCCTCATCGGGCACCGATAAGGCGCAAGAATTCCTCTTCGCCTATGATCTTGAGGCCCAGACGCTGGGCCCTCTGAAATTTCGACCCTGGCTTGTCTCCTACCACTACTATATCCACCCGGCGCGAGACATCAGAGGCCACTTTTCCGCCCAAGGCCTGAACCCGCTTTTTGGCCTCTTCTCTGGTCATACTCTTTAGGGCCCCGGTAAAGACAAAGGTCAAACCCTTTAAGGGCTTTTCCTCCGCCTCTTCTCCTTCTTTTACGTCTTCAAAGGTAATACCAGCCTTAATGAGCTTTTCCAGGGTCCTCTGGTTCCGGGGGTTACGGAAAAATTCTACTATGCTTTGAGCCACTTCAGGTCCTATCCCCGGGATAGACATAAGGTCAGCCACTGTGGCCTTTTGCAGCTTATCCAGGCTCTTAAAGTGTTCCGCAAGGATCTGGGCCACCACTTCACCCACGTGCCTAATCCCTAAAGCGTACAAAAAGCGGGCCAGGGTAGTTTTTTTGCTCTTTTGAATGGCATTATAGAGATTTTGGGCCTTTTTAAGGGCAAAACCAGGCAACTGTAAGAGATCTTCCACTTTTAGATAGTAGAGATCGGCTACATCTCGTACTAGGCCTGCATCTACCAAGGCCCGTGCCACCTTTTCTCCTAGGCCCTCTATATCCATGGCGTTGCGGCTGGCAAAGTGCTGTAGATGGCGTACCAACTGGGCATAACAGTTTTTATTGGGACACCGCCACACCGCTTCTCCAGGTTTGCGTACCAGTTGACTCCCACAAACAGGACAGGTACGAGGCATTTCAAAGGGACGTTCCTTACCGGTACGCCTGTCCTTAATGGGCATGACCACCTCAGGGATCACGTCGCCTGCCCGTTGCACCAAGACCCAATCGCCAATACGGATGTCTTTACGTCTTATTTCATCTTCATTGTGTAAAGTAGCACGGGAGACAATCACCCCACCCACCTTGACGGGTTTTAAGACCGCCACCGGAGTTACCGCCCCTGTGCGCCCAACCTGCACCACAATATCCAACACTTGAGTGGTAACTTGGGTAGGTTCAAACTTGTACGCCAAGGCATAACGAGGGCTTCGAGCCTTGGTACCCAATTTTTCCCACAGGGATAAATCATTAACCTTGATCACAATGCCGTCTACCTCGTAGGGCAATTCCTCACGCCTTTTTTCCATTTCGTGATGATAGGCAATGGCTTCTTTTATCCCCTTGACCAAGCGACAATAAGGGTTTGTTTTCAGGCCCCATTTGGGCAAAGTGGTAAGGATTTCCCACTGGGTCTTAAAGGTGTAACCCTCTACTCGACCTACACCATAGAAAAATATGTCTAGAGGTCTCCTAGCCGTAACATTGGGATCAAGCTGGCGCAGGGAGCCCGCTGCGGCGTTGCGGGGATTGGCAAAAGGGGGCTCCCCCCGGGCCAAGCGCTCTTCATTTAACTTCTTGAACTTTTCCTTCTCCATAAATACTTCCCCGCGGGCATCAAGCCTCTTGGGAATAGGAAGCCCTTGGTGACGAAAAAGACGCAATGGTATGGACTTTATAGTCTTTAAATTGTTGGTGACGTCTTCACCTACATAGCCGTCCCCCCGGGTAGAACCCACAGTGAGCACACCGTCTTCGTAAACTAGTTCCACCGCAAGGCCGTCCATCTTGGGCTCTACTGTGTATTCAAGGAGCGCCTCCTCGGGGAGACCTAAGAAACGTTTTATACGTCTATCAAACTCGATTACCTCTTCTTCTTTAAAGGCATCATCTAAAGAAAGCATAGGTTCAGCGTGTCTTACTTGACCAAATTCCTTGGCCGGCGCAAAACCAACCCGCTGAGTAGGAGAATCCGGAGTGACTAGTTCAGGGTATTTTTCTTCCAGCTCTTTTAACTCGCGTAATAAGGCATCGTATTCGGCATCGGAAATCACCGGCGAGTCCAATACGTAGTAACGATAATTGTGATATTCAATCTCTTGGCGGAGTTTCTTGACCCGTTCTAACACCTCAGGGGGGATCTCTCCTCTTTTTTCAGCCATCACCACCTCCTGAAAGGAAGTTCGTCTTAAATATTAATCTTTTTGAGGCCTTTGCAAATTTAAAAAACTCGCTGGGGAAAAGATATCTGTCTTTCAGAACCAAAAGAGGCTTAGGAGCTCGGTTTATGCCCAAAAGCAAAGTGATCAAACCCTTTGGCGTCTAAAGGAATCTGATCTCCGTGCCTTGTTTTTAGCCAAAGACCTGTTTCTGCACAAATCCGCCCGACAGGAAATAGGATACGCCCCAGGGAGGAAGTTAAATTTGTTAGCTGATCTTGGGAGGCAGGGGGAGAGGTAAAGAGGAGGGCATAATCCTCGCCGCCAAATAAAGCATAATGTAAGGGAGGGGCCTCCAAAGAGAGACCTGATAGGAGTGGGTGAAAAGGTATGCTTTCTTCAAACAAAATGGCTCCTACGCCACTGGCCCTACACAAGCGTTTGAGGTCAAGGGCCAGGCCGTCGGAGATATCGATCAGGGCAGAAATAAGTTGCTTTTGGGCCAAGGCCTGGCCCAAAAGCAACTCTGGTTCAGGGTCCAGGTGGGCCTGGATCAGCGGATCAGGGCAAGAGACACCCTTTTGGAGCAGTTCCAGAGCGGCGGCAGAGGCCCCTAGGGGCCTAGAAACAAAAATTATCTCTCCTGGCCTGGCCTTATCTCGCCTTACCGGAGCCCAGGTAGCATGGCCCACCAGAGAAAGATTTAAGAATATCCCCCCGGGGTTTCGTACCGTATCTCCCCCCACCAGCTTGGCCCCGAATTCTCCAAGACGAGATAGTAAGCCTTGAAAAAATTCTTGGACCCAAGCAGGTTCTGGAGGAGAGGGAAGACCTAAAGTAAGGAGAGCGGCCTGGGGGCACCCGCCCATGGCAGCCATGTCGCTCAGATTTACGACAGCTAGCTTACGCCCTAAAAAATAAGCGGAAAAATAGCGCCTATCAAAGTGCACACCCTCTACCAGGGCATCGGTGGTAAGGAGGGTGTAGCCCCCCTTACCCACCAAAATAGCACAATCATCACCTATTCCCTCGTCTAAGGCCTTCTGTCCTTTCTGGCTTAGCAGATAGGCTATGAGGTCTTCTTCTTTCACTAGCGCGCCAATATTTCTAAATCGCTAAAGAAAAAGGCGATCTCCTGGGCCGCCGCTTCGGGGCTATCCGAACCGTGTACAGTATTTTCTCCTTTACTCAGGGCAAACGTCTTACGGATAGTACCTTCTTCGGCCTCGGCGGGATCAGTGGCCCCCATAATCTGGCGACACTTGGCAATGGCGTTTTCTCCTTCCAACACCAAGGCCACAATGGGTCCAGAAGACATATAGTCTGTAAGCTCTTCGTAAAAAGGTCGCTCTTTGTGCACGATATAAAAGCGCTTGGCCTCTTCCTTGGAAAGTCTGAGCATCTTGAGCGCTACTACCTTTAGGCCTTCTTTTTCGTAAAAACGGAGTATTTCGCCGATCAGGTCGCGCTTGACCCCATCGGGTTTGATGAGACTGAGGGTCCTTTCGGTCATATGGGCCTCCTACGCTGTTTTTTTAGCTCCGCGGATTAACAAACCCTCGGGGATCCGTCAACTACTGTTCCGCTACCACGCGAATTATATCCGTAGCCGATACGATCCCCACAGGGACACGTTTGGCCGGCTGTTGAGAAAGGACCAAGAGTCTGTGTACCTTGTTGTTTATCATCTTGGCGGCCGCTTCTTTTACCGAGGCCTCTCCCTCAATTGTGTAAGGCTTGGGGCACATAATGTCTTCGACTTCCAGGTCAAAAAAGCGGGGCCCAAGTTTATTCAAAGCCTCTATTATATCAGAATGACTTATTACCCCCATAAACTCTCCTCCCGGCCCAATGACCACTACCGCGTGGACTTTAAACTCAACAAAGGTGCGTAAGACATCTTCGATCTTGTCGTTTATTCCTACCGTAACGACCCAGCGACTCATAATATCGGCCACTTTTATCTTGGTTAGATCCTTCATGCTCTACCTCCCCGGCATGGATTGTTTCTTTTTAACACAACCTTCCGATGATCAAAAACTCCCTGTGCTTTGTGCGGATCCAAAAGTACCTAAAATGGGAGCATCTAAACGGCAATAGCAGGTTTAAAATAGACTATTAAGGAACCTTTGCCAAATCTACATTCAAGCAAAATATTTAGGCCCAAAGGGCCAGGTCCTGTTTGGAGGACGAAAAAACAGAAACTGTCCCCCGATAAAGGGGTTTTGAGGCAGAAATCTTTTCGATCACCCTTGTTTTGACCGAAACCTCAAGGTAAGAAAGGGGGAATCAAAGGAGGAAGCCATGCTAGATTACGCCCTGACTAAAGAACAACTCCTGATTATAGAAGTAGCCGATCGCATAGGCAGAGAGTATATAAAGCCCTTTGTACGCCAATGGGACGAAGAGGAGAAAGTAGACCCAAGGCCTCTTAAAGCCCTGGCTCAGGCCGATTTCTTTGGGATAGCCATACCCAAGGAGTACGGAGGACTGGGTTTTGGCACCATGGAGAATTGTCTAGCCATAGAGACCCTTTCGAAATACTGTCCAGGAGTGGCTATAACCTTTGCGGCCAGTGCCCTGGGGGCTTATCCTATTATTTTGGCCGGCAATAAAGAGCAAAAGGCCCGCTATCTCCCGGAACTTGCGGCTGGCAAGAAACTGGGGGCCTTTGCCTTGACAGAACCACAGGCAGGCAGTGACGCCGCCGCCATTAAAACTACCGCCCGTAAAGACGGCGACTACTACGTGTTAAACGGCATGAAACAATGGATCACCAACGGGGGGATAGCAGACTATTACGTGGTGATAGCCCTAACCGACCCCAAGAAAGGCCCCCGAGGGGCCAGCGCCTTTGTCGTACACAAAAATGATCCCGGCTTTAGCGTGGGGAAAAAAGAGAAAAAGATGGGGCTTCGGACTTCGGCCACCACGGAGCTGTTTTTTTCTGACTGCCGCATCCCCAAAGATAGGCTCCTGGGGCGTGAGGGCATGGGCTTTATCATTGCTATCAAGACCTTGGACCTGGCTCGCCCTGGGGTGGCCGCCCAGGCCGTAGGTCTAGCTCAGGGTGTAATGGAAATAGCCCTCAAACACTGCCGTCGCCGAGTCCAGTTTGGACAAAGCATCTATAATTTTCAGGCCGTAAGCCACACCTTCGCCGAAATGGCCATGCGTCTTGAGGCCGCAAGGGCCCTGGTTTACAGCGTGGCCCGTTTTATAGATGCCGGGGCCAAAAACATCTCTGGCCCTTCGGCCATGTCCAAGTGTTTTGCCAGTGATACTGCCATGTGGATAGCCGAACGAGCCGTACAAATGATGGGCGGTTTTGGTTATATGCGGGACTTCTTGGCCGAAAAATATATGCGTGATGCCAAATGTATTCAAATATACGAAGGTACCAACGAAATCCAGAAAAATATTATCGCCCGAGAGCTTGCTAAGCTCTATCCCGCAGACGAGGAGGAATAACCCATGCACATCATGTGTTGTCTAAAACCGGTACCTAAGCCAGGTACTATAAAGGTCGACCCCCAAACCCATACTTTAAAGAGAGAGGGGAGTGAGTTAGAGCTTAATCCCTATGACCGCTACGCCCTGGAACTTGCCCTTAGCCTGGCTGAGGATACCAAAGGTACAGTAACCGCCGTCTCCATGGGGCCCCCCAATGCCAAACCTATTCTCATCGAGGCCTATGCCTGCGGGGCCGACAGAGTGGTTCTCCTCTCGGATAGGGCGTTTGCCGGTGCAGATACCCTGGCCACCAGTTATGTACTGGCCAGGGCCGCTACCAAGCTGGGGCCCTTTGACTTGATAATCTGCGGCAAGGTCTCCATAGACGGTGAAACTGCTCAAGTAGGCCCGGAAATAGCCGCCTGGCTGGGATGGCCCTCGGTAATTTGGGTAAAAGAGGCCCGCGTTACTAATAAGACCCTGGAATTGGTTCGCCTGACCGATTCACACCTGGAGCGCTTAAAGGCCAAACTCCCCTTGGTCATCACCACCGAAAACGAGATAAACGACCCCCGTCCTCCTTCGTTAAAACGCCTGCTTACTACTCTGGAGAAAGACCCTGTAGAGATCCTGACTGCTCAAGACCTACAAGCTGAACCCCAAAGGATCGGTCTTTCTGGGTCTCCCACCCAGGTGTTAGATGTCTTTCACCCAGAATACCAAAGCGAACAAAAGTTCCTCTCGGGCCCGGTGGAAAAATTGGTCGATGAACTGGTAAGTGTGCTCAAAGAAAGGGGGCTAATATCATGAGTATCTTTATATTTGGGGAATGGACCGGTACAGACCTTCACGACAGCACTTACGAATTACTCTATGAAGGGCGTCGCCTAGCCGACATCTTACACACGCCTCTTACCGTATTGTTTATAGGCCCCCCCGAAGGGAAAGAAAAGGCCGAAGAACTAATAAAATACGGGGCCGACAGGGTGCTTCTGGCCCTGGACCAAAGGCTTGGTGACTTTCGAGACGATGTTTACAGCCGTATAGTGACCCAACTATTAAGTAAGGAACAGCCCGAAGTCATGCTCTTTGCGGCCACCGCCATGGGCCAAGCCCTGGCCCCGCGGGTGGCGGGCACGCTAAGGCTTGGCCTTACCGCTCACTGCATCGGTTTTGAAATAAGGCCGGAGGATAAGGCCTTGGTCCAGATAAGGCCTTCCTTTGGCGAAGACGTAATGGCTCGGATAATCTCCCGTACCAAGCCCCAAATGGCCACGGTGAGACCGGGTATATTCCCCAAGGCCCCAAAAGACGATAACCGCACAGGCCATGTAGAAACCCTCGCGCTTGAGGAGGATCTCTTTGTAAGTGCTCTCGAAATACTTGAACGCCAAGAAGTACCTGTCAAAGATATAAGTCTAAAAAAAGCCAAGGTAGTAGTAGCTGGAGGCCGGGGGTTGCAAAACAAAGAGCTATTTTCCAAACTATTTGAGCTGGCCCAGCTATTACATGGGGCCGTAGGGGCCACCAGGCCGGTGTGCCATCTGGGCTGGGTCTCCGAAGAACACATGATCGGGGTAAGCGGAGCCACTATCTCTCCCAAACTCTATATCGGTTTTGGATTATCAGGTGCCCTACACCATATGGTGGGCCTGAAAGGGGCCGAGACCATTGTAGCGGTCAATAAAGACCCCGAAGCACCATTGATGAGACGAGCCCACATTGCCATCCAGGCCGACGTAAGGGAATTCCTTCCCCTTCTCATAGAGAGACTAAAGGGCTTGAATAAAAAGTGACAAATAAACTTGACAAACTCCCTGAAATTGCTCTTGAAAATATAAATAGTGTACATACTGGAGATGGCAGATGAGCAAAAAGAGATGGTCTTGTGACCCCCCTCCCTTAAAAATAGGTGACCTAGTGGCCCCGGTACCCATTGTCCAGGGGGGTATGGGAGTAGGGATATCCTTAGCGGGACTAGCCTCGGCTGTAGCACGCGCAGGCGCTATAGGCGTAATATCAGCCGCCTTGGTGGGTGTATACGAGGGCGAGGCCTTTTTTTTAAAAAACCCCACAGAGGCCAACATTAAAGGCATAAAACGTCAAATCACCCTGGCCAAAGAAAAAGCTCCTGGAGGTATCATTGGGGTAAACGTCATGGTCGCCTTGACCGACTTCGAACCCCTGTGCCGGGCAGCATGTGAGGCCGGGGCAGATATCCTATTTTGTGGCGCTGGTCTTCCCTTAAACCTACCGGCCCTGCGACCAGAAGGCTCACCAACAAAATTGGCCCCCATAGTCTCTTCCGCCAGGGCAGCAGAACTTATTGCCAAACGGTGGTGGCAGAAATACGGCTACCTGCCCGACGCCGTGGTGGTGGAGGGGCCCAAAGCAGGGGGGCACCTGGGTTTTAAGCCCGAAAAATTAGAAACACCAGAGACCCAATTAGAGATCATAACCCCCCAGGTAATAGAGGCCATGAAGCGATACGAAGATATAGCCGGGCGTCCTATCCCGGTTATTCCAGCAGGAGGGATTTATACCGGGAAAGACATCTATTTCTACCTACACAAAATTGGGGCTGCGGGGGTACAGATGGCCACCCGTTTTGTAGCCACCCACGAGTGTGATGCCTCTTTGGCCTTTAAAGAGGCCTATATAAAGGCCTCCCAGAGAGACCTCAAAATAATAAAAAGTCCTGTGGGCCTACCAGGTCGGGTAATTAAGGGTAAGTTTATCGAAGAAGTAGAACAGGGGAAGAAAAAGCCTTATAAGTGTATGTACCACTGTTTAAAGACGTGTAACTATCGCCAAAGCCCCTATTGTATTGCTGCCGCCCTTATCAACGCCCAAAAGGGACGGTTAGAAGGAGGCTTTGTCTTTGCCGGGGCCAATGCTTGGCGCGTAGAAAAGATAGTCTCGGTACAAGAATTAATCGATGAACTCATGGAGGAATATTGCCAAGCTAAAAAAGAGGATACTAATAGCTAACTTTACCTCACCCGAGGCAAATAAGACAAAAGGGATCCCAAAGCTAGGGAAAAATGTACGGCAGAGATTTTAAAACAATATAGGCAACAAGGAGAATCTGATGCGCTTAAAAGAACGGGTTGCTCTAGTTACCGGAGCATCAAGGGGAATTGGGAGGGCCATTGCCCTGGCCTTGGCCCAAGAAGGGGCTCACGTGGTGGTAAATTACAGTTCTTCGGCAGAAGCGGCCCAAGAGGTGGTAAAAACCATAGAATCTCTGGGGGCAAAGGCCCTGGCCTTGCCGTTTGATGTGGCTGACTTCGAAGCCGTAACCCAGGCAGTAAGACAGGCCGAAGAGGCCCTGGGACCGATAGAGATCCTGGTCAATAACGCCGGCATTACCCGCGATACTCTATTTTTACGGATGAAGCCTCAAGATTTCGACCAAGTAATCGCGGTAAATCTAAAGGGTGTGTTTAACTGTTGTAAGGCTGTATTACAGGGTATGCTCAAACGCCGTTACGGGCGTATCATTAACATCTCTTCGGTAATAGCCTTTAGTGGTAATGTAGGTCAGACAAACTACGCCGCCGCCAAGGCGGGGATCTTGGGGTTTAGCAAATCCCTGGCCCGTGAGGTGGCTTCCAGGGGTGTAACGGTCAATGTGGTTGCCCCGGGTTTTATAGAAACGGATATGACCTCAAAAATACCTGCTAAAATAAAAGAGGCCGTCATCGCCCAGATCCCCATGGGGCGTGTAGGACGCCCCGAAGAAGTGGCCCCAGCGGTGGTGTTTTTGGCCTCCGAAGAGGCCTCTTATATCACGGGATCTGTAATACACGTAAACGGTGGGCTATATATGTAAAAGCCTTAGATCCTGGCGTAAAGGGGGCAAAAACGTCCACGTATTTTTAACCCAGAGGAAGGGATAATAAATACCTACAAATTATGCCTTAACGGCTTGAAATAATAAAAACCCTTCGGTAAAAAGAGGCATCCTTAAGAGACAATTTAAACAGGCTAAAAGGAGGCTAACATGTCTGTAGAAGAAAAAGTGATAGAGATCATCGTTGAAAAACTCAATGTCCCTCGAGAAAAGGTCAAACCAGAGGCTGCTTTTATTGACGACCTGGGAGCAGATTCACTAGATTTGGTAGAATTGGTCATGGCCATGGAAGAAGCCTTTGACGTAGAGGTCTCCGACGAAGAAGCCGAAAAGCTTCGTACTGTAAAAGACGTAATTGATTATATTAAAGTCCGTGTAGGAGAGGCCTAGTGAAGGAGAAGCATCGCGTAGTAGTAACGGGGCTTGGTACTATAACCCCCTTGGGTATAGGGGTTACCGAAACGTGGGAAAAGCTCGTTTCTGGTCGGTCAGGTATTGGCCCTATTACCAAATTTGACGCTACCGGGTACCCCAGCCGGGTGGCCGGCGAGGTAAAGGGCTTTAAGCCCGAAGATTTTATGCCCAAAAAGCTGGTTTCGCGCGTGGATACCTTTATCCAGTACGCCATCGCCGCCAGCCACGAAGCCCTAGAAGACGCTGGGCTCCTAGGAACTCCTTTAGGGGAAGGGGCTGGGGTCATTATTGGTGTAGGAATGGGGGGGGTCGGCACAGTAGAACATTACACCCCCATTCTCCACCAAAAGGGGTGGCGTAGGGTCTCCCCCTTTTTTGTCCCCATGATGATTCCCAACATGGCCGCCGGTCAAGTAGCCATACTCTACGGGGCCAAGGGGCCTAACCTGGCTGTGTGTACAGCCTGTGCCGCAGGCAGTCACGCCATTGGTGAGGCCTTTCGGCTTGTTAGGGAAGGGCGGGCCGAGGTAATGATCTGTGGCGGTGCCGAAGGCCTCATTACCCCTCTTACCGTGGCAGGTTTTTCGGTTATAAAGGCCTTGTCTACCAAATATAACGATACTCCTGAAAAGGCCAGTCGCCCCTTTGACGCCAAAAGAGACGGATTTGTAATTGGAGAAGGATCAGGGATTATTATTATAGAAAGCCTAGAACACGCCCTAGAGCGTGGCGCCAAAATCTATGCGGAATTGTGCGGCTACGGCCTTACAGGAGACGCCTTTCACATGACTGCGCCTCCTGAAGACGGGGAAGGAGCCGCAAGGTGTATGGCCATGGCCCTGGCTGATGCAGGTCTGAGCTATCAAGATGTAGATTATATTAACGCCCACGGTACCAGTACCCCGCTAAACGACCTTGCCGAAACCCGGGCCATAAAAACCGTGTTCAAAGAACGAGCCAAAGCTATACCCGTATCTTCTACCAAGTCCATGACCGGACACCTTTTGGGTGGCGCCGGGGGTGTAGAGGCGGTATTTACCGTAAAAACCATAGAAACAGGGGTGATTCCCCCCACCATAAATTACGAAGAGCCAGATCCCGAGTGCGATTTAGATTATGTGCCCAATCAGGCCCGGAAACAAAAAGTCAAAGTGGCCCTGTCCAACAGCTTTGGCTTTGGGGGAACGAATGCGGTATTAATTTTCAAAGAATTTGAGGGGTAGCCATGAAAATAGCCCTGGGTAGTGATCATGCTGGTTTTGAGCTCAAGGAAAAGATCAAAGAGTTCCTTACCAGCATGGGACACCAAGTGGAAGATATGGGCTGTTACAGTACGGATTCGGTAGATTACCCAGTTTACGGGGCCAAAGTAGCCCGTGTGGTGGCGGAAAACGCGGTGGAACGGGGCATTTTGGTGTGCGGCACCGGGCTGGGTATGAGTATGGTAGCCAACCGCTTTACCGGCGTTCGTGCTGCTCTTTGTCATGAGCCTTTTACCGCGCAAATGGCCAGACGGCACAACAACGCCAATATACTTGTGCTGGGGGGGCGTGTCTTAGGAGACGCCTTGGCCCTAGAAATAGTCAAAGTCTTTCTGGAAACCCCCTTTGAAGGGGGACGACATGCCCGGCGGGTAGAAATGATAGAAAACATAGTCAAAGAGGACGGAAATGAAACACCTAAAACAAACTGATCCAGAGATAGCGGCCCTTATTCGGCAAGAAATCGAGCGTCAAAGCGGTCAGCTAGAAATGATAGCGTCTGAAAATTTTGCCTCTCTAGCGGTTATGGAAGCCGAAGGTACGGTATTGATGAATAAATACGCCGAAGGGTATCCAGAGCACCGCTATTACGGAGGTTGTCAATTTGTAGACCAGGTAGAAGAGTTAGCTGTAGAGAGACTCAAGGTGCTTTTTGGGGCTGAATACGCCAATGTACAGCCCCATTCAGGTACCCAGGCCAACATGGCCGTATATTTTGCGGTACTCGAACCTGGAGATACTATTTTGTCCATGAATTTGGCCCACGGAGGCCACCTTTCTCACGGCTCCAAGGTCAATTTTTCGGGCAAACTATATAAAGTCGTGCATTACGGCCTTTCTCGCGACACAGAGACCATAGATTACGAAGAGGTACGTAAGCTGGCTCAGGAACACCACCCCCGCATCATTGTAGCGGGTGCCAGCGCTTACCCCCGCGTTATTGACTTTGAAGCCTTTTACCAGATAGCCCAGGAAGTCGGGGCCTATCTTATGGTAGATATGGCCCACATCGCCGGTCTTGTGGCGGCAGGCATTCACCCCTCTCCAGTACCCTATGCGCATTTCGTAACTTCTACCACTCACAAGACCATGCGTGGGCCACGGGGTGGTTTTATCCTGGCCCAGGGACAATACGCCCGGCTCCTTGACAAAACAGTCTTTCCTGGAATTCAGGGCGGACCGCACATGAACATTATCGCCGCCAAGGCCGTATGTTTTAAAGAAGCCTTGGCTCCAGAATTTAAGACCTATCAACAACAAGTGGTGGCCAATGCCCGAGCTCTGGCGGCGCTACTCCAACAGCACGGCTTCAGGCTTATTTCTGGAGGGACAGATAATCACCTTATTTTGGTAGATCTTACCCAACAAGGCCTAACAGGTGCCGAAGCAGAACAAGCGCTGGAACGAGCTGGTATTACCGTAAATAAAAACGCCATTCCCTTTGACCCCCTTCCGCCCAGGATAACGAGCGGCATACGTATCGGTACACCCGCTGTTACCACACGGGGGCTGCGTGAAAAAGAGATCGAACAAGTAGGGGAGTGGATGGTGGCTGTGTTAAAAGACCACCAGAACGAGACCTTAATTAAGGAAATTCGTCAAAAAGTAGGCCAGCTGTGTGCGCAATTTCCTCTATATAAGGAGTTAAAAGACTCTTTTGTCCTATGAAAAGGGCCCCGTGGCACGAATATTTTATGCTCTTGGCCAAGATGGTTGCCCTACGTTCCGGTTGCAATTCGCGCCCCTCAGGAGCAGTAATAGTACGCGACAAACGCATTCTGGCCACGGGCTATAACGGCCCCATGCCTGGGGCCTGGCATTGTATAGACAAAGGTCCTGGCTACTGTTTTCGGCGCGAAAAGGGCATTCCTGATATAGATAAATATAATTTTTGTCGAGCCACCCACGCTGAGGCCAACGCCATCGCCCAAGCAGCTCGCTTTGGCATCTCCGTAGAAGGGGCCGACCTTTACTGCACCTTAGCTCCTTGCTATGTGTGTCTTAAACTCATTGCCTCGGCCGGTATAAAAGCAGTATATTACGAGTACGACTACGGCAGCCGTGATTTTCAGCGTGATGCCTTCTGGCGTGAAGCCATAAAAGAAGCTGGGTTAAAAGAGTTTCGTCAGATAAAGGTTTCCCCAGAGGTCCTCACGCAACTCCAAGAAATTATTTCTTACCCCACGTCTAAAAGACGCCTCCCCCCTACCGAATTTTTGGAATCTTTTGAAGACAACTCATCCTATATTTTACCTACTGTAGAAGTCTTACAAAACAAACTTCGCTACCAGACAAATAAAATCCTTAAAGATATAAAATTTACTATTGAGAAAATTACTAAAAAAAGACCAGAAGAACAATCTATAATATTGATCTTAGAAGACCAAAAAGAATATACGGGAAACATCAGCGAATATATATTAAAAACGCTTTTGAACAAGAGCAAAGTCAAATTTAAGGTGAAAATTGATCAAAAAACCGTTAAAATAACCATTAATATCGAAGACCAGATAGAAATAAGTGCAGAAATCGAAAATATTGATCTTAAAAATCTAGATTTATTACTTACGTGGCTAAACTATATAGGCTACGAAGTTTCTCAAGAATTTTCTAAACCTGTATCTATATCGTTAGCTATAAGAGAACTTATACTAGAAAACCAAAACAAATAACATTTTGAATACGCTCATGACGAGTGCCCCATCCCGCAAATTCTCAAAAAGTTTAATTTTTCTTAAATAGAATGTAACAAAATAGGCCTACCAATTATACTAAACAAGCTAAAAGACCTTTGCAAAATTGCTAAGATCTATATTGCAAGCACAACCGCAAAGGATCCGTTCCTATTTTTCGTTTCGAAAAATAGGAACGGATCCTGAAACGGGCCTTAAGAAAAGGTGTTTTGCAAAAGTCTCAAATAATGAGACCCAAGTTTCTATTAATTAATTGACTTTTTTCTTAATCAAAGTTCTACTTACTAAAGTAACCTGGACCTTCGCATAAATATTTATGCGAATAGCGAACCATTTTTTCTTCTATGACATTTTGTCGGCGTAAAATACTGTAAAGGCGCCAGCTTTTTAAAGAAACAAAAGGCTAGTAGGAGCTTCACGAAGAAGTTTTCTGTAGGCCCTGCGGCTTAGGGTAGTGCCTTCTAAGACAATCAGATCTACTCTCTCTAAACGGGCTGTTTCCAAAAGGACTTTTAGCAAGGAGCCTTGTTTTAAATAGATACGGTAAGAGAGGTCGGCCTGGGAGAGTTGTCTTTTCAGAGCGGCTTGCCTTTTTTGGGCTTCCTTAAGGCCTTCTTCCAATACATAGGTCACAAAATCTTCTCTACTTTGTGGGGAGGCGAGGGGATCTACTTCGCCATAATGACAAAAATAATCATCGATTACTAAGAGGACTAAAAGAGAGGCTCCAGTCTTTTTGACCAGGTTAATGGTCAACTCTAAATTACGCTTTCTCAGGGGTTCGGACACCCCAAAAAGGACTCTACTAAACAAGGCTAGTGGAGCAACTTGGCTAATAGTACCAGAGCTATCCCCATAATTATGACCACGATATCCTGTTTGCGAGATTTGGAAAGGGCCATGATTACCTCCTAATCCAAAAAAGTGAGGACAACGCCCAGGGCTAAGGCGGCTTTAAGCCCAGCTACCACGAACCCTACCAGAAAACCGGAAAGTCCAGCAGCTTTTAGATCGGATAGTCTGGTTGTAAGCCCAATGCTGGCAAATCCCAAGAGGAAGGCCCAATTCATGAAGACCTTGGCCTGGTGGATTTCTTCCTTGTTTAGGAAACCAAAGGTGTTCAGCAGGACCACGAAGAGGAATCCCAAGACAAAGATGGGGAACTTATCTATGATTATCTGCCACTTATTTATTTTAAGGCCTTCTTTTCCCTCAGGGGTTTCTTGGCTGGCGGCTATAATGGCAAGCATCAATACTACAAAGGGCAAAAAGACTACCCGTCCGATATTGTAAATACCGGCTACCAGACCGGCCTCTTCACTGTAAGCAAATCCGGCGGCCAGGACTTGGGCCGAATTGACGATCCCCACTCCACAAAAGGCCCCGTACTGGAGATCACTTAGATGAAGCAATCTCCCAAGGACAGGAAAAACTAATAGGGCCAACAAGCCAAACATGAGGACAACCGCGATGGAGTAAGCCATATCGCGATTGCGGGCGCGTACTGCTGGGGCAATGGCTATAGTAGCGGAAACGCCACATACCGAAAGCCCAGCCGATAAACAAGCGGCTAAGGGAGTGGGAACCCGGGCCTTTTTTCCTACCCACATCAAAAATAGGGCCGACCCAAAGAGGAAAAAAGCGATGTAGATTAGGGCTGGCCCTCCGACTTTGATAAGCCCACTTAGGGAATATTTAGCACCCATTACTACGATGCCCGTTTTGGTAAGAATAGTGGAGAAACGCAAACCAGGATGAAAAATAGCCGGCACCCCAAGGGTGTTTTTGATAAAAATGCCAAAGAGAATGGCCAAGATAAAATCTTTGAGCTCAAGATAAGTGCGAAATAGAGGGTACTGGCGGAGATAAGGCGCAACTACATAAGCTGTAATGGCTACCGCGACAATTAATAAAAGCCCAGGAATACTTTCTATTATCTCCCGTTTGAGAGACTTGGGATGGTTTAGGGCCTTGCTTTTTATGTTGGCCTCTCTAACCAATAAATAGCCCTCCTCTTTAGGGGCCAAAAAAGCATGGTCTTTCTTGGAATAGGAGTCTGAAAATATCTCTTTTCAAATTTAAACACAAACTGGATACCTAGGTCAATAATTGAAACAATTCTATTCCTCTGAGGCCGTGTGTGTAGCCATGGCGAAATATTACGAAAAAAACGCAGAGGGCTTTGGCCTGTTTGGTGGTGACCTATTGCCCTAAGACAAATTAAACGGTAACTAATTTGCTGTTTTTTTACTCCTATAGTGTTAAATTGAGACTATGAAAAAGGCTTTTGCCTTGGTCTCCATGCCGTGGCCTCTTTTTAATCGTCCTTCGGTACAGTTGGGCGTGTTAAAAGGATATTTAAGGAATGTGTGGCCTGAACTTGAGGTCAGAACTTTCCATCCTTATGTGCGGGTGGCTGAAAGGCTGGGTTTCCAACAATATCACGTGCTTAGCGAGACTTCCTGGTTGGCGGAATCTTTCTTTGCAGCCCTACTTTTCCCTCAACACAAAAAGGAAATCCTCTCGTTGTTTAACAGGCTGACACGCAAAAAATCCCTCGCCGTCGACTTTGAAACAACTTTAGCGGTTTTGGAAAATACCCTTGAGGAATATTTTTCGGCCCTGCCTTGGTCAGAGTTTCTAGCGGTGGGCTTTTCGGTCTGCTTAAATCAACTTTGTTCCTCCCTTTGGGGGGCAAGATGGCTTAAAAGACACTTTCCCGAGCTTCCCATAGTCTTTGGTGGTTCGAGCTGTGCAGACGAAATGGGGAAGGCCCTTTTGCAATGTTTTCCCACGATAGATTACGTAATAAATGGTGAGGGAGAAAGGCCCCTTTTAGGGCTTTTAAAACATCTTGTTAACCGGGAACCCTTACCCTCGCGGGGCTTATTTTATCGCCAAAACGGGCAGATTCAGGGGGAAGGCTTTTTAGAGCTTTCGGCTTCGGAAATTCCTTCGCCTATTTATGAAGATTATCTTAAAGAAGTGCTTTCGCTGCCTGGGGAGAAGAGATTTTTCCCGCTGGTTCCCTTGGAAACATCTCGTGGTTGCTGGTGGTTTAAGTGCCGCTTTTGTAATTTAAACCTTCAGTGGCGGGGTTATCGTCAAAAGCCCTTGGAAAAGGTCCTTAAAGAGATAAGGGCACATGCCCAGGCCGGGCTTTTGGACTTTTCTTTTATGGATAATTGTCTACCTGCCCAGGGTGCGCTCAATCTTTTTTCTGCGCTGGCTCAAGACGGCCTAGATTACCGTTTTTTTGCGGAATTGAGGGCTGTATATCAACGGAAACACTATCATCTTATGCGCCAGGGGGGCCTGCACTGGGTACAAATTGGCATCGAGGCCCTGAGTACTTCTTTATTAAAACGCCTTAACAAGGGTACAACTGCTATGGATAACGTGGCGGCCATGCGGCATTGTGAGGAAGCAGGTCTCTTGTTAGAAGGGAATCTTATTTTAGAGTTTCCTCTGTCTACGCGGGAAGAAATGGAAGAATCTCTGGTTAATTTGGATTTTGTTTTTCCCTTTAGACCTCTTACTACCGTTTCTTTTTGGTTAGGCTACGGGAGCCCGGTCTTTAGAGATTACAAATCTTTTGGGTTAAAGGCGATTTATCCGCATCCGCACTACCGGATATTATTCCCTAAGGAGGTATTTAAAGGCCTTGTCCCTTTGGCTTGGTCTTATCGCGGTGATCGGGTGTTCCAGAGAAGATTGTGGCGTCCGGTAAGAGAAAAGGTTTTACGCTGGCAGAAACGTTACCTAGCCCTTTCAAAAACTAAAGGGCCTCTTTTGGCCTATCGTGATGGGGGTAGGTTTATTTTGATTCGTCAAGTCCTACCCGAGGACAAAGTATTACATCATCGTCTTACTGGCATGGGACGTAAAGTTTATCTATTCCTGACGGATATAAGAAATTTTTCGGAAATAAAAAACAAATTTACCGGCCTTAAAGAAGATGAATTAAAAAATTTTCTACGTGATATGGTCCAAAAGAGACTAATTTTCCAAGAAAATAATAGATATTTGGCTCTTGCTATCCACCGTCCAAATTGGCAAGATTAATCTCTCTATAGTTCGTCTTTTTCCAAATACTTTTCTATTGCCTGCAAAAGCTCTTCCATAAGAAATGGTTTTCTTAAAAAGGTTATATCTTTAGGTATCTTATTATCTAATAAAGTTTTAGAATAGCCGCTAGTCAATATTATTTTTATTTTCGGGTCGATACTTTTTAACTTTGATAATATTTCCCATCCTGTAGTTCCAGATAACATTAAATCTAAAATAACTATTTTAAACTTATCTCCTTTTTTAAGGGCCTCTTTGTATTTTTTTAAAGCTATTTCCTCTTTTTCTGCGGTTTCTACTTTATAACCTACAATAGAAAGCATTTCCTTTAGAGAAGAACAAAGGTCAAAGTCATCATCTATAACTAATATTTTGTTGCCAGAAAGTTTTGTTTTGTCTCTTAAATTATCCTCTTTATTTTGTTGTTCTTTGGTTGATAAATATTCCTGTTCGGCTGGCAAGTATATAACGAAAGAAGTCCCTTTGCCTTCTTTAGAATAAACTTCTATATGACCATTATGATCTTTTACTATGCCGTAGACTATAGCCAGGCCTAGACCAGAACCTTTTGCTTTGGTGGTAAAGTAGGGGTCAAATATATAGGGGAGGAGATGCGCTGGGATCCCTGGTCCGTTATCCTTTATTTCTAGGCGAATATAATGCCCCTTCTTCAAGGGCAGGGGGCTAGATTCGTCTATTTTTATATTCTGGGCCTTTATCCATAGGGTCCCAGTCTCTCCCATGGCTTCTTGGGCGTTTAGGATGAGGTTTTGAATTACTCTGGTCAGTTGCGTCTCGTCTATTAACGGCCGCCATAAATCTTCGGGCAGGTCCATTCGGGCTTTTATACTGCTACCACTCAAGATAAGCTCTACTATCTCGGTCACTATTTGTTTAAGGTCAGAGGCCTTGGAGGAGGGGATCTCTCTTTGGGCAAAATGGAAGAGGCGTTCCGTAAGGTTTCGGGCCCTTTTCAAGATCTTTTCTATATTTTCGAGGGACTGCTGAATTTTTTTTGGATCAGAACTATTGCGGGCCAGAAAAAGATGGGAGGCGATGTTCATGAGTAGGTTGTTAAAGTCGTGGGCCAGTCCAGCGGCCATTACCTCTAGGGCCTGTAATTTTTGACGGCGAAATTTCTCTTCGCCCAGGGAAAAATAGCGCGTAAGGTCTCTAAATACCACTACCACCCCTATTAATTCGTTGGAGGCCCTATCTTTTATGGGGGCAGCAGAGACATGTAGCCGGTGTTTAGTATTGTTGCGGCTATAAAACAAGAAATCCTGAGAGGGTTGATAACTTGAGCCAAATTTATGTACAACACTAATCAAGTCTTCAGGTTGCTGGTTGGGTAGAAAACGAAGCGGTAGTACTTCGTGTATATGTTTGCCCTGCGCAAAAGTCGGGGCCCAGCCCGTTAATTTGGCCGCCGCCTTGTTCATCATTTCGATATATCCGTCGTTGTTGGTAACGATGACTCCATCGGCCATACTGGATAATATTACGCGCACTCTTTCGTGTTCTTTGCGTAATTTTTGGGCCATTTGGTAGGCTGCCCAAATATGGCCTAGGGTGTTGCAGAGCATTATCAAAGCTTCCTGTATAAAATCAGGCGGTTTTTTCGCAAATTCCACCCCTAAAACGCCCCCAGAAGGAAAGGGATGCCAAAAAAGCCAGCAATTAGGAGTAATCAAACCCCTTTGGGGCAAAAAATTTTCTTTAGTAGGTTCAACTAGATGTATGTTGTCCCGTACCCAGGGGAGGCTTTCCCATTGGGTTTTGGAGACTTTAGAAGGTGGAGGGGCTTTGGGAGGTACTATTAAGCCTGGGTTCAAAAGCCCCTTTGTCTCGTCTTCTTCAAGGATGTAAAGCCTTTGAGCGGCAATAAACTTCAAAAATTCTTCCAGTTTGGGGGCCAGAGACTCCCATTGGCCCTTTTTGAGGAATAAATCGCTTATTTCGTTCAGAATTCGTAATATGGTTTCTCTTTTTTGGATTTCTTCCTCTTTTTCCTTGAGTAAAGTAATGTCCAGGGTAAAACCTGTACTGGTATCTCCAGTGGAGGAAACGTTTTCGATTATGTAATACCAGCGACCATTTTGCGGATTTTTAAGCATCTGATATTTGGGTTGGCCACTTTGATGAGGACAATTTTTACAGGGGCCTTGTCGGCCATATAAGGCCTCGTAACAAGTTTGCCCTTTTTGCGCCGGATTACCCCCTGGGAAGCTTATTTGGTGTCCTTTATGTGTGGTAAAGAGAGTGGGAAAAGAGGTGGCTAGGGTTGCTTCTAGAGGGGATTTTTCTTTAACTTCTAGGAGATGGATGTATCCTAAAATCTCTCCCTTTTTATCTTTCAGAGGGAAAAGCCTTTCCCTGATCTTTTTCCCACCCTCATGGATGAGGTAGGTGGCCTCTTTTAAACCGTCAGAAGAAAGCAGCTGCCTACGAGGGCAGAAGTCTGGTGGGGAATCTTTCCCGTGGAGAATACGAAAACACTTTTGTCCACAAATTTCTTTCTCGCTCTTGCGCAATAGAGACGCGGCTATGCGGTTTACCAAAACTATATTAAAGCTGTTATTAGATACTAAGAGACCAAGAGGCAACTGGTCCAAAAATCGCAACCAATCTGAAAAAAGGTCGGTATTAGGCAATAAAAACTCTTGGTCAATAGACATATTTATCTACTTACCCATAAAAATAGTTTACAAAATCATTTTCTAATTTAAATTTTGACTTAAAGCAGAGCAAGTCCTTTTTTTGATCTTTTTTTAGATCAATAAAGCGTACAGATTAAAGAATAAAAAACAGGTTACGAATAAACATTTTAAGGAGACCTTAGAGAGATTATGTTCAGGTGGAGGAGGTATATGATCGACGTCTTAAGTTTGTTAAACGAATTAGGTTCGCGGTCTAAATGGCTTATTTTATACACTTTGTATCGAGAAGCAGGGTTAACAGGTCGAAAGATTGCCAAAAAATCTGGTCTTTCCTGGGCGCCTATAAAGAGGGCCCTTGATCAGCTTAAGGAGATGCAACTCATAGAGGGGGAGTCCGGCAATAACCGGAATTTTTTTTACCTAAATCAACGTCACTTTCTCTACCCGGCCCTAAAGGCCTTTTTTAAAGAAATGGAACAATTGCCTACTTATCTATTTAAAGAGATGGCCAATGAAATAGATGTCCAAAGGGGGGTCCTTTTGGGGCTCAAAGTAGCCCCTACTTATTTGGTCCTTATCGTTCAGGAAGAATCCCCTGAGTTGCACCAAAGACTGAAAGATTTCTTGGAAAAAAAGGGTTTAGAACCACTGAGTTACAAGTTGGTTCCCGCCGCGGAATTTAAAAGAAACCCCAGGCTTCAAGAATTACCTGGTCCGATACTTGGTATCCTTTCGGTTAAGGATTAATAAAAAGAGATTGCTCCGTCTGAGATTGCTTCGCTTCGCTCGCCATGACCCTTTATCTGTCATCGCGAGGCGAACATAGTCGCCGTGGCGATCTCATTTATAACCTTTAGAACCTATACAGATCACAGATTACCTATTGCCTTATTTCAGAATCTGATTGATAATTGGTCAAAAAATCAAGAGGGCCAGGGTTATGGGAGAATTATATCGCTTTGGCGTATCTATGCCGGTAAAGCTATTAGAAGTCTTTGACCGTTACATTGCCAATAAACATTATACAAATAGATCGGAAGCCATTAGAGACCTGATTCGTGAGAAGCTGGTAGAAGAAGAGTGGCGCCAGAGTGATAAGGAAGTAATTGGCACTATAACTTATGTATATGACCACCACAAAAGGGAACTGACTGATCGTTTGATAGACCTTCAGCACGACTTTCACGAGCAGATAATTACCACGCAACACGTACATCTAGACCATGATCACTGTTTGGAAGTGGTGATAGTAAAGGGCAGGGCCAGGGATATTCAGGAATTGGCCGATCGTATTCGATCGTTTAAGGGTATTTTGCATTGCCAGTTGGCCATGACGACCACCGGCAAGGACTTACCTTAGCGTCCCTCAAAGCGTTCACCCGGGGTTGGGCGCCAGCCCCGAATAAAATCTGTTGTCGGCATGCGTCTTTTGCCTTCTACCTGGACTTCCCGTATCTTAAGTAGCCCTTGGCCGGTGGCCACTACCAGGCTATGGGGTTCCACAGTCACAATCTCTCCAGGAATGCCTTTATGACTTTGATCTTCTTCGACCTGGGGGCGGAAAAATTTGATTAGCTTGCCTCTAAAGTAGGCATAGGCAGAGGGCCAAGGGTCCAGTCCCCTGATTAAGCGGGCCAGTTCCTCGGCCGAAAGGGTAAAATCGACAAAACCGTCTTCTTTTTTTAGAGGTGGGGCGTAAGAGACCCCCTTTTCAGGTTGGGGTTTTGGTTTGAGTAGGCCTTGTTTGAGGCCTTTGAGGGCCTCGACAATGAGTTCGGCTCCAAGCAGGGCCAGGCGATCGTGGAGTTCACCCGCCGTCTCTTCTGGCCCGATGGTCACTGCCCTCTGGAGGATAATATCTCCTGTGTCCATACCTTCGTCCATTTGCATTATGGTAATGCCTGTTTCTCTTTCTCCGGTGATAATGGCCCAGTTAATAGGGGCTGCCCCACGAAGTTTGGGGAGCAACGAGGCGTGGACGTTAAGGCAACCATAACGAGGCAGCTCTAGTAAGGCCTTGGGAAGTATCTTTCCGTAAGCGGCTACGACAATGGCCTCTGGTCGTAAAGAGTGCATTTGGTCTAAAAATTTTTGGTCTTTTAAGCGTTGGGGTTGCAACACTTTGAGCCCCTTTTTTTCAGCCAACAGTTTTATCGGAGGGGGGGTGAGTCTCTTGCCCCGACCAGCGGGTTTGTCTGGTTGGGTTACTACAGCGACCACTTCGTTTTCGCTATTGAGCAAGGCCTCTAAGATCGGCACCGCAAATTGGGGGGTACCCATGAAGACTAAACGCCATTTGGGAGACATTGTTCCTCCTTTTAGATCTTTGCCTCAGGTCTTGTTATGTCTTTGTTCTAATAAAGTTTCCGCTTCTTTGGTAGTTCCTAAAAGGATGGCTATCCACCTGGTTTGAGAATGTGTGTTGGCCACTATTTTGACTATTATAGTAAGGGGCACCGAAAGTAGCATCCCTACAGGGCCTAATACCCACCCCCAGAAGGTCATAGACAAAAAGACCACCAGGGGAGACAGTCCTACTGTTTGGCCCATAAAGCGCGGTTCTAGTACATTGCCTATTAAGAGATTAACCACCAGGTAGCCTACCACCACCAACATGGTCTTCCAAAAGCCCAGTTGTAAGAGACTAAACAATACGGCCGGGACCGCGGCAATAAAAGAGCCTATGGTAGGAATAAAATTCAAAAAGAAGGCCAAAACTCCCCAGAGCAATACGTAATCTAACCGGAGTATGTAAAGCCACAGGCTTATAAGCAGCCCCGTGGCCAGACTGGTCAGGGTTTTTACCGCGATGAAACGGTTTATGCTCTTTAATAGGTTATTAAATTCCCTTAAGGCCTCTGGTTTTTCAGAGACCATGGCCCTTACTTTTAGAGAAATGGCCCCGGTCTCAAAGAGCATAAAAACAAAAGTTAGCAATACAAAAAGGGTGTTGGAGAGCATACCACCAAAATTTTTGAGTGTTCCGGTTAGGAGGGGTATTACCCTTGCGGGTTGAAAGAGACGGATCATCTGAAAGTCATTGGTTATAAGGCCCCGCTGTTTTAACCATGTAAAAACTTGGCTTTGCAGTTGGTCAAATTGATGTTGAAACTGAGGGAGACGGTTCATAATATCGGCAAGGGAGGTGCCAATAAGGGTACCCACTACGGCCTCAAAACCCACCAGGAGGAGAAGGGAAATTATTACGCCCAGCCATACAGGTATCCGTTTGCGCTTGAGCCACAAAATTAAAGGGGCACAGATGAGACTCAAAAAAAGGGCCAAGAAGATAGGTACCAAAAGGGACTGAGCCGCTTTTAGCCCCGCTACAATAATTACAAAGGCAGCCAGATTTATGAGCATAGCAAATATTTGACCGAGACCTTTCAGGGAAATTTGTCCTCTAAAATAAAACACTTGCCTCCAGAGAAAAAGGTTTTTAGAGATAAAGATATGGCTATCAAGCGTATTATTTTGGGTACTGCTGGTCATATAGATCACGGTAAGACCACCCTGGTTAAGGCCCTTACGGGCATAGATACCGACCGCCTGAAAGAAGAGAAAAAGCGGGGTATTACCATCGAACTAGGTTTTGCCCATTTAACCTTACCCAGTGGGGTAAGGTTAGGGATTGTGGATGTCCCTGGTCACGAACGTTTTATCAAAAACATGGTGGCAGGAGCCAGTGGTATAGACTTAGTGGCTTTGGTCATCGCCGCCGACGAAGGCATTATGCCTCAAACCAGAGAACACCTAGAAATTTGCGAACTTTTAGGCGTGAAGTCGGGCATTGTGGTGCTGACCAAAAAAGACTTGGTAGATGAAGAATGGCTCCAGTTAGTAAAAGAAGATGTCTTGCAAGGCCTTAAGGGGACTTTTTTAGAACAAGCTCCCGTGGTAGCGGTGTCTGCTGTTACCGGCGAAGGTCTAGAGGAACTCGTAGAGGTATTGGATAATTTAGTAGCCCATATCCCCGATCGTTCCGCCGAAGGGCCTTTTAGATTGCCCGTAGACCGGGTTTTTACCATAAAGGGCTTTGGTACGGTAGTTACTGGGACAGCCCTTTCCGGAAGGCTCAAAGTCGGTGAAGAAATCGTTGTCTATCCTCAGGGACTTTCTTCCAGGGTAAGGCGCATCCAAGTGCACGGACAGGATCGGGATTTTGCCGAGGCCGGCCTACGTACGGCCCTGAATTTACAAGGGATAGAAAAGGAAGATGTAGAACGAGGCCACGTGGTGGCCCACCCAGGGGTATTACAGCCAAGTTATATCCTGGATCTTGATCTGCGCTATCTTTCAAGTGCCCCAAGGCCTTTGTTACACAACACAAGGGTGCGCTTTCATATTGGTACCAGCGAGATATTGGGCCGTATATTTTTGATAGGGATAGATAGGGTTGATCCCGGCAGCAGGGCCCTGGTGCAAATACGTTTAGAAGAGCCTGTAGTGTGTTGGCGGGGTGATCACTTTGTCATACGTAGTTACTCCCCCATGGTCACCATAGGGGGAGGGGTAGTTCTTGACCCCTTGGCGCGCAGACGTAAACGTTCTAAACGTCATCAAATAGAAGAATTAAAGTTGTTGAGAGATGGTACCCCTCAAGAGGTGGTCTTTTACCACGTAAAAAGGGCGGGTATTTTGGGTATTACCGAAGAGAAAATGGCCTTGCGGGTTTCCCTTTTTGGAGATGCCCTTAAGAAGGTACTCCAAGAGTTAGCCTCTCAGGGGAAAATAAGACAAATTTACGGCGAAGGCCGAAAAATATATATTTCTGGGGAAGTTTACACCCGCCTTAAAGACGAGGTCCTAGAACGCCTGGCCCGTTTTCATCAAAAATTTCCCCTGCGACCGGGGCTTAGCAAAGAAGACCTGCGTCACCGCTTGCCTTCTGGGCTTGAGGTGCGGGTTTTTGAGACCTTGCTCAAGGAACTTGAACAAGAGGGAAAAATAGCCAGAGACAAGGAACTGATACGCCTGGCCACTCACCGGATCGTCTTGGCTGATGAGTTAGAAAAGTTGAAAAAGAACATAGAAGAGGCCTTTCGTCGAGAGGGGTTCCAACCACGAGATAAAGACGAAATATTGTCCCAGTTTAGAGAAAACCCCGATCTAACAGTAGAAATATATCACTTGCTCTTAAAAGAAGGACTTCTTATTCCGGTGAAAGAAAATTTAGTCTATCATGTGGAAGTAATAGAGGAGATTAAACAACGCTTGCGGGAGTTTTTTCGCGAGCACAAAGAACTGGCTGTAGGAGACTTCCGCAAATTACTTTCCGGGGCCTCGCGAAAATATCTAATTCCTCTTCTGGAGTACCTTGACCGAGAACGTTTTACCATGCGCTTGGGAGATAAACGTATTTTAAGGGCCAAATAAGCCATCTTAAAAGGCATAAATGGGGGCTAATTTGTATCTTGCGCAGCAAAGGCGGTTCGGCCGGGTCTATTATTTTATAAGGGAGTCGGTGTGGGAAGGGGGGCTTTGGCGCTCCAGAGATCTGGTCTTTTTGGGAGAAGATCCCAGCCGGTTCATTATTTATCCGGGGGGTAATAGTTTTTACATTGCCGAAGACATTTTAGAGGCCCTGGAAAGGAAAGGTATAAAAACCGATCAATGGGCTTTAGAGAAGATCTTCTGGCGCTTTGTAGATCCAGAGATACGCCGGGTTGTGCAAGACTTTTCGGCCCACAAATCCCTTCCTAAACGGGAAAGGCTACCTTACGAGCAACAAATAAAACTACAAGAGGGTTTTCACCCTTTTGATAAAAGGCGGCTCATATTTTTGAAGTTTGGTTCCACCCATATAGAGGGCCTCCTGAGACGCCCCTTGCCTTTTTTAAATATCCTTCAGGAGAAGAGTCGAGACGAAATAGAGCAGCTTATCATGGATATGGAGACCAAACTGAGGCCTAAAGAGGTCTTGGCTTATGTGTATACGGCCTTTGGTCTGGCGCGCCATTTTGCCCCTCGGTTGACTCGTTTTGTGCCTGAGGCCCAGATGCTGGCCCAAATAGACCAATTCTTCCTCCAAGAGCTTTGTTCTCTCCTGGAAGACCCTTCCTATTTGATGGGGCTTAGTCCCCATGAAGTCTTGCGTGATTACTTAAGCCGCTATGTGATTTTACATTTTGATCGTTTGGAGGCCCAGAGGCGTTTTTTTAGTCAACACGAGGCCAAGCTCCTGCGGCAGAAACAGGCCCATTTGGGAGACATTATAACCAAGGCTGCCCGTTATTTTGGAGTCTCTGAACAACGTCTGTGGCGCATGGGTAAGGAAGATATCACCCGCCTCTTTCGTCAGCGGGCCCAGGAACTTCACCCTGACAAAGGGGGCGACCACGAGGCCTTTATCAGGCTTAGAAAGCTTTTTGAAGACCTCATGGCCGCCAGAGGTTGGCGAAGGTTTAAGTCTTAAACTGGTCTACCAATTTGCGCATGTTTTGGGACAGGGCTGTCAATCTTTCCCTCTGGGTCTTTACCTGGTCCATACTTTCCCGTACGAGTTCGGCGGCCCGCTGCATCTCAGGCACCAACTTGGATAATCCTTCGGCCTGAGAGGCCACGTCGGTCATGTTTTCTGATATTCCCGAGACCGTGGCGGTCTGTTCTTCCACTGCCGCCGCAATGGTGTTAGAGACTTCGCTGATACGGGCGATGACCTGAGAGATACGTTCTACGGCCTCGACTACTTGTTCGGAAGAGGCCTGAATACCGTGGACCTTTTGGGATATATCTTCGGTGGCTTCCCCTGTCTGGCGGGCAAGCTCTTTGATTTCGTTGGCTACCACGGCAAAACCCTTGCCTGCTTCTCCCGCTCGTGCGGCTTCGATAGTGGCGTTTAGGGCCAAAAGGTTGGTCTGATCAGCAATAGAATTAATGAAATTTACCACCTCTCCTATCTCTTTTGATCCTTTCCCCAACTTGTCTATTATATTCACCACGGCTTGTACTTGTTCCTGGGCCTCGCCGGCTACATTGGCCGCGTTTGTGGTCTGTTGTGATATCTCCGACACGGCTTGTTCCATCTCGGAGATCATCTTGTGTACTTCTTCGGTGCGTAAGACTAGGGCCTCACTGGTATGGGCGATATTTTGGGTTTGGTCTTCCACCAGGACTACGCCGTTTTCCAGGGAGTGGGCCGCCTCTTCTAGTTTTTCGGATGTTTCGGTTATGTCGGTGACCTGGCCTTTGAGGCGTTGGACCATGTGCTTTAACTTGGCTAAGAAGGAATTAAAGGCCCTGGAAAGCTTACCTATTTCGTCTTTGCCGGTTACAGGCAATTCTTTGGTCAAGTCTCCCTCACCCTGAGCAATATCTTCCATGCGGGAGACAGCAAGATTTAGCTGCCGCCGCAATACCTGTGTGATAGCAAATATTCCGACTATGGCCAGGGCCAGGGTCAGGAAAATGGCCAAGGAGGTGTTTACTATATTTCGATGGAGTAGGGCCGCGAGGTCGGAAAGGTCTCGGCCTACAACAAAGGTCCCTATGGTAGCCCCCTGGAAGTCCTTTATTGGTTCAAGCCCGAGGCCATAATCCGGGAAGAGAAAAATCTTTTCTCCCTCTAGGCCCTGACGAAGCAGGTCACTCTTTAAGACCTTTTGGGGTATTTCTTTATATTGGGTGGCCAGGATCAAATTGCCTATATTCTTTTGGGTCTCCATTACGGCAGCGACTTCGGGTTTTAAAAGGGCCTGCATGGCGTTTTCTTCTCCACTGGAGAGGGCAAATATTTCCTTAAGGGGAATGCCTGTCTCTATACTACCTATATACTGGCCCTGGTAAAAAACAGGG
>JALSKZ010000074.1 GCA_026988575.1 Thermodesulfobacteriales bacterium | reverse complement strand
ATAGCACCAGTGGGGCACACTTCTACACAAGTCTCACAGCCGAGGCAGTCTTCCGGACGAGCGATAACGGGCTTTCCATCGTCACCTTCATCATAAACCTGCGCGGGGCAAGCCTCAATGCACTCCTGATCGGCCTGGCAAACATCGTAGTTAATGGTGATCTCAAACATAGGCTCCTCCTTCATACACTAATTTTCGGTGCTAGTGTCCACCACTAGCAGATAGCTGTTTATTGTCTTCCTCTTCTACTGCTTTTCCGTCCTGATGTAAAGTAAAATTTCGCTCTTTAAATCTTTCGGCAGCCTCTACCAACCCTAAGGCCCACTCTTTAAGCCCCAGGGCATGTACGTGGGTATAGGCCCCCAAAACATTTCTATAAATTAGGCCATCGTAACGCGCCCCAAACCCGTATCCCTTCTCCAGCTTAAAGGCAAAGCAGAGATCATTATCCCCATTAACCGGGCGAGAGTAATGAAACTCATGCCCCTTCACCAGCAGTCCTTGGGGGTAAAAGGGATTAGGGGCCACCACTTGCCCCACCACATAACCGTGCCCTTGGGGTCGCTCACAAACTTCAAAATCTACAGGTAATGCCCCTACCATGGGATAACTCTTCCCTCGCCAAAGTATGCTCCGCCCCAAAAACATCAACCCACCACACTCGGCATAGACCGGCAACCCCGCCTCCACCGCCTCACGCAAATCCTGCCGCAGGGAAATATTGTCGGCTAAAATATCGGCCTGGGTTTCGGGAAAGCCCCCTCCTATGTAAAGGGCATCTAGCTCAGGAAGAGTTCTGGTTTCTAAGGCATTAAGCTCCACCACTTCGGCTCCTAAAGAGCGTAAGGCCTCTATGTTTTCGGGATAATAGAACTGGAAGGCAGCATCCCTAAACACCCCAATACGTACTTGATAGCGCGCTCTAGGATATTGGAACAATTTCCCCTCTAAGGGGGCAACCTGTTGGGAAAGAGTCTTAATGCGCTCCAGATCTACGTTCTCCGCCAATACATCCCGCAAGAGATGAACGATCTGAGCCCCATCGTGGTGTTCCTGCCAAGGCAAAAGCCCTAAATGCCTCATCGGGAAGACAAAATTTTTGAGCCGGGGTAAGGCCCCTAAAACGGGTACCCCTGTATAATATTCAATGGAGTGGCGAATTATATGCTCGTGACGGGCCCGAACCACATGGTTTAAAATAACTCCCCCTATATGGACCCCCTCTTCCAATACCAGGCAACCCTTCACAAAGGCCGCCAAAGTACGGGTGACCTTGGTACAATCTAAGACCAAAAGCACCGGTGCTTTGAGTAAACGTGCTAACTGGGCCGTGCTACAAGTGCCCTCCAGATCCACTCCATCAAGTAACCCCCTATTCCCTTCTACGATAGCAATACCTTCCTTGTCCAGGGTGTGCGCCAAAAAGGAGGAAACAATGGTCTGCTCAGACATGAAAAAGGGATCCAAATTGTAGCAGGGACTGCCGGCGGCAAAAGAAAGCCACCCTGCGTCTATATAGTCAGGACCCTTTTTAAAGGGAATAACCCTTTGCCCCTGGGCCTTTAAGGCAGCTAATAGGCCAAGCGTACACAGCGTCTTTCCCGCCCCGCCTCTTTGGGCAGAAATAACGAGACGAGAAATTTTGCTTTTTTTCATTGAGACTCCACTAAAAAATACTTCAAAGTAAAAGGCCCGGGCTTAGCAACCCGGGCCTTTTTACCACTAGAATTAAATGAGACCCCTTTGTTCCTTAACCGTAATAGCTATCTTGTAGAGCAGCGAAAGAATCAAGAAACCGATAGCATACACTCCAATGGTTATTCCTATCTCAGGAAGGGTAGGCATATATTCCATGACGTGGTCAAGAGGATCTGGCACAAAACCACCAACAATCAAGCCCATGCCTTTGTCGATCCAGGTAGATAAGATAACCAAGATACAGGCCACCGCCAAGGTCCCAAAATTATTACGGGTCTTAGGCGGGACAAGTAAGACCACCGCCACCGCGGCACAAATCCAAGAAGTCCATATCCACGGGACTAACTTGCCGTGCCCGTGAAGGCCCACAAAGAGATACTCTAGAGGGTAGCGGTGCGCCGGGATATGACTATAAAGCGCGGTAAATACCTCACACAGGAAGAAGAATATATTGGCCAAAAAGGCATATGTTATAATCTTGGCCAGCGTCTTGATAGCCTTATCGCCGGGATCAAACCGGGTAAAACCTTTTAATATAAAGGTTAATAGGAGCAAGAGAGACGGACCAGCGCAAAAGGCCGAAGCCAAAAAGCGAGGAGCCATAATGGCCGTGAGCCAGAAGTCACGCCCTGGCATACCAGAGTACAAAAAGGCCGTGACTGTATGAATACTGAACGCCCACGGAATAGACAAATAGACAAAGGGCTTTACCCAAGCAGGTGGCTTAGAACCCTTGTATTCTGCATGTAAGGCCGACCAACCACAAATAATATTGATCATGAGGTACCCACTAAGAACGATCATGTCGTAAAACATGACCGAATGGGGCGTAGGATGCAAAAGAACATTCATCACCCGGTGTACCTGACCCAGATCCACCAGAATAAAAAGGATGCACATGGTAACCGCGGCAATGGCCAAAAATTCTCCCAGGATGGTCATCTTGCCGAACTCTTTGTAATTGTGGAGATAGTACGGCAAGACCACCATCACCGCCGAGGCCGCGATACCAACCAGATAGGTGAATTGGGCCACGTAAAAACCCCATGAGACACTCCGGCTCATCCCTGTTATACCCAAACCAAAGAAGAACTGTTTGATATAACAGCAAAAACCTACCAGGATGAGCACACCCAAAAACCCTAACCACAAATAATACTTTTTACTGCCAACTAAAGCCTTCTCTAACATAGGCACCTCACACTATGTAAAAGACTGATGGACCAGTACCAAGATGCGTCTTACGTCGAATAGTAAAGTTCTCCCGCAAAATTTGATTAATCTTGGAGTTAGGATCCGCCAAATCACCCACTACAATAGCCCCATAAGGACAAGCCTCGGCGCATACCGGAAGCTTGCCTTGATCTATACGCTCATTACAAAAGATGCACTTCTCCACCACACCCCGCATCCGCGTAGGATACTCGGGATTCGGGTCCTTAATATAAGCACGCGGATTTATCCAGTTAAAATTACGTGCCCCAAAAGGACAAGCGGCCATACAAAAACGACAGCCAATACAACGGTGCATATCCATCATGACGATACCATCGGGCCGCTTAAAAGTGGCCTGCGTAGGGCACACACGTACACAGGGCGGATTCTCACAATGATTACACAGAACCAAAAACTCCGTCCCCTTTAGGTGCTCGATGGAATACTCCTGTGCCGTGTCTGGAAACGCATTTTCGAATTCTTCCTTCCAGATCCACTTAATCTCGTGCTTCTTATCGGGGATGTGAGGCACGTTGTGCTCATGATCACAGGCCTCGATACACTTATTGCACTCAGGGTGCTGACGACAAATACGTGTATCAATAACCATTCCCCAACGTCCAGCCCGCAAGGCATTGGGACTCGGTTTTACTTCATAGGCCTCTACCTTCTGGCCACCAGTAAGCAGCCCTATATTGGCCGAGGCCCAAAGCCCTGCTAATGATGAGAAGCCGGCAATTCGGAGGAAGCTTCTTCGGTTGATACCTTTTTTAAAGATTCTTTTGACGCCCATCCTTTCCTCTCCTCTGGCGAAATATGACAATTCCAACAATAAGGGTGTGCCGCCACATAATTATGACATTGATCACAAAATTCCTTTTTGCTTGTATGACAGCGCATACACTCGTTTTGCAAACTTATGGGATAAGTCTCCCCTTTAGAATTAACGTAAATCCGTTGCTCCTTACGAACCACATCGTAACGCCAAAGGCGTAAAAGCTTCATGTGATCCGCACGCATAAACTCTTTCGATTCAACACATTCCTTATACTGCGTGGGCAATTTGGGATGCGGTTCAAAGGCCGCTTTTCCAAAATTCGACCAAAACGGTGTCGACACAAAGACTACAAACGCCCCGATAAATGCTAGAATCTTGCCGGTATCATACATTTTCTTCATCCTCCGGCTTCAAAGGTTGCTGACGTAAATCTAAAGTCCGTTTTTTCTTCCCTGTTTTTTCGTCTGGAAAGACCAAAGCATTGGCCACTAATTCGTGTACACCACAAACACCTACTTCGGGTACCCAGTACTGCATAAGCGTAGAAAGGGCCGCCCGGTCAATAGCACAAATACAGGCCAACATATTCACCCCGTGTTTTTTGTGTACATACTCCACGGCGTTGGCCCGAGGTAGACCCCCACGCATACGCATATCCATAAATTCGTCGGTGTTCAGACCCGAACCACTACCACAACAGAAGGTCTTCTCCCTGATGGTATTCTCGGGCATGTCATAGAAGTTATTACACACATGTTTTAGGATAAAACGCGGTTCCTCAAAAAAGCCCATTCCTCGCGAAGGGTTACAAGAATCGTGGAAAGTAACCACATATTTATCATTGCGGCTGGGATCAAGCTCCAGCTTTCCGTGGGCGATGAGGTCCGCTGTAAACTCACAAATATGGATCATCTTGGTAGACTTGGCGTGCTCGAAAACGGTCCCCGTAATGGGGCTCTTCGGCACTTCCAGATTGCTTGGCGCCGGGCCGTTTACCGTATCCATGTACTGGTGTTTCACACGCCACATGTGACCACACTCACCACCAATGATGAACTTCACGCCCAGACGCTCGGCTTCATGATAAATCTTGGCGTTGATCTTCTGCATCATCTCGTGGGAGGTAAAGAGACCAAAGTTACCACCCTCTGAAGCATAAGTACTTAAGGTGTAATCCAATCCAAGATACTCAAAGAGGACCAGATACCCCATAAAAGTATAAATACCAGGGTCCGCAAAATAGTCCCCCGAAGGGGCTACAAATAGGATCTCCGCGCCCTTCCGGTTAAAGGAGGGTTGGATCTTTAAACCAGTGACCTCTTCGATATCCCAGCAGAGATATTCGATGTTTTCCTTGACCGTGTGGGGCTGAAGACCCAGGTGGTTTCCAATGTAGACACAGTTACGTACCGGCTCAAGGATCCAGTTGATATTAATGCCCAGGAGATGGAGCAACTCTCGCCCCATCATGGTCACTTCACAGGTATCAATGCCGTAGGGACAAAACACAGAACAACGACGACACTCACTACACTGGTAATAGTAATAGAACCACTCTTTGATGACCTCTTCGGTGAGCTTCCGAGCCCCGGCCAGACGACCAAAAATCTTACCCGGCAGCGTAAACTCCCCTTTGTAGATGGAACGCATCAGCTCCGCCCGGAGTACCGGCATATTCTTCGGATCTCCAGACCCTAAAAAATAGTGACACTTGTCAGCACAGGCCCCGCAACGCACACAGATATCCATAAAGAGCTTAAAGGAGCGATATTTTTCTAACCGTTCCTTCATCCCCTCCAATACAATTTCACGCCAGTTGGAAGGGATCTTCCAATCTTCATCTGCCGGGGACCATTCCCGCGGATTAGGAAAACCTAGATCCTCCACCACCTTTTTCTTGGCAGGATAGCACCACCGGCCAGGCTGAAATTCCACCGGGGTGTCCATCCAATCCGTTTCTGGCGGAGTCCAATCTATTGAATCAAACAGCTCTTCGGGTTTTGGAAGCTTAGCCATATCCGACCCTCTCTATTTGGAGAATTTAATTCCTAATTACTCGGCACCTTCTGCCTTCTTACGCTCTTTTACCTGAGGACAATCTTCATCTATAGGTTGACCAGACTCAACTAACTGCTCGTAAAAGATTTCCTGCCACTCACAATAAGTCTTAAACTTAGCAGGCTGATTCCAAGGATTAATATGCCTCTTGGCTCGGCTATTGTTGGCCAAATTACGAGTGGGACTCAAAAAGACACCCAACATGTGTACCAACTTACTAAAGGGGAAATAAGCCATCAAGGCGCTAATAAAGAATAGATGTATAAAAAAGATTGTACCTATCCCTTGAGGCACCTTGGGACTGAAGTGGACCAAACTCATGGTAAGCTCCTTTACTCCCACCACGTCAACCTTAAAGAAATGCCTCATAAGGATACCCGAAATAACTAGCCCGTAAATCATAAATAGAGGAAGATAATCAGAGGCAAGAGAGATATAGCGAAGCTTGGGATCAGCTAACCGACGTACAAATAGAAAAGTAAGCCCTGCTAAAATGAGGGCATCGGTAATATAAAAATGAGGCAAACCAATATGCAGAAAGGCATCCAGTTGATTCAAACCATCAATAACTTTAGGTACCGGATAGGCAAAGAAACGAAAATGGCGCAGCAAGATTATAAAAAAGGAATAGTGGAAAAGGATAGCAAACAACCACAACCACTTGTAGGAACCATAAATGAGATTGCGACCCTTTATCTCGGCCTTGAGGTTACGGAAAAGAGAGCGGAAAAAGACTACCTCAAGGAACATACGCAGGGCCACTTCAAAATTGTTGTAAGGAGATTCCAACGGGTTACGCTTTACCCAACTCAAAGACTTTTGTTGCCCACACGTGGTTACAATCCGGAAAGGTACTGGAGAGCGTGCCCATTCAATTACCCGGTAAATCATCCCGATGAGAAAAGTAAAAAAGGCTACATACGGGATGATTACCCCAAAGAGAAAATGCAGGCCCGCTACCCCCACACCTAAATAAACCACTAATACAAAAGCCACCACCGTAATTAATGCGAATACGGCACCCATTTACCTACCTCACTTTAGGTATCTATTGTTGTGGTAAAGAACCTTCTCTTTCGTCGAAGATAAAGTTAGCCCTTTTAAGCAAAAGGAAGACCCGTTTTTTCCATTCCTCTACCTTTAAGTGATAGAGCCTCTCGCGACAAGCCATATAAATATCAAAACCGTAAAGGGCTATCTCGTCTATTTTGTCTAGAAGATCCAAAAATTCAGACCAGAGTTCAGGGGAGAGATCGTCTTCTATAACCTCCCGAATGGCCTTCTTTAAGGCTAATATGTAACCAGTCGCCACGGAGGGATTAAAATCTTGGACCGCCCGTACACGTAGTACACGATCAGTAAAGTACTTTATGCGCTTTTCATCAAAGTCACCAAGAATTTCGTCTAAAAGTCCTTCGATACCCTCTAAAATACGTTGGCCCACCGGATTTTCAAAACGATCTCTATTGCGCCGGAGAAAGGCCGCCGCCTCTTTGGGATATGTATCTAGAATGGCCTTGTACCATTCCTGAAGGATATCATCACGTTTTTCCGTCAAAAGTTCTCTAAGAGACACCAATATCACCTGCCGTTTGTTTTAGCTTGTGCGACCTTTTAAAAAATTTTGGGGGGTTATGTCAAGGCAGAAATTTTGGTTATTATCCGCAACTACAGCCAAAAACAGGGCCAAAAATTAAAACTCTGTGTCTTATACGGGCAAAAGCCCTTCATCTTTACCTACCAAGCCTCAAATGTAATTGGCGAAGCCTCCCCAGGGCCTTTTCTCTCTCGGAGACGCCCATCTTGGCCTTGGTAAGTATTTCCTCAAGATAGGCTATACTCTGGTCATACACCTGACGATCCACCGGATAGGGATGACCATCCTTTCCTCCGTGGGCAAAGGCGTAGCGGGCCGGATCACGTCTTGACACCGGTGCGTCATAAAGGAGTTCAGCAAGGAGCGCCAAGGCCCGCAAAGACTTGGGCCCAAGGCCTTGGGTACCCAAGACCTTTTCAAAATCACGGGGGGCCCTGTTATAAGTGGAGAGCAATACCTTCTCAAGCCCTCGAGGGTGCAAATCGGCCTCTGTCAACCCATGACGTCGGGGCAGATATAAACGGGCCTTCTTTAATTCGCGCAGCACCACCTGCGGATGTTGCCGGGCCAAGGTGGTAATACATTCCCGAGCCTTTTTGCTCTCCTGGGCAACGAAGTTGAATATTTCTTGTTGGCGAACAGGGCTTACGATACCGCTGTGGGGTTCTTCCACAAAAGAACGAACCCTCTCTCCTAACCAATGATATCGCCGAGCATAAGACGTTTTTTCGTTCATCCCCTGTTGAATTACTGTCCAGGCCCCCTGTTTGGTAAAGACAAAGACGTGGTGATACAAGTTGAATCCGTCCTGAAGGGCTGTATTGTCTACCTTTGCTGTGATACGGCTTATCTTTACCAGTTTGCTCAAACTATTTGGCAGGGCCGCACGTTCAGCCCACGAAAGTATTTCTTTCGGAGTACGCCGAGAGGCCCGGGCCTTACCTCCACAAACAAAAAGGCCTATCTCTAAAGATAGAGGGCTTAAGGCCTCCTTTAGGGCCCCACACACCGTGGTGGTAAGGCCTGAAGAGTGCCAGTCGAAACCCAATATGCATCCAAAGGCTTGAAACCAGTAAGGATCAGCCAGCCGGCGGAGTAATTCCTCGGCCCCAAATTCTTCTACGATTACCAAAGACAAGGCCCGGGCCAAACGCACCATGCGGGTAAAGAGCCATCGCGGGGCCTTTCCCCCGTGTAGAGGCAAATCGGCAAGACCCGTGCGTCTCATGTCTCTATCTCTTTCAAGGCTTGGGCCATTTCTTGGATTATCCTTTGGGCGGCCTCTAGGGGATCTTGTGCTTCTCTTATAGGGCGCCCGATGACTAAGTAATCTGCACCCGCCAGGAGGGCCTCTTGGGGAGTAGCAACTCTTACTTGGTCTTGGGGAGAGCTCGCCCACTCCGGACGGATGCCCGGGACAATGGTACGCAAGAGGGGAAAGGCCTCCTTTACGGTAGAGACCTCCCGGGCGGAACACACGACACCGTGACACCCTACCCGATAGGCCAGACCCGCTAGCCTCATAACCGCACTCTTTAAATCCCGACAAAGCTCAGGGGCATAGCCTATTTCCATCAATTCGGCCCGGGTGTGGGAGGTAAGAATGGTCACGCCAAAGACCTGAGTCCCCCCTTCTACTACTTCTACACAGCCCTTTACGGCCTTTCGGCCGGCCAACATATGCACCGTAAGGATGTCGACTCCATGGACACTGGCCCTCCAAGCGGCCCTTTTCATGGTATGGGGAATATCATGAAACTTGAGGTCTAAAAAAATATCGGCCTCGGATTCGTCACGTATCATTTGAAACACATCCGGACCTTCGGCTACAAAGAGCTCCAAGCCAACTTTAAATACCCCCACCTCCTGCGCCAAGGCCTTTACCCACTTTTGAGCCTCTCTAAGGCTAGAAACATCTAGGGGAAAAATAAGTCTGGCTCGGGCCTGTTTTATTAACTCATTTTCCATATTAAAATCTCCTATACCAAAAATACTTGGGTATTGTGCCTCTTATATGCTAGTTGAGCAATCTTTCCCCTCCTTAGAGCTACTATTTTACCCCCCAGAGGTCGTTCCCCGGGCCTCTATTTATTTGATTGGTACCATACATCGAGCCCCAGAAAAGGCCCCGCTTTTAGAAAAGCTACTTCGAGAATTAAGTCCAGCGGTTATTACCGTGGAGATCAGCCCTTTTTCTTGGAAGGTAAGGCAAAAATTTTCTCCTTATTGGGTTAAACGCTTTGAAAACTTGGTAAAAAAATTGAACCTACCTCAGGACCATCCCGTCTTATGTTGTTATAAAGAAGCCTTGAAAATACCTTACGAAATGGAAGTGGCCCAAAGGGTAGGCAGAGAGAAAAACTTACCCGTAGTCCCCCTAGACCAAAACAACCTGGCCCGAAGGCTCTTACCTAAGCTATTAAGGGGCCTTAGCCCCCAAAACCTCCAAAAATTGGGGAAAAGCCCCCCGGTGGCGGGGATAGACGAAGAATCTTTAATAAGGTTTTTGCTTCGTACGGGAATATGGCCGAAAAATACCAAGGAAGACCAACTAAGAGAAGGGCGTATGAGCCGTATTTTACAACGTATAGCTCGATACCGAAGGCCTGTAGTTCATGTGGGGGGTTGGCGCCACCTGCCCTATCTTAAACAAAAAATTCCCCAGGCCGTAGGTATATTTTTATGCTCAAAAGGAGGAATAAAATGAGGGTTTTTACTCTTTTTTGGATTCTTTTTTTGATCCTGCCCTTAACAGAGCCCAAAGCACAGGCCCAAAAACTTTCTGCCCAGGATATAGCCTGGGCCGTATATAACCGCCCAGTGGGCAAAGATTCCGAAAGCTATACCCAGATGATCCTAATAGACCGTCGAGGCCATAAAAAAGAGCGTAAAATGTATGTAGCGGTAAAAGACGACCCCAAGGCCCGCAAGACCTTTATGCGTTTTCTAAGCCCACTAGATATACGCAACACATCTTTTTTATCTATTTCTTATAACAACGGTAAAGAAGAACAATTTCTTTACCTACCGGCCTTAAGGCGTGTGCGACGCATAGCCGGTTCTTTTCGCTTTCATCGCTTTGTAAATTCTGACTTTACCTATGAAGACTTAGAACGTCGGTGCCCAAAAAAATATAACTATCAACTTATGAAAGAAGAAAATTACAAAGCAAGTCCTTGTTATGTACTAAAATGCTGGCCTAAAAAAAGGAAATATTCTGCTTACCAATATTGGGTGGAGTGGGTTACCAAAAAAGGCTTTCTGGTCGTTAAAGTAGATTATTACGATCGCCGAGGACATTTATGTAAGAGGTTTGAGGCCTTAGAATGGAAACCTATACAGGGATACTGGACCATAATATCTTCTAAAATGACCGATTTAAAGAGAAAACACTATACCTTGCTCATAGTAGACAAAATTAGATACAACGTAGGTCTTAAAAACAAAATATTTACCAGGAGGAATCTCCGACCATGAAAAAGGCTACGGGTCTTTTAGTACTCATTTTTATGGTGTTTGCCCCTTCCCGACCGGTTAAGGCCTTAGAAAACTTTGATTTTAAAGGAGAATTATGGGCCAGAGGGGCCCTACACCTAAAACAGCAAAGGCCTTATCAAGACAATAGCTTGGACCACGAAACACTCCTTCTTCAGGGGGAAGGAGACCTTAGCGAAGAGATTCTATTTAAGGCTGGTACGCGTTTAGAGCGCCTAGCCTTTCACGGAAACGGGTCCACCAGAGAAGATACCCGTCTTGAGCTTTGGGAAACCTATTTGGACTACCGGGGAGGGAGTTACCAAATCACCCTGGGGAACCAAATTATTCGCTGGGGTAAGACCGACGAAATGACTATCTTGGACAATCTAAACCCTCAAGACTTGCGTGAACTCATGACCCTGAGGCTAGAAGAGCGAAAACATCCCTGGCCCTGGCTTAGGGCCCAATACTTTGCCTCAAACCTCACTCTAGAGGGGGTCTTTACTATCTGGCCTGTATGGCACATGAAAGAAGATTTTGGCACCGATTGGGCTGCCTTCGATCACCTGAAGGCCCAGTTGGAAGATATCCCCGCCCTTAAGAGCTGGGCCCGTTCCCTTAAGCTAGACAAACAACGCCCAGGGCCTTCTTTGAGAGACGCCGAGTGGGGCTTTAGGCTTACCGGGACATTTTCTTCTGTGGATTGGGAAGCTTCTTTCTTACACGCCCATAACCGCTCTTTTTACTATTATATAACTTCCTTTCCCATAAAGGGCCTTTGGCTAAACAGTATATCTGACATATCAAGTGCCCTCTCCAGGGCCATCATTGTGGGCAACACCATACGCATCTCCCGCCCCGAAGACGATATTCTAGGCCTTGCCTTTGAAACTACCTGGGGGGAAGCCGGCCTTCGGGGTGAATTTGCTTACCACACCAATCAGGTATTCCTGCGCAAAGACCTATACGGAGTACGAAAACCCTGCTGGCAATACGTATTGGGCCTGGATTATCAATTTATGAATGGTTTGTACGCCAACCTACAATTTTCTCAACGCTACATTCAGGGTTGGGACAAAAGCATACTCTTTGAGCCCCGGTGGGATTCGGGGCTTTTTCTGCGTTTATCCAAGACTTATCTACAAGATTTCCTAGAATGTCGCCTAGATGCCTATTATGACCTTACCACACGCATGTATTATCTAAACCCCGAGGTGCGCTACAAAATCCAGGACGAATATACCCTTTTTATGGGGTTACATCTCCTGGACGGCCCAGCAGGCACCTTTTTTGACCTTTACGACGCCAACGACCAAATATATGTTGGGCTCAAGGCCGTATTTTAGCCTTTAGTTTTAAAATACTCTTAGAGGACCACCGTGCACTGGTTTAAAAAATTGGTAGTAGACCATCCCTTTTTGTGGACCCTATTGGTTTTGGCCTTAAGTGGCTTTGCCCTGTGGTCTTGTCTACACCTTCCGGTGGTCACCTCTACCGACGCCATCATTCCTCGAGACCAACAATGGCGTTTTTACGAAGAATTCCGGCAACAATTTGGTGCAGACGACGCCGTAGCAGTGGCCATAAAGGGCCAAGATGTCTTTGACCCTACCCTCCTCCATTACGTCCGCAAACTCACTCAAAAATTTGAAGAGCTAAAGGGAGTAGACGACTGCTTGGCCCTCACCAATGTGGAAGACATCTTTGGTGGAGAAGAAGACTTTACCGTAGAACCCCTTATCGGCGACGAAATCCCCCACGATCCCCAAACACTGCGTACCTTAAAAAAACGTGCTCAAAGAAATCCTTTAATCTACGGCAATCTTGTCTCCAGAGACTTCAAGAGCACCTTGATCCTCATCCGCACCGCTTACCGGGGAGAAGACATGGATTTTGAAGCCCGCCTGATGAAGGGGATAAACCGTATCCTTAAAGAAAATCCTCCCCCTGCGGGGATAGAAGTACACGTGTCAGGCTGGCCGGTAATGGACGTCAATATGGCCCGCTACATGAATAAAGACCTCCTGTTCTTTATCCCTACCACTTTTATCTTTTTATGCCTGTTGGTCCTTTTCTTCCTGCGTTCTTTGCGGGCCACCATGGGTTTAGCCCTTATTTTGTTACTTTCCCTCCTTGGATCTATGGCGGGCCTTAAGTGGGTAGGAGGAGCCTTAAGTCCCATGACCTCTATCTTAGCTCCTTTGACCCTGGCCCTGGCCCTATCTGATGGGATACACCTCATTACCACCTATTTCCGCCTTAAGACCCAGCCCAGGCCCCTTAAAGAAGCCCTTAAGTCAAGAGCCTGGCCTCGGCCTATATACGATGTTGTCCAAACCGTAAGGGAGTCTTGGCGGCCCTGTTTCCTGACCTCCTTGACCACGGCCATTGGTTTTGCCTCCCTTTTGGTAAGCGATGTCCCCTCCATCAGGCAATTCGGCGCCGCCGCCGCCCTGGCCATGTTTATCGAATATTTCTTGAGCTTTACCCTGCTGATATTTCTCTTACCCTGGATCGGACGCGTCTCTTCACATCTTAGATCTTCGTCTAAATTGGTTGCTCTTCTAAGCAATAGCTATCCCCGTTGGTGTGGACTGGCCCTGGTACTCTTTTTTGCCTTCACCATAGGAAGCCTCTACGAGGCTACGAAGATTAAAGTAGACAGCGATGTCGTAGAGTATTTCCATCATTCCACACCGGTTTATAAAGACGCCATTTTTATTGATAAAAACCTAGGAGGCATCCAAACCATTGAAATATCGTTAAAGACCCGCAAAGGAGACTTTCTCGACCCAGGCCTTTTAAAAAAGATAGACACCCTAGCCCAACACTTACGCAAAGACCCCCTCTTTAGCGAAGTGGTCTCTCCTGCAGACTTCTTCAAGCTGATGAACCGGGCCTTTCATAACGAAGACCAACATTTTTATCGTGTACCAGAGACTCGCGAACTCTTGGCCCAATATTTGTTGCTTTACGGAGGCACTGAACTAGAACATTTTATGGACGACAGTCAACAGTGGATCAGGGTCTCAGCCCGTACCCCGGTGCATAGCTCCCAACTTTTAAACAAAAAAATGGCTGAATTGCAAAAATACTTGGCCACCTTGTTCCCTAAAGGGGACGTAGAGTTTCACCTAACCGGCAAAACCTATCTGACAAACCGGGTAGTGGAAGAAATAGTCCGCTCGCAGACCGAAAGTTTGGCCCTGGCCGCTGTCCTGGTCTTTGGCCTGATGTTTGTGGTCTTAAGATCCATAAAGATCGGTCTACTTTCTATACCTCCTAATATCTTTCCCATAGTGGCCAACTTTGGATTGATGGGGCTTATGCATATCCCCTTAAATACCGCCACTGCTACCATTTCTGCCGTGGCCATTGGCATAGCCGTTGACGATACAATCCACCTGCTCGTTAAATATCAGGAGGCCAGAAAGAGATTAGACCCCTTAGAAGCAGCCAGAGAGGCCTTAAATAAAAAGGGCCTAGCGGCCATGACCACCTCGTTAATATTAATTATAAGTTTTTGTATCCTGCTCGCGTCGAAATTTATACCCACCGTACAATTTGGCTTTCTCTGCGCCTTTGTAATGCTTTGGGCCCTCCTGGCCGACCTGCTCCTTACCCCTGCCCTGATCAGGATAGGCCGCCGCCTATTTTAAGGTGTTTAAGAGGCCAGGGCCCTTATCTTGGGATTACCTTTTAGGAGCTCCAAGGCCTTTTGGTATATCCCCTCTGGGGTAAGGCCAAGTTTTTGACGCAGGATATCTGGGGCTCCATGCTCTACAAAAATATCCGGAAGACCTATACACCTTACCGGAACAACTACCCCTGCCCGGGAAAGGGCTTCGAGGACAGCGGAACCAAACCCACCCTGGAGGGTATTCTCTTCTACGGTAAGTACCCGACCTATCTGCCGCGAAAGGTTGACAATGAGGTCTTCATCTAGGGGTTTTACAAAACGGGCGTTAACCACCGTGGCTAAAAGGCCTTGTTCTGCCAAGAGATCTGCGGCCTTAAGGGCCGGGTAGACCATGTTGCCAATGGCCAGAATAAGGAGATCTTTCCCTTCTCTCAAGACCTCGGCCTTACCCAGGGGTATTTCCTGGAGTTCCCAATCTAGGCTAACGCCTACCCCGCCACCTCTAGGATAGCGCACAGCCACCGGCCCCTGGGCCTTTATGGCGGTGTATATCATATGTTGAAGCTCGTTTTCGTCCTTAGGCGCCATGATTACCATGTTAGGTATGGCCCTTAAATAGGTCAGGTCAAATTGCCCTTGGTGAGTAGGCCCGTCTTCGCCCACTATGCCTCCACGATCAATGGCAAAGACCACATGGAGTTTGGGAAGGGCTACGTCGTGGATGATTTGGTCGTAGGCACGCTGTAAAAACGTAGAATAAATGGCACAAACAGGTATCATTCCCCCTAAAGCCAAACCAGCAGCAAAAGTCACGGCGTGCTGTTCCGCAATGCCTACGTCAAAAAAGCGCTCCGGAAACGCCTCACCAAAAGGCTTAAGCCCTGTGCCTGTAGGCATAGCCGCGGTAATAGCCACCAAACGCGGCTCCTCTTCACCCAGGCGCAACATTACGCGTGAAAACACACTGGTGTATGAAGGGGGTTTAGTCTTGTCTTTTTTGGGGCGACCGGTAGAGATTTCAAAGGGCCCTAACCCATGAAAACGCTCTGGTTCCTCTTCGGCAGGCTTATAGCCATGGCCTTTTTGGGTCAACACATGGACCAGAGTAGGGCCCTCCAAGTTTTTTATATTTTTAAAGGTCTCCACCAACGCTTCTATATTGTGCCCTGGAATAGGGCCAACATATCGAAAACCAAGGGCTTCAAAGAGCATACCCGGAGTCAAAAGGCATTTAATGGCGTCTTCACTCTTTTTTAATACCGAAAGGATCTGCTCTCCCCCGGGCAAATGGGCCATCAGTGTCTCTAAATCCCGTTTAAATCTTCGCGCCAAGCGCCCTGTCAATTTACGCGACAGATAGGAAGAAAGGGCCCCCACGTTGGGAGAAATGGACATCTCGTTATCGTTTAAAATTACAATTAGATCCTTTTTGAGGTGGCCGGCATTATTTAGGCCTTCCAAGGCCAAACCACCAGTCATGGACCCGTCTCCAATAACCACAATTACACGCCCTGGGGTCTTTAAAAGATCTTGGGCGGTAATGAGCCCCAAACCAGCTGAAATTGAGGTACTACTGTGACCTGTATCTACGATATCGTGGGGGCTTTCGGAACGCTTGGGGAACCCTGCCAGGCCTTTATACTGACGCAAAGTATGAAAATTTTTCTTTCTGCCAGTCAAAAGTTTATGGGTATAACACTGATGGCCCACGTCCCAGACAATCTTGTCTTTGGGAGAGGCAAACACATAGTGAAGGGCCAAGGTGAGTTCTACCACCCCCAGATTAGGGGCTAAATGGCCCCCGGTCTCGGAAACGGTTTTTATAATTACCTCACGCAATTCATGGGCCAATTTGGGTAGCTGACTAATACGCAATTTTTTGAGATCTTCAGGAGAATCTATGCGGTCAAGTAGTTGGGACATAAGACTTCCCTCACCAAAAGCTTATTTAAAAACTATTATACCACCCATAATGGCCTCTAGTCCAAAAAAAAGCTCCTGTTCTAGAGGGTACGTTCCACCACGTAATGGGCAATATCCCGTAAGGGGTCGGCCTTTTCGTCGAAAAGTTGGAGGGACTCTAGCGCCCTGGTGACTAGCTCTCGCGCCTTCTGTTTAGAAGCCTCCAGACCAAACAGGCGGGGATAGGTGGCCTTACCCTTGGCCAGATCTGACCCCACAGGCTTTCCTATAATCTTTTCATCACCCAAGATATCTAAAAGGTCATCTACGATCTGAAAGGCCCTACCTATGGCTTTACCGTAGGTTTTAAGGGCCTGTTGTTGGGCCTCAGAGGCCCCGGCCAGCACCCCTCCGGCTACCACAGAAGCGGTAATTAGGGAGGCGGTCTTGTGCTGATGAATAAAATCAAGCTCTTCGGCAGATACCGGGCGCCCTTCGGCCAAAAGATCAGCCATCTGCCCCCCCACCATACCCTCTATTCCAGCGGCCTTGGCCACAAGATAAATTACCTCCAGCAGACGCCCTGCCGAGACCCTGGCTCTAAGATCGGGATGAGCCAAAAGCTCAAAGGCCAGCGTGAGGAGACCGTCTCCCGCCAGAATGGCTGTGGCTTCGTCAAAGGCCTTATGACAGGTAGGACGCCCGCGCCGGAGATCATCATCGTCCATGGCCGGCAGATCATCGTGGATAAGAGAATAGGTATGGATACACTCCAAGGCACAGGCCGCAGGCAAATAATCCTCTGGTTTTCCCCCTACGGCTTCGGCCGCGGCCAAGAGTAAAATGGGGCGTAGACGCTTACCCCCGGCAAAGAGACTATAGTGCATGGCCTCTGTAACACGAGCCGAAAAGTCCTGTAATAAGGGGACATAATAATTGAGGGCCTTATTGACCAGTTCCTGACGGGCCTTGATATAGTCAAAAAAACGAGGCGAAAGCATCTACCCTCCTTCGGGCTCCTCCCCTGATTTTTCTTCCCATGGTATTACCTTCTTGTCACTCCCTTGAGAGAGGAGAATTTCTATCCGTCGCTGTGCTTCCTCCAGCATCTGATGACACAAACGAGAAAGCCGTACCCCTTCTTCAAAACGCTCTAAGGCCCTTTCTAAGGGTAGGTCCTGACCCTCGAGCTCCAAGACTATTTTCTCCAGGGCCTTTAAGGCCTCTTCGAACTTGAATTCCATGCCACCCCCAACAAATCCAGTAAACTCTGTGGATCAATTTTAATGCCCTCTATATAACAACCAAAGTGCAGATGGGGCCCGGTAACCCGCCCCGTGGCCCCAGAAAGGGCTATAATCTGGCCCCTTTTAACCATATCTCCTTCGTGGACCAGAAAACGTGAAAGATGAGCATAAATAGTATAAATACCCAGCCCATGATCAATAATAATGGTGTTTCCTGGCAGATAAAGATGTCGGGCCAGCACTATGTGCCCGGCGTTGGCCGCCCGAACAGGCGTACCCCTGGGCGCGGCAAGGTCTATACCCCCGTGCGGACTACGGGGTTTGCCGTTGAAAAAACGCCTCAACCCAAAGGGGCTGGTTATGCGGGTATTTAACGGCCACACAAAGGGACCATCTATAAAATTGTAGGGCCTAAAGGGGGCTACCTTCTTCTTGATGAGGCAAATTTCCCTTTTGACCCGCGCCAAGATCTCCGGCGTATAGGAGACCATGTTAGAAGCCACGGTGAGGTGTTCTTCTGGATATCGTTTGGCATATACGCGTATTTTGCGTCTTTGAGAACCTATAAATAGCGTATAAATTCCTGGTGGCGTACCCAAGGGAACAGGTAACAAACACATACGTTTACGGCTTAATTCAAAGACCCCAAAACGTTTGCCCCACATTTTTACAAAACCTACCTGTTTAGGCACCCCTTTTAAGAGTATTACCCCTCCGGGATAAGGATGATCCGGGGCTATTTGTAACCCCCAGACCGAAGTCTCCAGGAAGATACACAATACTAAGGGAAAAAGTATCGGTCTAAGAATCTTCACCACCCACCTCATCAATAGTGGCCCGGGCCAAGCCCTTGTGAAAGATAATTTCCACCTTATCTCCCTTTTTTAATCTTTGGGCCTCACGTATTATATCCCCTTCCGGAAGGCGCCGTATCACGCTGTACCCACGAGAAAGAACGGCCAACGGAGAAACGGCCTCTAGCTGACGCAAGAGCTGGTGAAATTGATCGGTCTTGCGGTGCATGAGGTTATTACACGCCCGGTCAAGACGCCCTTGCCAAACCGTGAGTTGCTGGCGAAAATCTTTCAGATCCCGACGAGGATCCCGGAGACGCGCACTCAAGGCCTTGAGCTTATGGAGATTGGTTTCCACCACCCTGGCCAGGGCCTGCTGGAGTCTTTTCTCAAAGGTATTAAGAAGGCCTTTTAATTCGTCTTCACAGGGGAAAACGATCTGGGCCGCAGCGGTGGGTGTAGGTACCCGCACATCAGCCACCAGGTCACAAATAGTATAGTCTATCTCGTGACCTACCGCGGAGACCACAGGTACGGGAGAGGCATATACAGCCCGCGCCACTACCTCTTCGTTAAAGGCCCAAAGGTCTTCCAGAGACCCACCTCCACGGGTCACCACGATGACCTCTATCGAGGGATCTTCACCAAGGAGCCTCAGGGCCTGAACAATTTCTTGGGCCGCCTTTTCCCCCTGAACCCGCACCGGACAAATCTGGATATGCGCTTTGGGCCACCGCAAAAGGGCCACTTTTAGGAAGTCCCTTAAGGCGGCCCCGGAAAGAGAGGTCACCACCCCTATTTTGGCCGGCACCAGAGGCAGGGGGCGCTTTCTCTCGGAGGCAAAGAGGCCTTCAGCCTGGAGTTTGCGTTTAAGTTGTTCCAGGGCAAGCTGTAAGGCCCCCAGTCCCCGTGGTTCAACTAATTGGACAATTAATTGATATTCCCCTCGGGGCGCATATACAGAAAGCCGGCCTAAACACACCACGTGTAACCCTTCCTCTAGGGAAAAGGGGACAAAGGAACGCTGCGTACGAAAAAGCACCGCCCTTAAAGTGGCTTCCTCATCGCGCAGGGTAAAATAGATGTGCCCGGAACGGGGTAGTCTAAGATTAGCCACCTCTCCCTCTACCCAAACTAGCGGGAAATTGGCCTCCAGAAGATCTTTTAAGACCGTGGTCAATTCTTTGATACTAAAGATCTTCCGCTGGTATGCTGGGGTTTGCTCCCAAAGCCTTGCGCTTTTGTTCATTGGACTTAACCTTTTTGCTTAGGAGTGTTTGACCATATCTAAACAGATTACTCGTTCTATAAAAATTGGACTAGATAGTTTTGTAGGGGTGCTACCATGATCAAAAAAGATCTTTACGAAATATTGGGAGTCAGTCCGGAGGCCAGTGAAGAGGAGATCAAAAAGGCCTATCGACGGCTGGCCCGGAAATATCATCCGGATCTACATCCAGGAGACAAAAAGGCAGAAGAAAAATTCAAGGAGATAAGCGAGGCCTATGAAATCCTTTCGGACCCTAAGAAAAGGGCCGAATACGATAGCCTCCGCCAGGCCGCCAGGGCCTACAGTTTTACTACCCCTCAAGGGGAAAAGGCCTATGATTTTAGCATATTTACCGACGAAAGCGGCCCTTTTGCAGACTTTTCGGACATATTTAGCAACCTATTCGGTTTTGAAAAAGATTGGCGTACCCGTCCCGAACCAGGGGCTGATGTACTCTACCAAGTAGAAATACCATTCAGGGAAGCTGCCCTGGGAGGAGAAGTCGAGATCCAGGTCCCTTTGGAGAGGCCTTGTCCCAGGTGCCAGGGACGTGGGATAGACCTCTCTTCTGCCACCGCTTGTCCACACTGTGGTGGTAAAGGTCGGCGTGAATACACCAAAGGAAATGTCCATATGATCGAAATCTGCCCCTACTGTGGCGGTAAGGGACAGATTTCCACCACACCGTGTGCCTCTTGTAGGGGTACAGGAGTGGTCCAAGAGACCCAACGTCTAAAGGTAAAAATCCCCCCGGGGGCAGATACGGGGACGCGATTGAGGATCCCAGGAAAAGGACGCCCTGGACAAAACGGTGGCCCTCCAGGAGATCTCTACTTAGAACTCATAGTCCAACCCGACCCCCGTTTTGAACGAAAAGGGTATGACCTCTATATAAAACACCCTATTGGTCTGTTTACGGCTGTCTTGGGAGGTCATACCGAAGTGCCCACGTTGAACGGCAAGATACGTATGAAAGTGCCGGCTGGTACCCAATGCGGACAAAAATTTAGAATTCGGGGAAAAGGCCTTCCTAAACCCGGCGGCGGAAGGGGAGACCTTTACGTGGAGGCCCGAATAACCGTTCCCCGTAAATTATCTCCAGAGGCCAAGAAAAAGTTTGAAGAATTAAGACAAATGATCCCCGAAGCCCAATAAAAATACAAACTAAAGATGATCAAAACAAAGCAAAAATCAAAAATAATCCATCCAGACAGGAAAAATAAACTCAAGCCTTTCTATTTAAAAAGAGAGCTTGATAAAAATTTTTATAATCCATTCTAAATTTTTCTTTTTTTCTTTACAAACCGATAAAAAATGTTAGTCTACTTCATGGAATAATTTTTAGGAGGTTTTTAGTAACATGGTTAGAGGTAAAGTAAAATGGTTCGATGAAAAGAAGGGGTATGGGTTTATTTCTAGGGAAGATGGTGGTGATGTCTTTGTACATTATTCCGCCATCAGAATGGATGGTTTTAAGACCTTACAAGAAGGACAAACCGTAGAATTCGAGATCACAAATGGGCCAAAGGGTGAACAGGCCGCCAATGTCCAAGTTGTAGATTAATTTGTCCTTTATCGTGCAACCATAGCCCCGCTGGCCGGCGGGGCTTTTTTATTTTTATCCCCTATTCCCTAACCCTTCATTTTCTGCCAAAATATGTATTTCAAAATTTGAGCCTTAGGAGCACTTCATGGAAGGCTTGGCCTCTTTATTTAAAAGACCTTCGCCCAAATTAGTGGCCGATAAACACTTAAGCCCTGCCCAAACCATACAATGGGTAGAGGGTGTTCTTAGTCAAAAAGGACGTATTTTCCAAGAGTTACGCCGCGTAGACAAAGGACGCTTAGGAATACCGATATATATGAGCCTTTATGGCTCAGACGGCCTAGCCCTTACGGGTAACGTTAAACAGATGGGCAAAGGGACCACCGAAGAGCTGGCCCAAGCCAGTGCCCTAATGGAGCTAGTGGAGCGTTATTGTCTGTTTAAAAAGATCCGCTCCAGACCTTTTATCAGGGCCTCGTTAGAGGAATTGGGCCCCAAGGCCCTCTCTTTAGAGACCTTGTTGCAAAGTGTAGAAGAACCTGCTCAGGACCAAACCAGGGGCTTTATCCAAGAAATTTTGCCTAAAATTCCCCTTCATTGGGAATGTGCTTACGAGGCATTTACCGAGGCCGAGAGATTTATACCAATTTTTTGGTTCTGGTTGCTTTACGAATACAATGGTTCTTCTGCGGGTAATACCTGGGCCGAAGCAGCCGTTCAGGGCCTTTGTGAGGTAATTGAAAGGCATGTTTGTGCTATAGCGAGTAGAAATAAGCTGGTTCTACCAGGTCTAGAGGTCAAGGGAGAAGACGCCGAAGTTAACGCCCTATTAAACTGTTTTAAAAGGTTGGGGGTAAAGTTATATCTGAGGGACATGACCTTGGGTATGCCTGTCCCCACCGTAGCTGCCCTGGCTTACGATCCTTCTACCTTTCCCCATAGATCAGAGATCGTCTATACTGCTGGTACAGCCACCAGTCCCCAAAGGGCCTTGGTACGGGCCCTAACAGAAGTGGCCCAGCTTGCTGGAGACTTTGATACCGAAGGACATTACCTGGAAAGCGGCCTGCCTAAGTACACCACCCTGGAAGAAGCAAGACACGTGCTGGATCAAAAAGGTACTTGCGAACTGGGAGATCTACCCGATTTGTCCAGGCCAGACCACGTAGAAGAGCTCCACGAGTTGGCTAGCCGCTTGGCCAGTAAGGATTTCCTGGTATATGTATCGGACTTTACCGATCCTTGCCTCAACATCCCTGTAGTCTATACGTCTATTCCAGGGGCTCATTTTCGCAGCCGCATTTGTATATCTTTATTGTATCAACTAGTACGCACGGTAGCCCTCTACGCGGAACCGCAAGAGGCCTTGGATATCCTCCTGTTCTTAAGGGACAAGGCCCCCAAGCGCTACTACCTTGAAAGCTATTTAGGACAAATATTAGTCCAGCTCCATCGCCCTCATGAAGCGCGCGCATATTTTGAATCTGCCTTGGTTTTAGACCCCCCTAAAGAAGACATGATAGGCATATGGTGTCACCTAGCCCACTTGTACTTAGCGGAGGGTTCCTACAAAAAGGCACGGCAAACCGCCGAAAAAGCCTTATCTCACGGGGAACTACCCGAGCTTTATAATATCTTGGGTACGGCTTGCTTTAAATTAAACGACATCTCCTCTGCCCTAGAGGCCTATTTAAAGGCCCTGGAATTAAACCCCCAAAGTGCCCAAGATCACGCCAATGTCGGGGCCTGTTTGGCCCGTTTGGGGTTAAAGGACAAGGCCCAAGAATTTTTTAATGTGGCCCAAGAGCTAGACCCTAACCTCGACCTGTATCCTTATCGCAGGTTGCTAAGGGTCTGAATAGTAGGAGGTTTATATGTACAAACGAATCTTGGTCCTGCGTTTCCCAGCCGACATCGTCGACCAACCTATTGTATACCGCTTGGTAAAAGAATTTGATCTCTCGTTCAACATCCTGAAAGCCACCATATTACCAGGCAAAGAGGGCTTAATGATCATGGAACTTTCTGGTCATCCCAAAAATTTTAATAAGGGACTGGCCTTCTTGAGAGAACTCGGGGTAGAAGTTAAGACCATTGGCCAAGAGATACAACGTAATCTTGAACGCTGCATCCACTGCGGATTTTGTACTGCCGTTTGCCCCACTGGTGCCTTGTATGTAAATACCGAAACCATGGAAATCGTCTTTGATGCAGATCGCTGTAGTGGGTGTGAGCTATGTGTCCCTGTATGTCCGGTAAGGGCCATGGAAGTACATTTTGAACGGCGTACAGCAGAATGGAGTTAACGGCCGTAGCGTTAAGTGGCGGGGCAGATAGCGCCTTGGCGGCCCACCTTGTGGCCCAGCAACGACCTTGTTTAGGACTATTTGCCCTGCTTTCTCAACCTAACCCCTCCAGAGAGATAGAACGCGTAGAAGAGATCTGCCGCCGTTTGCACCTTTCTTGCCACGTGGTGGACCTTACTAAGCCCTTTAGAGAAAAGATAATCCGCTATTTTATAAACGCCTATCGTCAGGGGCTGACCCCCAACCCCTGTATGCTCTGTAATAGAGAGATAAAATTCGGGCTCCTTTGGGAAGAGGCCCAACGACTGGGGGCCTCGGTAATGGCCACAGGTCATTACGCACGGGTTGAGTATAACCCCCACCTAGATCAACATCTCCTTTACAAGGGGTTAGATAAAGGCAAGGATCAGTCTTATTTTTTGGCCCTTCTCTCCCCTAAACAGCTTTCCCACGCCCTATTTCCCTTGGGTCACTGGCAGAAACAAGAGGTCCTCAAAGAGGCCATCCGTCTAGGACTTTTTACCCTTACCGCCCCTGAAAGCCAGGAAGTGTGTTTTATAAGAGGAGATTACCGTAAATTGTTTACCGACCTAGATTTTCCCCCAGGGGATATAATCACTGTCTCAGGCCAAGTAGTGGGCCAACATAAGGGGCTATACGCCTATACTATTGGGCAACGGCGCGGTCTTGGCTTGCGTCTAGGCCGCCCCTATTATGTAGTAGGCCTTGATATAACCCACAATAGACTCATTGTAGGCCCCAAGAAATATCTTTACCGCAAAGAGTTTTGGGCCCATAAACTGAATTTACTCTATCCCTTACCCTTACAACGACCTTTTAAGGCCCTAGTACGCATACGCTATCGTCATCAAGAAGCCCCAGCTACGGTCTATCCTGAAGACCAAACTCTACATATAGTATTTGATCACCCCCAACCGGCGATCACTCCGGGGCAATTTGCCGTATTTTATCGAGACGATCTGGTGCTTGGGGCAGCAGAAATCCTCCCTCAAGGCTTACTAGATTTCTAAAAAAAACCGATTATTTTTAAAATAAGCCTTCTTAAAAGGGCAAAAAGGTGAATCTAGATAAAGCAAAAAAAATAAATTGGGACTGGCCCCGTTTTTGGGAAGAAACAGGCAACGATTTACAACTCTGTAAAGAGCTCGTAGAGCTTTTTCTCGTCTCGGCCAAAGGTCTGATCGAAGAGATGGAAAAGGCCTTAGAAAAAGGCCACCTCTCTATCTTAAAAGAAAAGGCCCATAGCCTCAAAGGCGCAGCAGGGACAATATATCTAGAAGACGTACGTGAAAGAGCCCTACGTATAGAAAGAGAAGATTTACCCCCCGAACAATATCAAAAATTGATTTCAGAAATAAAAGTTCTTTGTAATTATTTTGCAGATGAAGTCCAAGAATGCTTGTCATCGTAAGCACTTTGCGTTAAGGAGAACAATATGTCGTTTTTAGGGATAAATAGACAAGGGTTACCCTTTGTAGGGGGGCCAGCTGCCTTGGCGGCGGTCTTAGGACACTTCAGGCGAAAGAGGTCTGCCCTTTGGGCGCTGGGGCTTGCAGGAGCCTGTGCCTATTTTTTCCGCGATCCGGATCGGTACCCTCCTTATGATCGAGAGCTCGTTATCTCCCCGGCAGACGGAAAAATAATAGGTATTCGCCGTTTGGCCGAAGACGAATGGTTAAACACCGACGTGTACCAGATAAGTATATTTATGAGCCTCTTTGATGTGCACGTGAATCGGGCCCCGGTTAGTGGGAAGATAATAGAAATAATCCACAAACCCGGTTGCTTCTTACCGGCCAATAGGTCCGAAGCGGCAAAGGAAAACGAAAGGTGTCTCTACCTTATGGAGCGGCTGGATGGTCTCCGGTTACTTACTGTGCAAGTGGCTGGCCTTATTGCCCGGCGTACGGTCCCCTTTGTCCAACCAGGGGAGGAAGTGCTGGCTGGAGAACGCATAGGCATGATCCGTTTTGGATCAAGACTAGAAGTGTTGGTACCTGCAGAGGGCAGCAAGATATTAGTAAATATAGGCCACCGGGTAAGAGCGGGAGAAACCCCTCTTTTGTGGCACCCTTGGCGCGTACAAAATGGCTAATTACCAGAACAACCAAGAAAAAAAGAGGTCTATTTATTTGTTGCCTAGCTTGTTCACGACGGGCAATCTCTTCTGTGGCTTTTACGCTATTATAGCCTCTATTGAGGGGCACTATTTTCGGGCCGCGGCGGCGGTACTAATGGCCATGATCTTTGATATCTTAGATGGTCGTGTGGCCCGTATTACAGGTACAGCCAGCCGTTTCGGGGTAGAGTATGACTCCCTGTGCGATCTGGTATCCTTTGGCCTTGCCCCAGCCCTACTGGCCTACATGTTTGCCCTCAAGGTATATGGTCGCTACGGGTGGCTGGCATGTTTCCTTTATGTAGCCACCGCCGCCCTACGTCTGGCCCGTTTCAATATACAGGCCTCGGGTTCGGCCAAGACGTATTTTTCGGGGCTACCGAGCCCGGCGGCTGCGGGTCTGGTAGTGACTTCCGTATTGTTTATGCGCTGGTTGGGGCTTGACCCGCCGGTCAAACATATAGCTATTCTTGCCATGGTATACATCCTCTCTTACCTGATGGTCAGCAATATCCCCTATTTTAGCTTTAAACGCATGCCCTGGGCTGAACGGCATCCGTTTTATACTTTGGTCTCGTTTGTCCTCATCTTGACGGTCATAGCCACCGAACCCCAGGTGACCTTTTTTATTGTATTTTTCCTCTATGCCCTATCTGGCCCCGTCCTCCTTACCCTCCGCGGGTGGCGGAGGGTACGTATACCTGTATCAGAAAAGCTATCTTAATTTTTAGTTAATTCTTTATTAGAATTTTTATTTATAACTACAGTTATGAAAAGGAGGCTGTATGATCCCGCGGGTTTATATCTTTGATACTACTTTAAGAGACGGGGAACAATCTCCTGGCGTATCTTTGAGCATGGCCGAAAAGCTAGAAATAGCCAAGGCCTTGGAGGCCTTACAAGTGGATATCATCGAAGCGGGCTTCCCGGTATCTTCTCCTGGAGATTTTGAAGGGGTCAAAACCGTGGCCGAAACCGTAAAAGATGTCCAGGTAGCTGCTCTGGCCCGGGCCAACTTTAAAGACATTGATGTAGCCTGGGAGGCCATCAAAAAGGCCTCTTCGCCACGCATCCATACCTTTATTGCCACTTCTGATATCCATCTACAGCACAAGTTACGCAAGACGCGTGAGGAAGTACTGGAGATGGCCGTGGAAGCCGTAAAGTACGCCAAAAAATACACGCCCTTTGTGGAATTCTCTGCTGAAGACGCCACCCGCAGTGAATGGAATTATTTGGCCCAAGTAGTTACAGCAGTAATAAAGGCCGGTGCCACTACCGTAAACATCCCTGACACCGTCGGTTATACCGTACCTCAGGAATATTATGACCTAATTAAATTCCTGGTGGATTCCTTGAAAGAACACGATTTATATCACCTGGTAGAAGAGGGAAAGGTGGTCTTTAGTGTACATTGCCACAATGATTTGGGGCTAGCGGTGGCTAATTCTCTATCGGCCCTGTTGGCCGGAGCACGCCAAGTAGAATGTACTATAAACGGCCTGGGCGAAAGGGCAGGTAACGCGGCCCTGGAAGAAATAGTCATGACCTTAAAGGTCCGGGGAGATTTTTTTGAAAAGACCATAGGCCATCGTTTAGAAACGCGTGTCAAGACCAACCGTATTGTGCCTACAAGTCAGCTGGTGGCCAACCTCACGGGCATGTTTGTCCAACCCAATAAGGCCATTGTAGGAGCCAACGCTTTTGCCCACGAGTCAGGCATTCATCAACACGGCGTCATCATGCACCGCGGCACATATGAAATTATGGATCCTCAGGAAGTAGGCTGGACAGGTAGTGCCATCGTGCTGGGCAAACACTCAGGTCGACACGCCGTCCGCTTTAAGCTGGAAAGCCGCGGCTGGCGTCTTACCCCCGAACAGCTATCCAAAATATTCGAACGTTTCCGCGCCGAGGTAAAAGATGTCCTGCGGGCCATCCAAGACGAATATCTCGAAGGTGTCCTTTTGGACGAATTTTTGGCCCAAGACTATCGCTATCAAGTGACTTCGGCTTATGTCTCAAGTATTTACGGCGCCCCTCTGCAACCTGTGGCTCAGATAGAGATCCTCGACAGGCTTTCTGGCACACACAAGGCCGTCACCGTGGGGATTGGTTCTGTGGACGCCGCCTTTAAGGCCGTAGCCAGGGCCCTGGACTATCGCTTTGTTACCCCTGAAGGACCTGTCTCGGGAGAAAAAGAATTGCGTTTAGTAGACTTTCATATCGATTCGGTGGGAAAGGGTACCGAGGCCCTGGGAGTATGTGCGGTGGTGATTGAAGACCACCAGGGTAGACGTACTGCTGGTCTGGGCAAAGACGACGATATAGTGGCGGCGGGCATCAAGGCCTTGATCAATGCCCTAAACCGTCTGGAGGCCTTTAGGGCTAAAGGGGAAGAATTGCGCCAAAAACTAGCTGCCTCCTACGAAGAAAGGGGCATTATCAAGGGTTAAACAAGAGAGGGGGTTGTGCCCCCTCTCTAAATAAATTAAATAAATTTTAATAATAGTTCGATAATTTCTTAGAGAGATAAACTCACTATTGAGCGGGATGGAGGGATGAGGCCCAAAATTCTTCTTATCGAAGACGAAGATCTTATCATCGAAATGCTGCTGGAGTTTTTTCAAATAACACAACAGAATTACGAGGTAAAAGTGGCCAGAAGCCTTAGCGAAGCACGCTCCATGCTCAACGAGCACGACTTTTCCCTCTGTATTAGCGATTGTGGCCTGACAGATGGTTTTGCTTGCGAATTGTTTGAAGAAGGTCTTATGGATATGCCCGTAATTATAACTACCGGTTATACAGACAAAACTATGCTTGACCGTTTAACCCAAAAGAATACACACCAGATACAGATCCTTCCTAAACCTTACCACCCACAAAACTTGGTACAATTAATCAACACCTTAATAAAAAAAATTTAGAGAAAAATCCCTACTAGTCTTGACGAACATCAACAATAACGCGTCTATCTCCTAAGAGAGGCAAAGAAAAGTCATATCTATTTATGAATAACTGTGGTTTGAGGTGGCCGAGTTTGTCTATTTCTTTGTAGGCCTTAGGCCCTTTTAGCGCCAGTAGTCTCCCCCCTATTTTTAAGAGGGGATGAGCCCATTCCCAAAGCGTATCTAGACTAGTTACAGCCCTGGAAAGCACCACGGAAAAGTATTGTTTAGGTAAACTATCACCCTCTCCCACACGGGTATGTATGATTTTGAGCCCCCTTAGACCTAACTCAGCGGCTACATAATGTAGGAAAGACACCGCCTTTTTGCGCGCATCTACCAGCCAGACCTCCCTTTCGGGAGCCACAATCTTAATCACCATACCTGGCAAACCAGCCCCTGTACCTAAATCAAGGATAGGCCCTTGGGTTGGCAAAAGAGATAAGACCAAAAGGCTATCCAGGATATGCTTGGCCACTACCGCTTTAGGGTCTCTGAGATTAGAAAGTCCAAGAGAGGGAGCCATGGTAAGAAGCTCTTGCCCATATTTTAATAATTGATCCTGTCTATACTGGTCCAAATTGAGCCCTAGAGATCTTAGACCTTGTCTCAGATAGAGGGCCATCTTAGAACTCTGTCCTTGGGAGGACTTAAGCATTTCTGGACGGGTCAATTCCTGGGGATCTCTAACATACGGGCCACCGCCTGATAGGCCCTTTGCCTTATATCCTCGGGCACTTCCACCACCGGTTCCAGGGTCTCTAAGGCCTTATAGAGGTCTTCTAGGGATATCATCTTCATAGCCTTGCACAACATTTGACTAGAAGCCGGATAAAATTCCTTGTGTGGATTTTGTTTTTTGAGCGGATAAAGGAGCCCTATTTCGGTACCCACGATAAATTCGCGGGCAGAGGATTCACGGGCGTATTTGAGCATACCACTGGTAGAACGTACTACTTCCGCCTGGTCTATCACTTCTGGACGACATTCTGGATGGACCATCAACACGGCCTCAGGGTGTTGTTTGCGGGCCTGCTGCAAGTCTTCTACGGTAAGCACTTCGTGAAAGGGACAAAAACCATCGTGGTAATAGATCTTCTTATCGGGGAAAAAGCGCTGGGTATAACGGGCCAAATTTTTGTCAGGCACCATAATGACTTCTTGGGCCTCAAGGGCCTTTACCACGTTGACCGAATTGGCAGAGGTACAGCATATATCACTTACAGCCTTTATCTCCACGTAAGAATTTACATAAGTCACCACCGGTGCCTGAGGATATCGTTCTTTTAGCCCAAGCACGTCTTCAGGGGTAATCATATCGGCCATCTCGCAACCGGCTTCCAGACGAGGGAAAACAATACGTTTCTCAGGACACACTATAGCTGCTGTCTCGGCCATAAAACGTACTCCGCAAAAGACCACTACCTTGGCCGGGGTCCGAGAGGCCTTGAGACTCAATTCCAGAGAATCTCCCGTGAGATCAGCCACGTCTTGGATCTCTGGGGGCTGGTAATTGTGCGCCAGGATGATAGCCTCCTTCTCCTGAGCCAAGCGTCTTATCTCCTTTTGGAGTTTATCTTTTTCCATTGTCCCCCTTGCCCCTTTTTGCTTTTAAAAGGCCAAAATTTATTCTTGCCGAATAACTTCTACTCCTTTGGGTATAGAAAACAAAAAAAGTCTTTGGGCCAAGACTATGTTACGGTGTACGTGTTTGAAATTTATCTTGGTAAGATTGTCTAAGCAATCCCAAAACCACACGGCCTTAATAAGGCCGTCTTTACGGTTTACTATCAATCTAAGGCGTTTGAGCTGGGGAGTTTGTCTCTGAGGGAGGAGATCGAGAGCCGCTTGACCCTGATCAAGTTCTTCATACCCCACAACGCGAAAGTCTCTCAAGAGATCTCCCCGACCATTTAAAAAACCCAAGGTCAACTTAGGCGAAAAGGCCTTACCCCAGGTTAAGATCATAACCTGTTTGTCCCGTGGGCTATAAAAGAAGATTTTACGTCCATCAGAGACCACCAAGTAAGGCTCAGGCCATGTATATTGCCAACGCATGCGGCCTGGTTTTTCAAACCACACCTTCCCTTTAGAAAAACGTACTGTTTGGCCCCGTTGCCAAAGGACCTCCTGTTCAAAATCAGCAACAAAATTATGGGTATCCTGGTAAAAGTGTTGCACCTTTTGGACCAAAAGCAAGGCCTGATTGGTAATGGCTTGTACTTCCCTAGTGCTCAGGACGCACCAACACAGGACGAGGACGTACACCGTCTGACGGACCAACTATTCCCTCCCTTTCCATACGTTCTATCATCCGGGCAGCCCTATTGTAGCCTACCCGTAAACGTCTCTGTAGCATAGATATAGAGGCCTGTCCGGTTTTTATTACTAAATTTACCGCCTCTTGATAGAGCTCATCTACCTCTTCGTCATCTAAAGGGTCTGTAGTCTCGGTATCAGAAGGAGTAAGCAAGCTCTCCTCGTATACAGGCTCCCCTTGAACCTTTAAAAATTCTATGACCCTGCGCACCTCTGCCTCGGAGATAAAGGCCCCGTGGATGCGTTTTAGTTTTGATGTCCCTGGTGGTAAAAATAGCATATCCCCTGCCCCTAGCAATCTTTCCGCCCCACCAGTATCTAAAATAGTTCGTGAATCGGTCTTGGAAGAGACCTGGAAAGAAATCCTAGCCGGAAAATTGGCCTTTATAATTCCCGTTAGTACGTCTACCGAGGGACGTTGCGTAGCTAACAAGAGATGAATCCCTGAGGCCCGGGCCATTTGGGATAATCGGGTAAGAGAAGTCTCTACATCTTTGGACGAAACTACCATTAAGTCTGCCAGTTCATCGACCACAATAACGATATAGGGTAGCTTCTCTGCGGCGATTTGGTTATAACTTTCTAAATTTCGCGCCTTGGCTTCCTCCAATAGATGATAACGGCGTTCCATTTCCGCCACGGCCCATTTCAGGGCCCTGGTGGCCATTTTGGGCTCAAGCACTACGGGATGCAACAAATGGGGGATGCCTTCATATACCGACAATTCTATGCGTTTTGGGTCTACCAAAAGGAGGCGCACTTCCTCAGGCGTGGCCTTAAATAAAAGGCTCATTATCATGGCGTGCAAACATACGCTTTTGCCTGTTCCCGTAGCCCCGGCAATTAACAAATGGGGCATCTTAGTAAGATCAGCCACTACAGGGCGGCCAGAAATATCCTTACCCAAGGCCAGGGTGAGTTTGGACGGAGCCCTTCTAAAGGGTTCACTAGCCAAAATTTCCTTTAAATAGACGATCTCACGTTGGTTATTGGCCACCTCAATACCCACTGCTGACTTACCAGGCAAGGGGCCCACAATACGAACACTGGCTGCCTTGAGGCCCAAGGCCAAATCATCGGCCAGAGCGGTAATACGGCTAATCTTTACCCCAGGGGCCGGTTCGTATTCGTAAACCGTAATTACCGGCCCAGGACATACCTCCACGACACGTCCTTTAATCCCAAAATTAGCCAGCTTTTCTTCCAATAGCCGGGCACGGGCCAGAAGCTTTTCTCTGTCCTCTCCGGTCTTGTGGGGCGGGGGGTCATTTAAAAGCTTTAACGGCGGCAATTCAAACCCCCGACCTTGGGTAACAGGTAGATTGGTAATCTCAAAATCTTTATCTGCCCTCTGTTTGACCTGGGGGGTAGACAAACCCGCTTCGTTATCGTGGGGTAGATCTATGGGTTGCTCTAACGGGGGAGAGTCATCTTCAGAGACCTTAGTAGTGGTATATACTTGAGGTTCTGGAACCCCTTTTTTAGGGCCAACCCCAGAGCGCCACTTACCGTAAAGCACGTAAAATAGCTCTTTTATACGGGAAAAGAGAGCTGACGGGGTTAACCCCGACAGCAGACTAAGCCCCAAGACCTGCAAAAACACGATGATTAAAAAGAGCCCCCATTGACCGGTATAAGGCAAAAGATCTCTACCAAGCTGCGCCAATACGCCACCATCTACAGGATAGCGCCCGGCCAACTTCCCCTGAAGCCCCAATAAGACCGTCAAAAAGGAAAGGGAGCACAAAAAACAAGTGGTAGTGGCAAGCAAGCGCCAAAGGCAAAATTGATTTCGGAGAAGCCCTACCCCTGCCCCTATAAACGCCAGGGGGAAAAGCCAGGCCGCAAGCCCGGCCAAATCAAAGAGAAAAGCGGCTACATAGGCCCCCCATAGCCCGGCAAAATTATGAACATAACCTGCCCCTGCACGACCAAAACCTGGATCTGTGGGGCTGTAGCCTGCCAGGGCCAAAAGGATAAAAAGCCCCACTATTACGAAAAAAAGCCCTAAAATCTCACGTTTATAAGCGTTTTTACTCATTACCAAGGACAGCTATGGATTTTTGTCTGAGCTTTTCCCAGTCAAATCCCTTTAACCACTGATAGAGTTCTTTATCTGTAAGCCCCTGATAACGCGCAAAGAGGATGACCACGGGCTTTTTACTCAAAAAGACCGCCATAAAGCCCCTTTTTTCCGGTGGAGTATAGCTCACTAGACAACGAAAAGGACCATCTTGGATGTATTTTAGGTAATAGTCTTTGGTGCTTATTTCCAGCCGATCAGACAATAGATGACTAAATTTTTCCCCCTCTGGTCCCCCAGCTAAAAATACCTGGATGCTTGCCTCACCATTGGTATAGGTTCGGGCTATATAAAAGGCTTTACCAAACCCCCCTTGATAGTGCAAAAATTGAGGGGGACTGGCCTGCCACCCAGAAACGACAGGTAGTTCTAACCCTAAAGCCTGAACACTTAAAGGGTACCAAAAGAAAAAAAACAATATAAGGCCCCACTTTTTCATAAGCCCCCCTTTTTACCCGCGACTTCCCACAAAAATTCCTTAGAAAGGTCTTTTGTGGTCTATTTTAGCGCAAGACTAAAATAAGAAACACTCCTAAACATGGCCCTAGGCCTTTTTGGCTTCTTCCCACAGGGCGTCCATTTCCTCAAGGGAAAGTTCTTTCAGGCTTTTGCCCTGCTCCTGGGCGCGCGCTTCCATCTTCTGGAAGCGGTGTTCAAACTTATCGTTGGTCTGGCGCAGGGCCTCTTCGGGATTTATACCAAGCTTGCGCGCAAGGTTTACCACCGTAAAAAGAAGGTCGCCTATCTCTTCTTGAAGGGCGTCTTTTTCTTTACGCCCCAGGGCCTCTTTTAGTTCGCTTATTTCTTCGTCAAGTTTCTCAAAGAGGTCTTCGGCCTTTTGCCAATCAAACCCCACGCGGCTTGCCCTCTCACCCAGGCGAAAGGCCCGCTGAAGCGCCGGAAGCGAGCGTGGAAGATTTCCCAGGACAGAAGTTTTCTGCCCCTTCTCCCGGGCCTCTTTTTCTTTGATCTTCTGCCACTGGGCCACTACCTCTTCGGCTTCGTTAAGGGGAATCTTGCCAAACACATGGGGATGGCGCCTTATCATTTTCTCGGCGCAAAGCTTTAGCACGTCTCTTAAGCGAAAATCCCCGGCCTCTTCGTAAAGATAGGCCAGGAAAATGAGCAAAAATAAGAGATCGCCAATTTCTTCACAAACCGCAAGAGGAGATTCCTCGCCGATAGCGTCAAAGACTTCGTGTGCCTCTTC
>JALSKZ010000073.1 GCA_026988575.1 Thermodesulfobacteriales bacterium | reverse complement strand
CAAACGCTCCAAAGACTTTTGCAGGTTTTTAGATGTTTTGTTGAGCTGGTTTTGGGCCCTTAAGGCCGCGATGTTGGTATTAATGTTTAGAGCCATAGCTCTACCTCCTTGTAGTTTTTCAGGCTTCCCTTCCTGGTTGCATAATTTTTTTCGGCCCTTAGGCTTAAGGACTTTAAAAAAACGATATTTACGGCCTAAGGAAGGAGGCTAAGAAAGGACAGACCTTCTCAGGTGGGTAAATAATTTCGAAAGCCCTCTTACCAATCCCTGGGGGACGAAGATCATGGTTAATACCAGGATTAATCCAAAGACAACTACATCATAATCTTCAAATACAGTAAGGATTTCGGGCAGGATAGAAAGGACTATAGCGCCGGCCAGTGCTCCCCAGAGGCTGGCTACACCGCCTATGACCACCATGGTTACGAACTTTACCGAATATAAAAAGGTAAAGGTGGTGGGGCTTATGAACATGGCAAAGTGGGCATAAAGGCTTCCGGCTAGTCCGGCAAGACTGGCCGAGAACAAGAATACTTCGAGCTTTAAGTGGCTTATGTTATAGCCCAGAGAAGAGGTGGCTGCCTCACTATCGTGAATGGCAAGTAGGGCACGCCCAAAAGGAGAATGGGCCAGGTGGAGACATAGGGCAAGGGCCAGTAAAAAAACCCCCCAGATCAAAAAGAAGTAGGCCCGGCTGGTAAGAAATTGGTAGCCCAATATACTAAAAGGCGGAATACCCACTAGCCCGGAAGGCCCTCCGGTAAGACCAATCATTTCTTTAAAAAGTACGTGGACAATAACGCCAAAACCCAGAGTGGCCATGGCCAGGTAGTGCCCCTTTAGGCGCAAAGAGGGTAACCCAATAAGGAGGGCCGTAATAAGTGTAATGACTTGTGCGGCCCACAGAGCCGCCAAGGGGGGCCAACCAAATTTGGTGGTGAGTATCCCAGAGGTATAGGCCCCCAGACCATAAAACGCCGCGTGTCCTAAAGATACCTGGCCGGCATAGCCCATAAGTAGGGCCAAACCCAGCACAACCAGGGCCTGAAGCCCCACTATGTTAAATACATTAAAGTGGTAGTCATTATGGTGAAATAAGCCCAAAAAAAGAACTGTAGAGGCCAGAGCCAGGAGCCCGCAATAGTGGTACTTCATAGCTTTTTTATCTCCTTAAGACCCAATAGCCCTTGAGGACGCAAAAAGAGCATAAGGAGCAAAAGCACAAAGGCCACGGCATCTTTATAGGCCGAGGAGATAAAGCCAGCGGCCAGGGACTCAAGAATACCCAATATAAACCCCCCTACTACAGCGCCGGTACTTGAGTTAAGACCTCCGAGTACCGCGGCGGCAAAGCCTTTTAGGCCCAAAATAGTACCCATATCGTAGGTGGCAAAGGTAATAGGGGCAATTACCGCTCCGGCCAGGGCGGAAAGCCCAGAACTTAAGGCAAAAGAAAATAAGACCAAGGGTTCCACCCTGATACCTATTAAACGGGCCGCCAAAGGGTTGGTAGAACAAGCGCGCATGGCCTTTCCGTAAATACTGCGTTTGAAAAAGGTTTCTAGGCCTATTACCGCCAATATGCTGGTAGCTAAGACCAGTATGCTTTGGGGAACAAGAGTGATACTGAGTAAGTGAAAGGGTTCCTGCCCCAAAAAAGGGGGTACGGGCAGGGAATCTTTCCCCCAGAGGAACATGGCCAGTCCTTTAAGCAAAATAGAGACCCCGATGGTGATAATAATAAGGGTTATGGTGTCGGCATGTCGGGCCGGGTAAATAGCAAGGCGTTCTACTAAAATACCCACCATGGCGGTAAGTCCAACAGCCGCCAAAAAAGCCAGGGGAAGAGGCCAGTTGAGCTTACCCCAGAAGGTGGCCATAAACATGGCCCCCAACATGACAAACTCGCCTTGGGCAAAATTGATGACTTCGGTGGTGTTGTAAATGATGGTAAAACCCAGGGCGATTAAGGCATAAATGGCCCCGTTGGTAAGACCAGATATCAAAAACTGCAGAAATTCACTCATACAAAAAAGCTGTGGTTTGTTAAGGGACGGACTTTAAAACAGATCGACCAAAATACAAGATGAGGGGCAAAAGCCCCCCTTATAATTTTTAATCCTTTACCATGACCCATTTACCGTGTTGTATACGTACCAATACGAAGGCTTCCTTGGGATCCAGGCCGTTATGGTCTTTAGGAGACATACGAAAGATCCCGTGAATTCCTACAATATGGGCGTGTTCAAGGGCCTGGCGGATCTTGTCTCGGTCGGCTCCGGCCTTTTCTAGGGCCTGTTTTAGGAGTAAAAGGGCGTCGTAAGCATGTCCACCAAAGGTCAAAGGTTCTTTGCCGTACCGGGCCTTGTATTCAGCTAGGTAACGCAAGAGCAAGGCCCTTTGGGGATCACTCTTAGGCAGTTGTTGGGCCACCAATATTTTGCCTGCCGGCAGTATAACCCCTTCGGAGGCCTTACCGGCCAGTTCGATAAAACGCTTACTGGCCACCCCATGACTCATAAACAACGGTTGTTTCATCCCCAACTGACGCATATTTTTGGCTACTATCGCTGGACCAGGGTTTGTCCCCCAACAAATGACGGCATCGGGCTCTTTGGCCCTTATGCGAATGAGTTGGGGGCTCATGTCGACATCTTTGGGGCCAAAAATTTCGTCGGCTACTATCTCTAACCCATATTCTGGGGCAAGGTGTTTTAGCTCTTCTCGTCCGCTTTGCCCAAAACCATTGGATACGGTGATAATAGCGATACGCTTTATACCGTGCCGTTTGCAATAGGCGTAAAGCTTTTTTACCGCCAACCGGTCGCTTTGGGCAGTTTTAAAGACCCAAGGCCTTACCGGTTCGACGATCTTTATGCCCGCCGCACAAGAAATAAGGGGCACCTTGTAACGTTCTACAAAGGGAATAAGGGCCAGGGTGGTACCCGTGCGGCTGGGGCCAATAATGGCCAAGACCTTATCTTGAATGATGAGTTTGGTGGCCTTTTTCAGGGTGTTGGTTTCGTCTCCTTCGGTATCGTAAATAATGGCCTGCAGGGGATGGCCATTTATGCCGCCTGCCTTGTTAATCTTCTCGATGAGCATAACCAGGGTATTACGCTCTGGTTCACCAATAAAAGAGGTAGGACCTGTTATGGAAAATAAAGCTCCTATTTTGTAAGGCTTTGCTGCCAGTACTAGACTGGCGCTGGACCAAAAGATAAAAACCAATAACAGAGACCATTTCTTCATAAAGACCTCCTGCACACAAAGGTTTTTGACGATTTACATAGAGGCGATCATAGCCAGAAGAGAGTTTTTTTGTCAAATATGCTATGATGCCGTCAAAATTGGCTATTAAAAATAGTCCTGACGCAGGAGGAAGACATGGCACGGATTTTAAAACCCGAAGAGGTTCACCTGAAAATCAGTCCAGATTCTCTGGGTATTCGTTCTACCGAGGATTTACTCGACACCGAAGGGCAGATATTGGCCCAGGAAAGGGCTGTAAAGGCCCTGGATTTTGGCCTCCACTTCGAAGACCTCGATTTTCATATCTATGTGGCGGGGACAAGTAATCTGGGGGCCACCTACATAGCTCGGTCCCTGGTAGAAAAGCAGGCCAAAGAGCGGCCCCGCCCGTCAGACTGGTGCTATGTATACAATTTTAGGGATCCCGATCGCCCTAAGGCTCTCTCTTTTCCTCCCGGACAGGGGCGGGAATTTCAAAAAGATATGGCCGACCTGGTAGAAAATTTGCGCCACCATCTCCCTGAGGCCTTTGAGAGTGAAACCTACCTAAACCGTAAAGAGACGATTATCAGGGAATTTAACCGGGTAAGGGCCCAAATTTTTGAAGAATTAGAACAAAAGGTGCGGCAAGAGGGCTTTATTTTGAACGTTGAACCCATGGGAATGATGATTATTCCCGCCAAGGAAGATGGTTCGCCTATGACTCCTGAGGACATTCAAAAATTACCCGACCAACGCAAGGAAGAGCTCAAACAAAAGAGTGCCCTGTTGCAAAAGGAGCTCAACGCTACGGCCAGACGCATACACCAGATGGAAAAAGAACTTCGTCAAAGACTAAAAGAACTAGATCGCGAAATAGCCCTGGGCGTGGTGAATAATTTTGTGACCGAATTGCGCGAGAAATACGCCTCTCTAGAGGAAGTAGTTAATTATTTAAACGAAGTACAAGAGGACATCTTAAAACACCTGGATGAATTTCGTCAGCGAGGAGGCCCAACGCCTCAGCCTCCATTTCCCATGCCGATGCCTCAACCCAAATTTACCCGCTATGAAGTAAATGTTTTTATAGACAATACCAATACTGAAGGAGCCCCGGTGGTCTATGAAGTTAACCCCACTTATACCAACCTTTTTGGTACGATTGAGCGTAAGGCCCAGTTTGGCGCCCTGCTTACGGATTTCACCATGTTAAAGGCCGGCAGTGTCCACCGGGCCAACGGGGGTTTTTTAATCCTGAGGGCCTTAGACGTGCTGCGCAGTCCCTTTAGTTGGGAGGGCTTGAAACGTACTATAAAGACTCGCCAAATATATTTGGAAGACCTTGCTGAACAGCTGGGCATTCTTACCACCAAGACCCTTAAACCTGAACCCATTCCTTTTGAGGGTAAGGTAATACTCATTGGCGACCCTTTTATTTACTACTTGCTTTACATTTACGACGAAAATTTTAAGGAAATATTTAAGATAAAGGCCCACCTGGATGTTTGGGTAGATCGAGATGAACAACGTACCAGAGAATTCTTACAGGCCGTGGCCGGTATGGTACGCAGAGACGGGCTATTACCGGTAGACGCTGCAGGACTGGCTCGTTTAATAGAATTTTCTTGTGAGTTAGCCGGGCGCCAAGACAAGCTTTCTTTAAAGTTGCCAGAGATTCGTGATGTACTCAAAGAGGCCGATTTCTGGGCCCGACGCCAAGGTGACGAATACATTTCGGCCCTGCACATCCAAAAGGCCCTAGACGAAAGACGACGGCGTGTGTCTCTCCCCGAAGACCGCATTCACGAATTTATTCAAAAGGACCTCCTGCACATCCAGGTAGAAGGGATGGCCGTGGGGTGTATAAACGGCCTTTCTGTTTATGACCTGGGAGACTATACCTTTGGACGCCCCACCCGTATTACCGCCAATGTGTCGCTTGGGCGTGAAGGGGTGATTAATATCGAAAGAGAAGCCGATCTTTCGGGCAAGATCCACACCAAGGGTGTGATGATTCTTTCGGGCTTTTTAAGGGAACGTTTTGTCCAGGACAAACCCCTTACTCTTACAGCGACACTTTGTTTTGAACAGAGTTACGGGTTAGTGGAGGGTGATTCGGCCTCCAGTGCCGAGTTGTATGCCTTACTTTCAGCCCTTTCTGGGGTGCCTCTGGCGCAGGGTATTGCTGTAACCGGAGCGGTGAGTCAAAAGGGCGAAATTCAGGCGGTAGGGGGAGTAAAAGAAAAGATAGAGGGTTTCTTTAAAGTGTGTAAGACAAAAGGGCTTACTGGACAACAAGGGGTAATTATCCCTGAGGCCAACGTAAAAGACCTTTTGTTGGAAAAAGAAGTAGTTGAGGCCTTGGAGCAGGGGCTTTTTCACCTCTGGGCCGTTTCCACCGTGGAAGAAGGCCTAGAGATCCTCTCTGGTAAACCAGCAGGTCATAGGCAACCAGATGGTACTTACCCCGAGGATACGGTCTTTTATTTGGTAGATAAGCGATTGCGGGAGATGGCCGAACAAGTAAAAAGCTTTAATAAGACCGATAAAGACTAAAAGTCCTGGGAGGCCCCTTTAGAGAGAAAACGGTCTAAGATCCTTTCTAAAGGGGCAACCCCTGTCTTTTGCAGGATAGCGCCCAAACGTTTTTTGGGTTCTCCGTACTGGTTAAAAAAATCTAGTACGGCTTTCATATAAACCAGGGCCTCAGGTATATCTCGGGCCTTACCCAAGGGAGTGCCTGCCTGAGGCCTGTACCCCCCTTTGCCTCCTACCAACACCTGGTAGCCGGTTGACTGAGCAACAAACCCCAGGTCTATGGTGTTGGCCCACGAGCAACAGGCCGGACACCCCGCCACCGCTACCTTAAATTTGTGGACCAAGGGATGCCCTTTAAACTCGTGGTAAATGGCCTTTGACAGGGAAAAGGTTTCTTGAAGGGCCTTTGAACAATAGGGCTTGCCTATACAGCTACGGGGTTGAAAGGATGTGCCTTTTCGGCGAATAAGGGCGCCGGCTTCCTCTAAACGACGCAGATAAAGGGTTACTCGTTCGGGAGCTATATCAAGGAGTAAGATTTTTTGGGCGGTAGTGGGGTGTATTTTAACCCCTTCTTCACTCAAGTCCGCCAACACTCTTAGGACCTTGGCCCCGAGGAGGCCTGTGTCTAGTTCAATGCTTATGGCATAAGCCCCGTTAGCCAGCAGGCGGGCACCGGGTATGGTCACTTCTAGCCTCCTATCTTGGGCGTCTCCCCTTTGTGCCAAAGATGGACAATGGGGCTGGCCACAAACACCGAACTATAGGTGCCTACTATTACCCCCAGGGTCAGGGCCAGGGCAAAGTCGCGGAGTACCACCCCGCCAAAGAACAAAATAGCCAGAATGACCAGCAGCGTGGTAAAGGTGGTCACCAGGGTGCGGGCTAGCATCTCGTTAATACTCCGGTTGATAATTTCCAGAAAGCCCAATTGCCCCCGGTAGCGTTTGATGTTTTCTCTTATGCGGTCAAAAATCACTACGGTATCGGTAAGCGAATAACCGGCCAAGGTGAGTAGGGCGGTTACAAAGAGGAGCGATATTTCGCGGTTCAGCAGATAAAAGAGGCCCAGGACAGCCAAGACATCGTGAAAGGTCGCTGCTGCTGCGGCCACCCCAAAGCTGACATTAAAACGAAAGGCCAGATAGGCTATTATGCCTAACATAGAAATGGCAATGGCTACTATAGCCTTGTGTTTGAGCTCTTTACTTATGGCCGAGCCTATCTCGTCTTTTCCTACCAGCTTAAACTTAAGCTCGGGAAATTTTTCCTGGAGGACTTGCCGTACTTTTAGCTCCAGATCGCCTACGGTCTCGGTTCGCCGCCTAAGTTTTACCAATAATAGGTTTTCGCCCTTGACGTCTTGAAGCTGACAACCGGTAATACCGGCTTGTTTCAATGTTTTGCGGATCTTGTCTAATTGGAAGGGCTTTTCAGCCTTATAGTAAGCCATGACTCCCCCGGCGAAGTCGACCCCAAGATTGGCGTGGCCCCGGGCTATTTGGACAAAGGCGATTAGACCAAGGGAGACCAGAAAACCAGAGAGACAAAAGGCAAATTTGCGCAAGGACATAAAGTCTATACGGGGATTTTCGATTATAGAGAGGAAGTTGATCTTTGGGGTCTTGCCCTTGGCGATGAGATAGTCATAGACGATGCGCGTGCCAAAGATGGCGGTGAAGAGGTTGATAATGATACCCGAAGAAAGAGTCACGGCAAAACCCTTAATAGGGCCTGTACCAAAAAGGAACAAGGCAAAGGCCGTTATGAGGGTGGTGACGTGGGCGTCTACAATGGTCCAGAAGGCCCGGTCATAGCCGGCGTTTATGGCTGCCCTGGGGGGCTTGCCCAGGGCTAGTTCTTCGCGCATACGCTCAAAGATAAGGACATTTGAGTCAACTCCCATACCCATGGTGAGGATAATACCAGCGATACCCGGGAGGGTTAAGGTGGCCCGAAAGAGCGACAGCACCGCCAGGAGCATGAGTACGTTTAGCATGAGGGCAATATCGGCTATAAAGCCCGAGAAGCGGTAATAAATGATCATAAAAACTATTACCAGGGAGGCGCCCACGAGACCCGACATAAGCCCCTTACGAATAGAATCGCGTCCCAGGCTGGGCCCCACGGTAATGTTCTGGACGATCTTTACCGGGGCCGGTAGGGCACCGGCGCGTAATACAATGGCCAGGTCTGCGGCCTCTTCATAGGTAAAGCCCCCCGAGATCTGGGCATGCCCCCCGGGGATACGTTCGCGAATTACCGGGGCAGAGCGCACCACGTTATCCAGAACGATGGCCAACCTTCGGCCTACATTTTCTGCGGTAATGCGTTCGAAGATACGGGCCCCCCGGTCAGTGAGATCAAGGGCTACATAGGGTTCGTTATAAGGCCCACCTATACGTACATGGGCCGTTTTTACCATGTCGCCGGTGAGTACCGCCCGTTTTTTTAAGAGGAGAGGCACTTTGGTTACATGACCGGTTTGGGGATCTTTGCGGACCAAAAAGTATACAGCATCGTCAGGGGGAATATAGGGCTTTAATACCCGGTTTATTTCTTGAAGAGAGGCATTGGGTTTGAGCCGCCCCTCTTTCAGGGCCTTTTCTATCAAGGCCTGCAGGTTGATTTGAGCCATGGCTTGGTCGTCGACCAGGTGAAATTCAAGCTGGGCTGTTTGCCCTATGAGACGCAAGGCTCGCTCAGGGTCTTTGATCCCTGGGAGTTCTACAACAATTTGGTTGTTACCTTGTTTTACGATGACCGGTTCAGTAACTCCGAACTGGTCAATACGGTTACGAATGATCTCTAGACACTGATCAAGGGCGTGTTCCTTAATAAAGGCTACCTGTTTATCAGAGAGCGAAATAACAACCTTGGGAAAGGTGTCCTCTTTTATGCGGACTATCTTTAAGCCTTTAAAGTCTTTTTCTATGATTTCTTTTACCCGGTTTAAAGCGCTTTTGTTAGGGAGAGTAAGGATAAGTTCCGAGGTATTTTTGCCTTCGCTGATACTGCAACGTATCCCCTTGCGCCCTAGTACCTCTTGTAGATCTTTGGCCCGGGCATTAAGGGCGTTAGCAATGGCCTTGTCAAGATCTACCTGCAATACCAGGTGCATTCCTCCTTGCAGGTCCAGACCAAGTTTGAGGGCCTTGTCGTAGACGTAACGCTTATACCAAGAGGGTAGGTTGGGGACAAAAGAAGGTAGCACCAAGGCAATAGAAACCAAAGTGATAAAACCAAGGAGTGCTATCTTCCATTTAATGGCACGTGGCATGGAGGACCTCCTTTAGGGCTCGTGAAGCGTTTTCTTAGTGCAAAGTTGGGCATCTGACAAGGTGAAATCTCTTTTTTCCCCGGGATGCCCGGGCGGTTTAGCGTTTTTTTTAGACCCAAAGGCCTGTAGTTTCCCTGTTTTGCCCCTTAAGGCCTGTTTAAAGGGCCCTAAGGGACAATAACCCTTGTCATTTATTTATAGATACGCTAAGAGCGAGAGAAAAGGTCTAAAGGGGAGGATTTTATGGATTGGCGGAAAAAAGATTACCTAGCTCGAGAAGACATCGAAGCTTTGCAACTAAAACGTTTAAAAGAAGTGGTAGAAAGGGTGTACCACTTGGTACCTTTTTATCGACAAAAATTTGACGAGTTAGGCGTAAAGCCTCACGACATCAAGAGTCTAGACGATCTTAGGCGTTTGCCCTTTACAGTCAAACAGGATCTGAGAGACCACTATCCCTTTGGCATGTTTGCCGTACCCATGGAACAGATCGTACGCATCCATTCGTCTTCGGGAACCACAGGGAAACCTACGGTAGTGGGTTATACCGCTCATGACATGCGGGTGTGGACCGAGGTCATGTGCCGCACTTTTTCCATGGCCAAGGTAGGGCCAGGGGATGTCGTCCACAACGCCTACGGCTACGGCCTTTTTACCGGTGGCCTTGGTTTTCACTATGGGGCTGAGGGCGTAGGGGCGGCTGTGGTGCCCTCTAGCGTGGGGTTTACCAAACGTCAACTCATGCTTATGCGCGATTTTGGGGCCACTGTACTTTGTTCTACTCCCTCCTACGCCTTGCATCTGGCGGAGGTGGCCTCTGAAGAGGGCCTAAATCCCAGAGAAGATTTTCGTCTTAGGGCGGGTTTTTTTGGTGCCGAACCGGCCTCTAAAGGGCTTAGAGAAAATGTGTCTAAAGTGTGGGGTATTCGCTATTGTGAGTGTTACGGACTCTCGGAGATTATTGGTCCAGGGGTGGCCGCCTCTTGTGAACACGACGAGCTCCATATTTTTGAAGACCACTTCTTGCCCGAGGTCATAGACCCCGAGACCGGTGAACCTCTCCCTGAGGGCGAAGAGGGTGAGCTGGTATTTACTACCCTGACCAAACAGGGGCTGCCTTTGATCCGTTACCGCACCAGAGATATCGCCACCCTTTATAAGGCTCCTTGTAAGTGTGGCCGTACTATTTTGCGTATGGGAAGGGTCATTGGTCGCAGTGACGATATGCTCATTGTTTCGGGGGTAAATGTCTTTCCCTCTCAAGTAGAACACGTCCTAACCCAGGTAGAAGGTCTGACCCCCAATTACGTTATTGTACTGGACAAGCGTGGCGTTCTTGATGTACTAGAGGTGTGGGTAGAAGTTGATGAACGCGTATTTACCGGCGATATAGGCGCCCTGGAAAATCTCAAACGCAAACTGGAAGAAGAGCTGGCCAACGCCCTATTTTTAAGGGCCCGGGTAAAGCTTGTGGAACCCAAGACTCTCGAACGTTCCATGGGCAAAGCCAAGCGTGTGGTTGATAGGCGTGAATTAGAAAGCATTACAAAATAAAGGAGGCCACTATGCGAGCCAAATTCGCCGTCAAACAGCTTTCTATATTTTTGGAAAACCGTAAGGGGCGCCTCAAAGAAGTCACTCAGGTATTGGCCGAGGCCAAGGTAAATATAAGGGCCCTGGCCCTGGCGGAGAGTGCCGAGTTTGGCATCCTGCGCTTGGTGGTGGATAACCCCGAAAAGGCACGCTCTATTTTATCTTCTGCTGGTTTTACCGTGAAAGAACAAGATGTCTTTGCCGTGGAAGTACCAGACAAGCCCGGAGGATTCTATCAGGTGGTGAAGCTTTTGGCCGACCAAGACATCAACATTGACTACACCTACGCCTTTGTAGGGGGAAAGGACAAGGCCATATTGATCTTCAAAGTCCCTGACCGTCTATTTGAGAAGGCCCTGGAAACGGTGCAGCAAGGGGGGCTTCCCCTGGTAAAGCCGGTGTTTTTCTACGGGTCTTAAAGAATAAGGCGGGCCTTGTGCCCGCCTTGATGTTCATTGTCCCAAAGAAGGCTTCCCTTGTTTTTTAGCGTTTCAGATTGAGCAGTTCGTCCAGCATGGTATCGGTGACGGTGATGATTCGCGCATCGGCCTGAAACCCCCGCTGGATGGTAATCATTTTTACAAACTGTTCTCCCAGGTCGACGTTTGATTGTTCTAGACTATTGGGGGCGATGGATCCCAAGCCGTTGGTGCCCGGTTTTCCGGTCACCGGAGGGCCTGAGCGGGTTGTTTCTTTGTAAAGGTTCCCTCCGGCCTTGTCTAACATTTCGGGGGCATTGAAGTTGGCAAGGCCTACCATCCACAGGGGTATGACGCGTCCGTTAGAGTAGTGTCCAGTGAGCACTCCGTCTGTATCTACCGAGATACTTTCTAGGTAGCCCGGACCATAGCCGTCTTGATCGTAAAATACAGTGGAGTTGCTGGTGGCGTATTGGGTAGTACGTACCGATTCTGAACGCCAGGCCCCATCTTTGTAGTAGTAGCCGGTATTAAACTCGATTTGTTGAATGTTTTGATGGGCTTCAATGCGTTGTTCATCACTCTGTGCGGGATCATTATCCAGGTTTAACCCTAGAAAATCGGCCAGTATTACGGGATAACCGTGTGGTCCCAACACCTCGTAGCCGTCTGCGGGGTTATTCTCCGGAGAGCCGTTTTCGTTTACTATCTCTACTAAGGCCCCGGTATCAGGGTCTACCCGGTAAGTCTCGTAAAACTTTTTGATATTTCCCTGATTATCAAATTCCATGCGTCCATACATGAGGACACCACGCTTTACCTGACCAATGGTTTGTCCCGAGGGGATCTGTACCTTGGAGATGATGTTTCCCGTCTCTTTGGTCCACTGCATGGCCACGGTGTCACTCAAAAAGTCTCGCTGGTCTTCGTTGGGGTCACAAGTCACTAAAAATTCATAGACGTTATCGCGGGTAGTGCGGTCGTAAAAAATAGTTATTTCGTGGGGCGTGCCCAAAGAGTCGTATACCGTAAGGGTAGTACGGTAGTTATAAGATGTGCTAGGCAGAGGTGTGTCATTTCGGGCATCCCAGGCCTCATACAAGGTATTTATGTCTTGGAGGGCATATTGTTGTTCATTGGCGATTTCCTGCGCGGTACCTGCTGCTGCATTAGGGGTGGTTACGTTACTCCAATCTACCGTGAGTTCTTGGGTAGTGCCATCTAGAAAGAAACGGGCCAGGGTGTCGCTTGAGCTTTGATCAACCCCCCACGAAAGGAGAGTGCCTGTATCGCTTGCGGGGTTGGTATAAGAGCCTGGTACCGAGGGTTCTTGAAAAATAACGTAGTGCCATACCCCATTGGCCAGGCTCAGGTTTGGTATTTGGCTTTGTATCTCTGCGGGAAAGTCCGTAGTGGGCGGAGCAGTAGTGTCTTGGTAATAAAGCCAGATATCTAAGACGATATTATTACCGTTGGCGTCTTTTACCGTAACGGTCTTATACATCCAGGTATCCGCGTAACCATTGGGGTCAGAAAGTTCTATCCGCCCGGTGCGTCCGGGGACCAAAAGACCATCAGTGATGGAAGGCTCATGGGTAACGTTGCTCCAATCCAGGGCAATACTCTCTTCGGTAATGGGTAATTTTATGTTGGTGCGGGTGGCGGTGGTGTCTGCTCCCTGGGCCAGAATTTGGCTGTTTTCCACGTTGGTAATAGTATAATTCCACTTTTGATTGGCGTTATCCCAGGTTAAATCAAGCCTTAGTTTGATGTCTTTTCCGTTTATGTCACGAACTACAAAGGTGGTGCTTTGGGTACCACTGTCTATATCTCCTTCTATAGTTATATCTTTGGTTTCAAGCTCTTCACGGGCGTCCAGGTTGGTAATCACATCGATTTTGGATGTCTGTACTGGCGGAGAACTACGTTGGATTTGTATGTCTGTTAGGGCCCCGGTTATGTCGCCGGTTACCTCGTCTATTTGCCAGCCCTGCACACGAAATCCAGCCGGATTCACTAGATAACCCCTTTTTTCGATCAGGAACTGGCCATCGCGGGTATAATACGTGTTTCCACTGGAATCGTGGCTTTTTAAGATAAAGAACCCGTTTCCGGCAATGGCCAGGTCAGTAGGGCTGGCGGTACTTTCAAAGGATCCCTGTTGCATGGTGGGGTAGAGGGCGTTTATCGCCGCGCCGCGGCCCATCTGTCCAGAACCAGAGGTAGTGTTAATACGCTGGGCCATGATATCAGAAAAGGTGATCCTAGAACCCTTAAAGGCGGTGGTGTTTAAGTTAGATACGTTATCTCCTACTACGCTCATACCGTGTCCCAGGCTTCTCAAACCACTTGTCCCTGCAAATAGGGCATCGGTAAGTCCCATATGTGCTCCCTCCCTTGTGTCTAGTTTTGTCTATGTATCTATAATTTTTTTCGGTTCATGGGCTTTGGCGGCTAATTTTTAAGCTTTTTGGGCCTTATCAAAGAGTCCTTAGAAACTGGTCAAGCATCTGGTCTGCGGTGCTAATGACCCTGGTGTTGCTTTGAAAGGCCCGTTGTAAGGTGATCAAGTGCACCATCTCGTTGGCCAAATCTACGTTTGATCCTTCCAAGGCCCCTCCCATGATCAGGCCTATAGAATCTTTGTCCGGGGCGAAGTACTGGGCCGTAGCTCCGTCTACGCTTTTAAATAGGTTGCCTCCAGCGCGGGACAGTTCATCCGGGCTTTCAAATAGGGCCAGAGGGATTCGGGCCACCTGAATCTCCTGGCGGTTGGTATAATGGGCGTGGATAACCCCTTGTTCGTCTACTTGAATTTCTTGAAAGCGTCCCGGGCCGTAGCCGTCAAGATGTTGATAAAGCACACTAAAGGGTGCGGCATAGGCCGTGCTTTGACGACCACTTACTGGTTGCCAAGAGTTGCTAGTACTATCGTAGTGTAGACCAAAATCTAACTGTATACGCTGGGTAGTACCGGATAGATTGACCTCAAAATAGGGCACCCCATTGCTCCAATCTTGGGGGAGTAGATTGGTGGTGGTACCGTCTGGTTGAATACTCTGTACATCACTTATAGATTCGAGGGTCCCGGTTGAGCCAAAATGGAGCAACCCACTAAGTAGGCAGCCACTAAAAGGACCTTGTGCCCGCCAGTCTTGATCAGGGGGCAAGGAAACCAAAAACTCAAAGGTTCTTGCCTGAGATGTCCTATCCAGGTAGAGATAAAGATCGTGTTTGGTGCCCGCTGGGTCAAAAACCGGTAAGTCTATCTTTAGATCGTAAGCATTTTCGGCAATAGGTTCTTGAGGATTAGTGCTGTCCCATTTATCTAAAAGGCTTATATCTTGAGACTCTGGCGGTTTAGAGGCGTCACAGTTTATCTGTAACTCTATATTTTCTGTCTCTCGGCCGGCCATGGTGGACGGAAAGACCACAGGACTTAAGGTACCCTGGGTCACTTCGCTACCTTCTGTCCCCTCAGGTATGCTCCAACCGCAAAGATCATAGCCGTTAGGCAGACTGAGTTTTAAAAACCCCTCTTGAGCGGCGTTTTGGACGAGAAAATTCCCATCACGGGTAAAAAACAGGTCTTCACCATCGGTTACGGTAAAAAATCCTCGACCAGAGATGGCCAAATCCGTAGGGTTATCGGTGGCGTGAATAGGGCCTTCTTGCTCATAGAGGACCTCTATGTCTTCAAGGTTTGTCCCCAACCCTTTTTGATCTCTAGGAGGGGCTTCGGTAGTAGCCGATAGAAACATGTCTTCAAAAAGGGGCCTGCTACCCTTAAAACCGGTGCTTTCCAGGTTGGCTACATTGTCCGCACTGACCCTTATCCCTTGACTCATACACCATACACCACTTTTGCCCAGGTAGATGGTCCCAAAAAGGCTCATACTCTCCCTCCAGCAAGGATTTCTTTTAGATCCTGGGGGCTTACTTTCAGTTGATCATTGACTATGAGTTTTGGATCATCACCTAAAAGGGCGCGGGTAATACGTCCTATGGTTTCTATCTCGGGTTTAAGGTCCTTGGCGCCTTTCCATTCGAGGTGAATTTTGTAGTTGCCATCGGAGACCCTTTGCCCGGCTTCATTGGTGGCGTCCCATTTAATTAAGTGGTCTCCGGCCGACAGGCCTCCCATGTCAATGGTCTTTACCAAAGTCCCGTCAGGGGCGTATATCTTGGCCTTTAGGTCGGATACAGGGTTTTCCAGGTGCACCTTGGCCCCTAAAAATCGTCCTCCCTCCACCCGGGCACTGGCCCCTTCTACCCGTACCAAGCGGCCTACAAGGTTGCTTACCAAGTCTAATTCCTGGCCTTTAACGGTATCCAGGGCCTTGGCTACTTTCTGGTTTAGATCAAACAGCTGATCCACCTGACTAAATAGGGCCAGCTGGGTGGCCATTTGATTGTTGTCTAAAGGCTTCATGGGGTCTTGGTACTCTAGCTGTTTTATGAAAAGGAGCATAAAGTCGTTGCGATCTAGGACCTTCTTGGGCACCCGTTGTTTGGGGTTGTGGTCTAGCTCTTTAAAGAGTTCTGGACTAGAATCAATGCTATTGGTGGACGAAAGCATATATTACCCTCCTATATATGGAGATCCACAAGACCTCTTTTGGTTTTTACCTCTTCCTCGGTGGGCCTTTGTCCTTCTTGAAGACGGGGGTTAGAGGCCCATACATACTGTCCCTTGGGATTTTCTTGATAAGGTGTATGTCCCCCGCCAAGATTTATGTCGCAGCCACCAAAATTTAGTCCTGCTTCGTTAAGGGCCTTAGCCAGGAGGTGAAGCTCCTGATGCAAGGCCTGAGCAGCATGGGGGTGCTCTACGGTGAATAAGAGTTTCACCTCTCCTTTGTCTATGGAGAGGTCTATACGGAGCTCGCCCAGATGGGGCGGTTCCAATTTTAACCGCACTTCGTGGCGTCCGTTTTGTCCTACCCGTAAGATCATTTCTTTGACGAATTCTGGTACCTGGGCCGGGGTTAGAGGCCCAGGGGCTCGAAACACCATCGGGGCGGGTTCGGTAGGGCTGGGGGCGTGACCTCTGCCCACGATAAAATTCCCGGGGGAAGAGAAATCAATTTTTGCTTTTATCTCGGGTTTGCCGTCTTGTTCGGCATGGTTGGGCGTGGTCAGGAGAGATTTTAGGGGCTTTTGGGGGGCAATTCTTTTATCCAAAATACGCGAATTGTGTTCTCGATTATAATCCAACCTAACAAGTCTTTCTTCGCTATTTTTTTCTACATGTCCTTTTTGGGTTGCCTTTTCTAGTTTTTTGAGGCCTGTTTCCCCTTCGTATATCGTCTTTTGGGCTATTGTTTCTGTGGGTTTATTTGAATCAAGATTTTCTTTTAAATTTTTTGAAAAATCAGTTCCAACTAAATTTTTCTGCCCCAATTTTTGGTCTTTGTCTTCTATTTTGGAAGATATTTCTTCTGTAGATGTTTTTTCTTTAGTTGTGATATTTTCAGCTAAATTTTGTTTATTAGTTTTTAATTTGTGAATGAATTGTTCTAAATCTTGTTTAAATCCCGGCTCTGATTCTAAAAATGATCTCATTTTGTCTAAAAATTTTTGGGCTTCCTCTGCCGAAACAAGCCCTTTTTCGACTAAATTTTGGAATATCCCCTGAAAAAAGAGGATTAAATCCGCTTTATTCAGGGCCTTATCCTTAGATATACTTATTTTATCTGGTTTTTGATCTGTATCTGGAGACAATAACGGCGAGCTGTCTTTAGATCCTTGTCCCCAAAAAGCTTGACCAAGTAATAGATCAAGTTTTTGCCAGAATTTTTGGAGCTCTGAAGTATCTGATATTTGGGCTTGAGGTGAAGGGGGAAATTCGGGCCGTTTATCCAGAAAAGGGGCCTGGGTCTCTAGGGGCAAAATGTAGTTGGGGAAAGCCTCCTGCCAGTTAGAGCTAGGGGCTTTATTTTGGTCCAAAGGAGTTATTTCGGCGGTGGAATTAGGGGCCTCTTTTGTTGTCTCTCCTAAAGGGTTTAGCAAGAGGGCCAAGAGGAGGACAAAAAACTGGCTGGCCGCCAGGGGGCTTTCTCCCTTATTCCCCTCGGGTAGAAACGACGATTGTCCCTGGCCTACGTTTAGCGGATTTATACCGATATTTTCCATGCCCATAGGCACCTCCCAACAAACACTTCTTGCAAAGGTGGTGCCAAGGAATAGGGCATCGGAAACTCCTAGAGGGGACAAATATTCTCCCGCAAATAGCTTCCTTTACCACGGGAAATTTTTGCCGAGGGGGGAAATTTTTGCCTATTTTTAAAGTCCTCTCCTTGACAGTATTTATCCCCGAACTTACCTTGCTTAACGCAAAGCAATTTAATTTTTCGATATATCCGTGAGTTATCATGCGTCACATAAAATTTTGAACGCAAGGAGGTAATAATATGCGGTTGGAAAAATTTACCTTTAAATCTCAAGACGCCATTCAAGAGGCGCAAAGGCTTGCGGAGACCCGTGGCCATCAAAATATGGAAGTAGAGCATCTTTTGAAGGCCTTGGTAGAGCAAGAAGGGGGCATAGTGCCCATGATTTTAGAGCGCATGGGCATCAATAATAAGCTAGTCTCTTCAGATGTAGACGAAGCGCTAGACAAGATCCCTTCGGTTTCGGGAAGTGGCTATCAGGTCTATTTATCTCCTAATCTGAAGCAGGTACTAGAGAGGGCCATGCGTCTGGCCGCGGAGATGCGAGACGACTATGTGTCTACGGAGCACTTGTTATTGGCCATATTGGAGAGCAACACCCCTTCGGCGGAGATCCTCAAACGCAGGGGGCTTACCAAAGAAAGTGTCCTTGAGGTCATCAACCAGATCCGCAAGGGACAGCGGGTTACAGACCAGAACCCCGAGGATAAGTATCAGGCCTTAGAAAAATTTGGGCGTGACCTTACGGCCCTGGCCAAAGCCGGCAAATTAGACCCCGTAATTGGACGAGACGAAGAAATACGTCGTGTAATTCAGATATTGTCCCGACGTACCAAAAATAATCCCGTACTGGTTGGCGAACCAGGAGTGGGTAAGACCGCTATTGTAGAAGGCCTGGCCCAGCGCATTGTGGCCGGTGATGTTCCCGAGCCCTTGAAAAATAAGCGCATCGTGCAGCTTGACATGGGGGCCTTGGTGGCTGGAGCCAAGTATCGGGGAGAATTTGAAGAAAGGCTCAAGGCGGTATTAAAGGAAGTGACCGAGAGCGAAGGGGAGATCATTCTCTTTATCGACGAGATTCACACCCTAGTTGGTGCTGGAGCCGCAGAAGGGGCTATGGATGCCGCCAATATGTTAAAGCCGGCCCTGGCCAGGGGTGAACTACACTGTATTGGTGCCACTACCATCGAAGAATACCGCAAGCATATAGAAAAAGACCCTGCTTTGGAACGACGTTTCCAGCCCGTTTACGTAGATGAACCAAGTATAGAAGAGGCCATTGCCATCTTACGGGGCCTCAAAGAAAAGTACGAAGTGCATCATGGTGTGCGGATTACTGATAGCGCCATTGTGGCTGCGGTACAACTTTCGGCACGGTATATAACTGATCGTTACCTGCCGGATAAGGCTATTGACCTCATTGACGAGGCCGCGGCGAAGCTTCGGATCGAGATAGACTCCATGCCCACGGAAATAGACGAAATCGAACGCAAGATCAAACAACTAGAGATCGAGCGTATGGCCCTGGAGCGCGAGACTGATCCGCGGGCTAGAGAGCGGCTAAAGAAAATAGATGAGCAATTGGAAGAGTTACGGAACAAAGCCGCCGAAATGAAGGCCCAGTGGCAAAAAGAGCGGGAAGTGATCCAAAAAATCCGGGGTATCAAGGAAAAAATAGATCAGTTGCGTATTGAGGCTCAACAGGCCGAAAGACAGGGTGACCTCAATAAGGTGGCGGAGATCATCTACGGGCGCATCCCTCAGCTAGAAAAAGAGCTGGAAGAATGGAATCAAAGATTGGCCGAGATCCAAAAGGAACACAAGTTCTTAAAAGAAGAGGTAGACGCCGAAGATGTAGCCGAAATAATTGCCAAGTGGACAGGGATACCAGTATCTAAACTCTTAGAAAGTGAGCGTGAAAAGCTCTTAAAGATGGAAGAACGTCTGGCCCAGCGTGTAGTTGGTCAAGACCACGCCATAAAGGCCATTGCCAACGCTGTACGTAGGGCAAGGGCGGGCCTTAAGGACCCCAATCGACCCATAGGATCCTTTATGTTTTTAGGTCCTACCGGGGTGGGTAAGACAGAATTGGCCAAGGCCCTGGCAGAATTCATGTTTGATACCGAGCAGGCCCTAATCCGCTTTGATATGTCGGAATATATGGAAAAACATGCTGTGTCAAAGCTTATTGGTGCGCCTCCTGGTTATGTAGGCTATGAGGAGGGGGGCCAGCTTACCGAGGCCGTACGCCGTAGGCCCTATTCGGTGATCTTGTTTGACGAAATCGAAAAGGCCCATCCCGACGTATTCAATATATTGCTTCAAATTTTAGACGATGGGCGTCTTACCGACAGTAAGGGACGTACCGTTAACTTTCAAAATACAATCATTATCATGACCTCCAATATTGGTAGTCAGTGGGTGCAGGAACTGCGTGATAATCGTCCGGAAATGGAACGTCGGGTAATGGAAGCGGTAAGGGCTCATTTTCGTCCCGAGTTTCTAAATCGTATCGACGAAATTATTGTGTTCAATAGCCTGACCAAGGAGCACCTAAAGCGGATTGTAGAAATCCAGGTGCGTTATCTACAGCAACGTCTGGAGGACAAGCACATAGTGATTCATCTTACGGATAGGGCCAAGGAATGGTTGGCTGAGGTGGGGTACGACCCGATATATGGCGCACGTCCCCTCAAGCGGTGTATCCAGCGCTACATTGAAGACCCGTTGGCCATAAAGCTATTAGAGGGGACCTTTCAGGAAGGTGATCATATTTTGGTCGATTATGACGAAACCAAGGGCCAGCTTGATTTTCGGAAACACTTCCTGGAAGAAGAGTCTCAGGTAGCGTAAAAAATTGGGTCAGGATGGGCCTTAGCCCGTCCTGACCTGGTATTGTAAACGGCATATCACCGTGTCTTTTTTAAAGTGTTTGTCGTCTCGGTGGGGGTATTCTACCAGGTAGTGGGCTCCCCGACTCTCCTTTCTTTTTAGGGCGCTTTCTACAATTAGTTTGGCCACGTGGGCAATATTGCGCAGCTCTATAAAATCGGCCGTTAGGATATATTTCCAATAATGCTCTTCGATCTCTTCCAGGATGGCGTTTAGGCGCCTTAAGGCCAAGGCAAGACGCTCTTGTGTACGTACTATGCCCACATAGTTCCACATTAGGCGTCGTATGGCATCCCAATTATGGGAGACAAGTATCTTTTCTCGCATGTCTACGGCTCCTCCAGGATCCCAGTCTGGCACCGAAGGTAAGCGCGTATTTTTCCAAAAAGACCAGTCTTTTTTTATGCGCTGGGAGGCCTGATAAGCAAATACCAGACCCTCAAGGAGAGAGTTGGAAGCCAGACGATTAGCCCCGTGCAAGCCGGTGCAAGTACATTCCCCAAGGGCAAAGAGGCCGTGCAGATCTGTTTGCCCAAAGCGATCAGTGGCGATTCCTCCACAAAAGTAGTGTGCTGCGGGGACAACAGGGATGGGTGCGGTGGTAATATCTATCCCGAATTTTAGACACGTTTGGTAGATATGAGGGAAGCGGCTCTTTATAAATTCGGCTGGTTTATGTGATATATCTAAATAAACGCACTCTTTGCCCGATTTTTTGAGTTCAAAATCGATAGCCCGGGCTACTATGTCTCGAGGGGCTAGTTCCTTTCGTTGGGGATCATATTTATGCATAAAGGGTTTGCCATTAGGGTCTAGTAAAATGGCCCCTTCTCCCCTTAGGGCCTCGGAAATGAGAAAATTTTTGGCCTTGGGGTGGTAAAGACAAGTGGGATGAAACTGGACAAATTCTAGATTTTTTAGGCGGCAACCAGCACGATAAGCCATGGCTATACCGTCACCAGTGGCTATATCAGCGTTGCTGGTATAAAGATAGACTTTGCCTGCCCCCCCGGTGGCCAAGATGGTCAGAGGGGCAACAAAGGTTTTGATTTCCCCGGTAGTCACGTCCAAAATGTAGGCCCCAAGACAACGTTCTTGTCCCAGGACCTCGCGGGGAAAATGGCGATAAACCTTACAAAGGGTTATGAGGTCTACGGCTAAATGGTTTTCCAAAAGGTGGATGTTGGGGTGTTTTTTGATGTGGGAAAGGAGTACCTGCTGTATCTCTCTACCGGTATGGTCTTCTACGTGGACAATGCGTCTCCGGCTATGGCCCCCTTCAAGTCCCAAGGCGAGTCGATGGGGGTTTTGCGGGTCTCTGGTAAAAGGTACCCCTAGGTCAAGTAAGTCTTTTATCCTTGCCGGGGCTTGGGTGACCACGAGCTCGACTATCTCTGGGTTACAGAGCCCGTCCCCGGCACGCAGGGTATCTTGAAGGTGTAAGTCAAAGGAGTCATCCTCTCCCATCACACAGGCTATTCCACCTTGGGCCAAAGAAGTATTGGCCTTGGAGGCACACTTTTTGGTAACTATAGTTACCCGGCCTAAGTGGGCGATACGCAGGGCCAAAAAAAGCCCTGCGATACCCGAACCAATGATCAGAAAGTCTGTCTTATTTGGCATCTAATTCTATTTGGGGCTCTCTTTCCAAAAAGAGTTTTAGGAGTTCTTCCCCGTTGGGCATAAAGAGGTCTGTTTCTTTGGCCGAACTTTCTCCATACCCTGTGGCCCTTTTTACTTCTGTCTGTCGGGAATCATAAATGGCAAAGGGTACAGGCTTTGAGGCGTGGGTGCGCAAAGATAAGGGGGTCAGGTGGTCTGTAACTACGAGGAGTCGGTATTCCTTAAGCCTTGCCGTGGCCTCTTCCAGGACCGTGCGCACCACATAACGATCGAAGTCTTGAATGGCCCGCAGTTTTAAGTCTAGATCCCCTTCGTGGCTGGCTTCATCAGGGGCCTCTACGTGTACGAAGACAAAATCGTGTTCCGAAAGGGCATCGATGGCTGCCAAGGCCTTTCCCTCGTAGTTGGTGTCTAGATAACCTGTGGCCCCTGGTACATCAATAATTTCAAGCCCGGCCAGCACTCCCAGACCCTTAATCAGGTCTACGGCGGCTACTACTGCCCCAGGAAGCCCCCACTTATTCTTAAAGGGCTCTAAACGGGGGAAACGTCCTTGCCCCCAAGGCCAAAGAGAGTTGGCCGGTAGTTTGCCTTGGCTACGGCGCTGCTGATTTATAGGATGTTTTTCTAAAAAGGCCATAGCCTTTATAAGAAAGTCGCGAAGCACAGGCTCTTCTTCGTAAACCTGCCACGCTTCGTATATGTCACGTCCTAGCAAATCATGAGGAGGATATGTTTTTATACCTTCGGGCCCACCACGCCAAACCAATATATGGCGATAACTCTTGCCCGGATGGAGGAATAATTTATCACTGGCCAGGTGATTATTTAGTTCTTCTATGAGTTTGTGGGCCTCTTCGGTGGAGATATGTCCGGCGCTGTAATCGGCCATGATAAGATGCTCGTCTCTTCTTTCTAGGGTAACCAGATTACATCTAAAGGCCACGTCTTCTGGGCGCAACTGGATACCCAAACTAGCAGCTTCTATAGGCCCTCGGCCTGTATATTGAGACTCTGGTCGGTACCCCAAAAGGGACATGTTGGCCACGTCACTGCCTGGTTCCATGCCCTGGGGAACAGTTTGGACCAAGCCTAAGATGCCGTGCTGGGCCACAAAGTCCATCCCAGGAGTAAGAGCGGCTTCTAAAGGAGTACGGCCCTCTAATTCTTTCAGAGGGAAATCTCCCATTCCATCACCCACGAGGATGATGTATTTCATAAGAGTTCCTCCTTGTCGAGAGAGTTAGTTTTCTTATTTGAGGCCTTAGCTTGATCATAGGTATCAAAAGCGGTGTTGATATTGGGATCGGGTGGTTTTACTCCAAGTATCTCTATTTCGAAGCGCAGGGGCCGGCCAGCCAAGGGGTGGTTATAATCAACTAAGGCTATATCTTGATCCAGACGACGTACTGTGGCAGGGTGGGGGATGCCGTACTCGTCTTGGATTTGAATAACTTGGCCTGGGTGGAGATCTTTGGGTAAACGTTCAATAGGGATGAAAGAGAGCTTTTTGGGGTCATAAGGGCCATATAGTTTGTCTGGAGGTACCAGGACAGACAAATGGTCTCCAGGCTGATGGCCTATTAGAGCCTTTTCTACTACGGGTAGAAAATCACCTTTGCCCACTACAATCTCTATAGGCTTTTCTGCCTTATCAACTATTTTGGGCCCGGCCAAGACACGATATCTTAATACTACCCGTGTGCCAGGGCGCACCACGTCTGTCAAAGAAGACCTCCTACTACTTTAGTTTTGTGTCTTGAACAATAATGATTATGCCTTAGGCGTCAATTAACCGAAAGCAAAATTTAGAAATAGCCTCCCTTTGGGGGATCGTTGTCAAATAGATCCCGTTGTTCTATAGAATCTTCTTGTTTAAGGGGCAGTACAAAGTAGAAGTTATTACCCAGAGGGGTAGGTTCATACCCTACAACTCCCCCGTGTAATTCGATTACTTTTTTGACAAAGTGGAGTCCTCGACCAGATCCTGGTTGACTACCGATATTGTTACCTCGCCATCCCTCCTCAAAGACCTTCTTGGCCTCCTCTGGCGATAGATGTGGGCCAGTTGTAAATACATTAAACTTTATACCGTGCTTGCCCGGACCAAAAAAATGAGGGATTATCTCTCGCCCAAAGGCAATAAATTTTTTATATTCCCCTTCGGGTGTTTTTACCTCACGGGTATATTTTAAGGCGTTGCTAAAGAGATTGGCGTAAACTTGAGAGAGTAGCCCCACATCAACCGCCATGATTAATTCTTCATCTGGGACTCCTCCTAAACGGTTGTCAATCATGATACCTGCCTTTTCAAAACGTCGCTTATAGCGCTCTAGCTGGGGCTCGATTACCTCCTTGGCAAAACGACATGTGCGTTTGCGCAAGACAAAGTGCCCTTTTTGAAAGTGATCGCGTCGCAAAAGGCTTTCTAAAAAAAGGCTGACTGTTTCGTAGTGTTTTTCAATTTGTTGATATTCTTCCATCAAAATATTGTGCAGGTTATTTATGGCCTCAGCCACCCGTGAGGTCGAAAGATTTTCTCCTCCTTCACGTAAATGTTGGACTAGTTCTTGAAGGAGATCAATTTTGCGGGCCAGCCGTCTAAATAATACGCGATAATACATGTTGGGGATGATCACGTTGTGTTCTATGTCGGCCACCAAGGTGTTGATGAATTTGATGTGTTCAAGGCTTTGTTGAAAAATAAATTTTATATGTAAATTGTAGCCGATGCGGTTGGCAAATTTTTGAAAAAATAGTTTGTCGCGGGCAGAAAGTTTGTCCGCTGGAAAGACCTCCAAAATACCCAAGATTTGGTCTCCCATCCCTTTGGGAGAAAGAGTAATGAGGCGTTTATTGCCTTTAAAGGGAAAGAACCAAGAGCCGTCTTGGCGTACAATTTCGGTGATAGTTGACAAGTCTGGGCGAGGTCGAGGGGGTTCAAGGAGACCAATGCTGCTGTCTGCTACCAATTTCATGTGTCCGCCTTCTAAATATAGGTAAAGCCGGGTGGAAAAGCCTAAAAATTCTTTGGGAACCAAGACACAGACACGATAAAAATTTTCTAAGGTTTCGTACTCTTGGGCCAGGTCAAAGAAGGCCCATAAGGCACGTTCTTGCTCTCTACTGAAGCCATATGCTTCATAACGCCTTTTTTTGTGTCGTAACCGCTCTAAAACAGGATCACCTTGGAGGCCCATTTTTTATCCTATTTTGATCATAAAACTGGATTATAAGAGACTATACTCTCCATATCGGTCGAGGCGACATCTTAATTATAAGTCATTTTGCCTCTCCTTACAGGTAATTTTTTACCTTACTCGTCGACGTTTACAGGTATAAAGAGTTCCTTCACTTCTACGGGTTTCTTGGGGCTACGATACTTTAGGTGGGGAGGTACCGCATGGGGACTCATCTTACAGCCCCCGACCAACAACAAATATGTTCTTAACCATTTTTTTGGAATTTATTAAAACCTAATTTACAACCTGCGCTTATCAAGAAAACTCATCAAAAATTACTATAGGAGGGGGATTATGAATTTCTTAGGAAGAAGGTATTTGTGGTCGGTGATCTTATTTTTAATTTTGTCTTTGACCCTAATTGGTTGCGAACTCAAGCAAGAAAATGGGCGTTGGGTAATTGGAAACGGGACATCAAGTAGTCTATTTCTGGTGCACTTTGCCGACATACACCTGGCCACTGATCCGGAAATAGCAGATATTTTTGGTGGCACTATTCCAGCGGTTGAAACCACCGATAAGGCTGTCCAAGAAGTTTTAGACTACAATCCCGATGTTTTTATCCAAACCGGAGATATTGTGGCCCATGCTGAAGACCGCGATTTAGATACCGCCGAAAATTGGTTTATCTTGGCCAAAGAACACGTACGTGATCCCATCGTAGATAACCACATTGCCTTTCTTTATGCCCCTGGCAACCACGACCGGGCAGGCATAAAACTAACCGGCGTTGACACCGCTGACCCGCGCTATGACGAAGGCTTAATCCTTCAGTACCTAGACATTGGTAAGGAAAAGGTATATTACTCTTATGATAAAGGTGATTATCACTTTGTGGTAATAGACCCTGAAGAGCTCCCCGAAACCGGATACAGAGTGGTTAGCTTACCTGAAGAACAACTAAATTGGCTAAAATCTGACCTAGAAGCAAATAAAGATAAGTTTATCATTATCTCTTATCACCAACCTCTTGGTTCCTGGACCGAAGAAAGCTATCAGGAGTTTATGAATGTAATCGAACCCTATAAAGATAATATCATCTTATTAGCAGGTCATACCCATGACAACAGAGTAATTTACAGAAACGGTATCCCCGAATATCAAGACGGAGCTGTTTGTGGCGACTGGTGGCAAACAGGAAAAACTCCTGATGGTAATCCTATCGGTTATGCTATCTACTACTTGAAAGACCATGAAGTGCATCGTTTTTATAAAGCAATTGACTCTGATAAACAAATCAATCTTCTGGCACCCGTTGACGTAACTATTAGCGGTGACGTTCCCGCTGAATTTAACATTTATGACGAAGGGAAAAATATAACAAGTGTTTGTTACGAAATAGACGGTAACCTTAAAGATTGTTTTGATGTTTCCAAAGTAGACACTCCCAAAATTGACTGGTATCACGTAACCGGAACTATAGATGTACCCATTAATGATGGGGATTTACATCACGTAACCATTGTAGCTACCGCACAAGACGGAAGCACCCTTAGTAAAGATCTTCTTTGCAAATTTTCCGACGAAAAAATCATGCCTATTGCTGACGTCATCGATGATTATAACTTCGAAAACTTCTACGGACGTTTTGTCAAAGTTGATGCGGTAATTACCGCGGTAATGGCTTCCGGAAATCTTTTAACTCTTCAAGATGACACAGGAAGTATCGTGGTATGGGCTGGTGATTGTCATCATCCCGAATTCAAGGTGGGAGATAAAGTACGCTTAAGAGGACAAGTTACCCAGTTTAAGGGCACCAAAGAGCTTAAGCTGGTAAGCCAGGAAGACGTAGAAATTTATGATCACGTAGATTTGGAAAATCTCGTAGTTGAATTAGAAAACATTAAACAAGCTTACGATCAGTATGATACTTTAGAAAACAAAATCGTTAAAACTTCTGGCGTAGTAACCGCCATATTTGGAAACCTTGTCTTTATCCAGGATGACACCCAGGGGATAGCTCTTTGGCTTGGCGAAATAACTGCTCCATCGTTAGAGCTTGGAGACAAAATCACCGTAAAAGGCGGGTTAACCAAATATAATGGCATGGTAGAAATTGTCCCACTAAACGATGAAGATTTAACTATCGATGGAACACAAAGTGTTCCCGACCCTAAAGAAATTACCTTAGCAGACATAGACAGCAATTACGGCACTTTAGTAGTAATTAAGAACGTAGAAGTAACTTCTGTTACCTCAAGTAAAATCTACGTCTCCGATGGCAATAATCAACTAACAATCTACTGCGGTAAGGCCGGCTTTAATCCTACCGGTATCGTAACTACCGGAGATAAAATAGACGTTACCGGGGTGGTAGGCTATTACGGAGATGAACCTCAAATCTATCCCAGAAGTATTGATGACATCGTAGTCGTAGAAAATTCCGAAAATACAGCTTCCGTTATCGAACTCAACCAGATTAAAGATGCTTATGAGCAATACACAACCCTTGAAAACAAGACCGTTAAAGTCTCTGGAACCGTAACTGCTGTTTTTGGAAACCTGGTTTTCATTCAGGACGAAAGCCAGGGAATCGCCCTTTGGCTAGGCTCTATTGATGCTCCAGAAATATCTTTAGGTGACATTTTAGATGTGCAAGGAACCCTAACCCAATATAACGGCATGGTAGAAATTGTGCCGGCTACAGACGAAGACCTTAAGAAAACCGGTACAACCAACGTTCCTAAACCCAAAGAAATAACTATTGAAGATGTCGAAGCAAATTACGGAACACTTGTAACAATCAAAAACGTAGAAGTAACAAGTGTAACCAGTTCGAAAGTGGTTGTTTCTGATGGGAATAGCAACCTTACTATCTATTGTGGCAAAGCAGGATTTGATCCTTCAGAGCTTGTCTGGGAAGGCGCTAAAGTAAACATTACGGGTGTAGTGGGATACTATCGCACTGAACCACAAATTTACCCACGTAATGCAGAAGACCTGGAAGTCATTCCGCAATAAAGAAGGGGGCCAGAAGGCCCCCTTCTTTTCTATTACTAGTTTTTGGCCATGGCCAACGCCAAAATCCAAGGTAATCCCGGTATAAGTGATGGGAATTAGGGCAGTAGACCGTAACTACATCGCCTCGCCACGGCAGTTTTATAACCAAAATAGCCTAGATCTTAAGCCACCGCGATAACTTTTATCAGATAAAATTAATGCCATAAAGTTGTCAAAAATTCTCCCCTTTTTTGTCAAAAAGGCCTGTTATTTCCTTCGATTATGAAAAACAGATTATCTTTTCCTATAAAATGTCCTTTTTGTGGCTCTGAAGCTTTCCATCGTTATGGAAAAACCAAAAAAGGTCAGCAGCGTTATAGATGTCTCGTTTGCAATAAACAATTTACTAAGAATACTAAGGTGATCGAGGTTAAGAATAGACCTAGATGTCCAAGATGTGGTGAAAAAATGTATGTGTATATGAAAACTAAAGAATATATCAGGTGGCGATGTTCTAAATACCCACGTTGTAATACTTATCTAAAAGTCAGTTGTATAGAAAATAACATCTAGAGACCTTTGCAAAACATCTTTTCTTAAGGACCGTTCAAGGATTCGTTCCTATTTTTCGGAACGAAAAATGGGAACGAATCCCTTGCAGTTGTGCTTGCAATACTGATCTCGACAATTTTGCGAAGGTCTCATCTAATTTATAACTGCATCTGAATTATCACTAGGAGTCACTCCTTCCTGATTTTTCAATTAAAGTTTTTCTGGAAGCATTTTGCTGAGATCGCTTTGTGGGCCCTGCGAACCTTCTCTTGATGACCATGTAAAAAATCATGAAGAGCACTCCCTTTTTGGGGCATTGCGAGCGAACGCCGAGATCGTGCGGACGTACAAAGTCGCCGTGATGGCTTTGTTTAACATAAAGAGACCTTTGAAAACACCTTTTCTTAAGGTCCATTCAGGGATCCATTTTAATTTTTCGGAACGAAAAATAGGAACGGATCCCTTGCGGTTGTGCTTGCAACACTGATCTCGTTAATTTTGCAAAGGTCTCTAATTGCTTTGTTTATAATGTCCGTGATTATCAGTATTTCTGTGCCTTGGTTACAAAAAATAAGAGATGATTTAGAATTAAAGCAAACTATTTCTTCCTTATATAATTATTTTAATTATGCGAAAATAGTTTCTTTTAATGCTTCTTCGGTTAGAATTAATATAAACAATAACAGAATAGATTTAATAAAGTGTCTAAATTATAATTGTTCATCTTCAGTAAAATTGCAATCTTTTTTATTCCCTTCTTATATTTCTATACAAACAAGAAGTTCTTCTATCGAATTTCGTAAAGGGTTGGTTACTAATGGCAATTTAAATATTGATATAATTCAACGTCGTACGAGGTCTTGTTATCATATTTCTGTATATAGATCAGGTCATGTTATAGTTGGGAACAAAAATGTTAACTGTTGAAAAAGGTTTTACTTTACTAGAGTTGGTTTTGACTTTGTTTCTAAGTGTTATTTTAATGTATTTAATCTTTTCCGTATTTTTTGTTACATCAAATTCTGCTTCTCTAGTTAAGGAATCTGCTTCTCTTCAAGAATGTGCGCGTGGAATGCTTAATATACTTTTGTCTGATATAAGGCGGGCTGGTTCTGTGCCAAACTGTCCTGATAATAATTGTTGTTCAGCAATAGTTCAAGCTGATGATTCGTCTTTGTCTATTAAATTTGATATAAATGGAGATAATGATTGTGATGATCCCGGTGAGTATATTAAGTATTATGTTAATAACTCTACTTTATTTAGGCAAGATGTTAATTCTTCTGATACTGAAATAATTATTGGTAACTTTTATTCCTTAGATTGTTTTAAATTTTTTTATATTTTAGATGATGGTACCGAAATTTCAAATCCAACAGACCTTTTTCGAATTAAGTCTATAAAATTTAAAGCTGTTATAAAAACTAATACCAAAATTTTAAAATTTCATGATACTAATAATTATCAAATATGCGGTCCTTTTAATGATAATTATTTAAGAGAATATATAGAAGGTCTAGCCAGTATTCGTTCGAGGTCTATTTGATGGTTAAGGGTTTCGGATTATTAGAGATATTAATATCTTTAGTTTTGTTATGTATTGGTATTTTAGCTTTAGCTAAACTAAATTATGATAATATCTTTCTGATTAAGAGGTCTCAAAATTATAGTTATGCTGTTATCCTGTTGCAAGATAATCTTGAAAGGTATGCTGTTTCTATTCCTTGGTCACAAATAGATCAGGCTTGTTCTTCTTTTCCTAAATATTATACTGTTTTACAACAAAAATTTTATGTTAATTGTTATAAGATCGATTCTAGTCAGTTGCTTAAGCAGATAATTTTTTCTATTTATTGGGGTAAACATAAAATATTATTTTCGGTTTATAGATGTTATGGCGATTCGTAAAATTTTGTTAAAAAATAAGGGTTTTGTGTTACCGTTGGTTTTGGTTATTCTTTTGGTAATATCTTTTATGTCTTTATGGTGCAATAAAGACCTTTTGTTAAATATTTATTCTACTGTTTCTCAAAGAGAATTTAATCAATTTAGATGCTTTAGAATCTGGAATAAGGTGGACAATTATTAATTATCTTCGTACGTCGTCTGTAGACAATATGTCTTTAAATTCTTCTATTAATAAACAAATTTCTATTCATTCACCTAATAAATCTGTTAGAATTAATGTTCAAATTACTTATAGAGGGGTTACTAACCATTGTTCTTTTCATGCTGTTTGTTGTCGAAAATATGAAATTAAAGCTTATACTGATGATGGTCTGTTGCTAAAAGTAATTGGTATGAAAGTGGTTCCTAATCCTGAGCAAGATGAAGAGGCAAGAAGAATTTGTACTATGTAATTATTTTGGGGAGGTACATTATGTCTAATTTTAGATTATTTTTAATTATTTTTTTGTTTTTATTATTATGTTATAGACCTTCCTATGCAAATAGCTTGTGCGGAGACGTACCGATTTTTTTAGGTCAATATTCTATACCTGAAATACTTTTTGTAGTTGATTTGTCAGGATCTATGGCACTAGGTTTTCGACCAGATTGGTCTCCATCTTATGATAAAGATAAATTATATTCTGGTTTCTTTACCGATCAGGGTCTCGATAAATTTGTTTTTAATCGAGTATTTAGATCGGACTATCGTACTTATGTATATTTTGATGTTTATGCTTGTTCTAGAGATATTTCTCATTTAACAGATCCCTTTTTAAATAATATTTGTTATAGGAATTTAACTAATATTTCTAGTCTTGATAATGTATGTATTGACGAAATTCTTTCTACATATGGTATTGCAGATTGGAGCTTTCATGGAAAATATTCTAATAATTGTCTAGATTATCCGCCATATTTTAGTACTAGAAGTCCTAGTCTTTATGAAAATGATTCTGTTGTGTTAGGTAATTATTTAAATACTATGCGTGTACAGGTTGTAGGAAATGTTATTAAAGATCTGGTTCAAGATTCTTCTATTTCTACAGGTATTGCTTTTTTTAATGATTATTTTGGTAAAAATAATAATTATACATTAGTTACCGAAGGTATTAAGGCTTACGATTCTGTTCATATTAGTAATATTTTATCCTCTATTGATAATATTTGTCATGAATCTATTCCTAATTGTAATCATTGTTATAGGATACACGTTGGTGGTGCTACTCCATTTTGGCCAGCTATTATTGCAGCTAAAAATTATTTTCTTGGTTTAAAATCCGATCAAAATGGTAATTATTACTCATCAAGTCCTTGTGCAAAAAAATTTGTAATTTTTCTTACAGATGGAATTGGAAATCGTGATCCTCAAGGACGTTGGTTTTTGTGGCCTGGAAATTATTATACTCAAGGCGTTATAGATGCTACTAAAGAATTAATTTCTGCTGGTGTTACCCCAATTGCTGTTGGTTTTAATTTATCAAATGGAGAAGATGTACAATTAAGAGAGATTGCTAAAATAGCCAACCAATATGCTGATGGTGTTACCACCTTTGCTTTACATAAAGATTTAGATGGTGATGGTGTTCCTGATCCATTTATTGCTCGTAATCCAGAAGAGTTAGTAAATACTTTACGTAATATTATTTATAGCATTAAACAAACGGTTTATAATGCTGGTAGTTCTGCAGCTCGCAAGAGTAATTTAGGAAATTTTATAATTTTTACCAATTTCGATGCAAAAGATTGGACTGGAGAATTAAAAAGAGGGAGTTTTAAATTCTGCTGTGCCGATTGTCATTCCCCAGATGATGTTAGAAATCTTGCCCGGAACAATTTCTATAAAGATTTAGATCATGATGGTCACCTTGATCTAATAGATGAAGATCGTGATGGTGATGGTCATCTTGATACCGTTTATGAAGACGTTAATAATAATCATAGGTTGGATCCTGGCGAAGATAAAGATGGTGATGGCCACCTTGATGTTCCGGAAGATCTTGATGGGGATAACCATCTTGATAAAACTGAGCCGATAGATTGGGATCGATTATCATCCTTCTTAAGAGATGTATCTAAAATTAGACAAGTTATGGGTGATAGAGCTGTTATTAATTATTCATCTTCATATATTGATGATATAATAAAAATTCTTAAGGGTGATGAGCCAGATAATAAATGGTGGGATATCGTTTATGGTTGGAGTACAAATTCTACATTGTCCTGTAATAATACTGTAAATCGAAATATTAAATACGAAAGTAATGGCCAGTTATTTGATTTTTTAGGTGTTGTTCCTCCTCTTTCTTCTGATCAGGTTTCTTTTATTAGAGGAGAGAGAGGCTGTGGTTATGATAATCAATTTAGAATTAGACAAAAGCCCCTTGGTGCTATTATTTTTTCTCAGCCCAAATTGTGGGGAAATCTTGTTTGGATAGGTGCTGATGATGGTATGCTTCATGCATTTAATATCGATACCGGTAATGAAGAGATAGCTATTATCCCTAACGAAATGCTTCAGCGTTATATTGATTATAATTATTTTTCTCCTGGTTATTGTCATAAATATCTTTTGGATGGGACTCCGGTTATTAATCAAATTTATAATAAAGTACTATTGTTTCAAACATTTGGTCATGGAGGAGACGAAATTTTTGCTCTTGATATAACTAATGCTCCTAATAATGTACAATTTCTGTGGAAATTTATTGATCCTAATTTAGGTAAAACTATAAATCCACCTAAGCTTACTCGTTGTGAAAATGGTTGGACATTATTTGTTCCTTCTGGATATGCTCTTGATAGTCAAAATTGGAATGATAAAAAGGCTTATCTATTTTCATTAAATCCTCTAAATGGTGCACTTAATTCTTATATTGTTCTGGGGCAAAATGGTGGTAATATGATTACTACTCCTGTTCCTGTAGATTGGAATAATGATCATATTACAGATTCTTTATATTTAGGTGATTATAGAGGACATTTATGGAAAATTAATGGTTGTTCTATGAATTCTTATTGTGTCCTATTAGATTTAGGTATTAATCATCCTATTACGGCTCCTCCTGTAGTTTCTACTTTTGGATCAAATGCTTGGGTATTTTTAGGAACAGGTAAATATGGGGATATTAATGATATTAATGATTTAAATAATCAATTTTTAATCGGTTTTTTAGATTATCGCAATAATTGTTCTTTTCCTAGATTAGTAGATCGTACATTTACTATTGCAGGAGATTATAAGATTTTTGATTCTTCATGTAATGAAGTTACCGGTTGGAAGGTTACTTTATCTAGCGGAGAACGAGTTATTACATCGCCTATTATTTTAGGTAATGTTGTTTTCTTTCTTACCTTTAAGCCTTCAAGCGATCAATGTTCTGGTTCTGGAACTACATGGCTTTATGCGTTACCCTTTAATAAGGGATGTTTAGGCCCAAATGATATGCCAATAATTGATGTTAACGGTGACGGTGTAATAGATAATAATGACTTAGTTAATAATAAACCTCCCGTTGCAATAAAAATTGGTCAGGGAGTACCCAATTCTTCTCCTGTGTCTTTGTCTTCAGATTTATTAGTTGTTACAACTACGGACTCTCGTCGAAATTTGTTAATTAGAGTAAAAAATGTTTGGATTAAAGTTAATTCCTGGACAGATATTGATGTACCAATTAACTAATAAGGAGTTTTTTATGAAGTTTCTTGTTAATTTATTTTTTCTCTCTCATTTATTTCTTTTCTTTGCTGTTAATGTTTTAGCTTTTGATAGTTTTTCTAATTTTTTGTCGCCTAAAAGTAAATTGATTTCTGGTCCTATAATTAATGTCTCTAATAACTGTTTTTCTTTCAAATATGGCCGTCAAATTATTAGAGTAAATTGTGATAGAGTTAAACTTTTTATAGTAGACTCCTTTGATGATATACTTCTTCCTCGTGCGGCCTCTTGTTCTTGTTTAAGGTCAGGTCTTCACGTAAATATTATTTTAAAAAATGGAAAGCCTTTTAAGGTGTTTATTTTAAAAAATGATCTGGAGGACTAAGTGCTTTTCCTTTCGTGAAGGTATCTCGTTGCAAGGATTTTTTTCATGTGGTAAAGGGAAAATTTCAAAGTCGGGCCGGTGTAGCTCAATTGGCAGAGCATGGGATTTGTAATCCCAGGGTTGAGGGTTCGAGTCCCTCCGCCGGCTCCATCTTTCCCAGGGATGCCAAGCCTTTTCTGGAAATCCATTTCGTGGAAATTGATGGAATTTCGTGCCCAAAATGCCTGCAAAGTGCAGGCAATTCTCAGGCAATTTTTGTAGAGACCTTTGAATAATTTGGACAATTAAGCAAGAATTTCATCTTCTATGAAATTAATATTAACAAAAATCAAAAATTCTAGTAAATATAATCAAAATTTAGCTCATAATTTGCATCTCCTTAC
>JALSKZ010000072.1 GCA_026988575.1 Thermodesulfobacteriales bacterium | reverse complement strand
TCTCAACAATTGCAACAGGTTCGTGAAGCCCTGAAATCGCAGGTGGAAGTGTTTGCTACCAGTATTGCTCAGAAGCTCTTGGGGAGGTCTTTATGAGACGTTTGGGTTTTTTGGTTTTTATCGTTGCCGCTTTTTTGGTCTTTACTTCTGTAGCCTGGTCTACAGAAGAAGGTGGGCATGAGGCGGCCACGGCCGGGGCCGTATCTTCAGAGGAGGTTAATCATCCAGAGGCCGTAAATCACTCTTCGGAGGCTACCATGGCGCCGACACACGAGGCTACAGCGCCAGTGCACGAAGAGGTCGCCTCTACTGAAGAAACCGCGGGGCATGAGGCTGAGCATGGTGCCGCGGGGCATGAAGAGCATAAAGTGAAGCCTCATGTAACCAGTACGCAATTGCGTAACCTCCTTTGGTGGACGGTAAATTTTTTGGTCCTGTGTGTTATTCTTGTGAAATACGGGAAAAAGCCCACGGTGGAGATCTTTCAATCTCGGCGCGAGGCTATAGAAAACGAGTATAAAGAATTAGAAGAGAAAAAGGCCGAGGCGGAGGCTCGTTATAAAGAGTATGAGGCCAAGCTTGCCTCTCTAGAAGAAGAGGCCAAGGCGATTGTAGAGGCCTTTATTGAACAAGGCCAAAAAGAGAAAGAGCGCATTATTAAAGAGGCTTACGAAACGGCAGAGCGTATTAAGCAGCAGGCTGAGTTTTATGTACAGCAAGAGCTTGAAAAGGCGCGTGCGGCTTTGCGGCAGGAAGTGGCCGAGCTTTCGGTAAAGATGGCCGAACAGATCATTAGGGAAAAGATGACTCCCGAAGATCAAAAACGTCTTGTTAAAGAATTCATAGAAAGGGTGGTGCATTAGCCTTGATTAGGACAATAGTAGCTCAAAAATACGCAAGGGGTTTGTTTGCTGCAGCCAAGGATGAGGGCCGCGTTAAGGAGTATGGAGAAGAATTGCGGCGCGTGGCCGAATTTCTCAAGGGCCAGGAAGAGATTTTAGAGGCCTTAGAGAGCCCTATATATCCTCCCGATCTCAAGATGGAAGTAGTAGAAGAAATCATAAAAGGGCTCAAGGTAGAGGAGGCCATCGCCAAATTTTTGCGTCTCCTGGTGGAGAAGCGTCGTATCCAGTTTATTGCTGATATTGTAGACGCTTACCAGGCCCTCCTGGATGAAGAGTTGGGTATAGCCCGGGTAGAGGTTCGTGTGCCGGACTCTTTAGATTCGGAGCTTGAGAAGGCTCTGGCGGAAGCTTTGGCCAAGCGTGTAGGGCGTGAGGTAGTGCTTAAGGTAGTGGAGGATCCCTCTATTATAGGAGGGGTGTGGGCCAAAGTAGGAGATCTGGTCCTGGATGGGAGTATCCGGGCCCAGTTAGAAAAATTTAAAGAATCTATTATAAGGGGTGAGGTGTCCTGATGCAGGGGATCAGAGTAGAAGAAATCAGTGATCTTATTAAAAAGCGTATTGAAGAGTATGAGAAGAAGGTTGATTTAAACGAGATGGGGGTAGTTATCTCCATCGGTGACGGCATCGCCCGTGTCTATGGTCTTAGGAACTGCCAGGCCATGGAGCTCATAGAGTTCCCTGGCGGTGAAATGGGGATCGCCCTGAACTTGGAATTTGATAACGTTGGTGTTCCCATTATGGGTGATGCCACCAAGATCAAAGAGGGCGATATTGCCAAGCGTACCGGGCGTATTGCTGAAGTCCCGGTGGGCGAAGCTGTGCTGGGGCGTGTTGTAGACCCTCTTGGCCGTCCCCTAGATGGTAAGGGACCTGTTCAGGCTAAAGAGTTCCGCCGTATAGAACTTAAAGCCCCAGGGATTATTGCCCGTAAGCCAGTGCATGAGCCTATGTATACGGGCCTTAAGGCTATTGACGCTATGACCCCTATTGGGCGTGGGCAGCGTGAGCTTATCATTGGTGACCGTCAGACGGGTAAGACAGCCATCGGAATTGACGCCATCATCAACCAAAAAGACAGTGATATTTACTGTATCTATGTGGCCTCTGGTCAGAAAAAGGCCTCGGTGGCGCAGACGGTGGAAGTGCTTCGCCGTCATGGGGCCATGGAATATACTACGGTTGTAGCGGCTTGTGCTTCTGATCCGGCCACGTTGCAGTATATTGCGCCTTATTCTGGTTGTGCTATGGGTGAGTATTTCCGTGATACAGGGCGGCACGCCTTGATCATCTACGATGATCTTTCTAAACAGGCCAACGCCTATCGTGAAGTGGCCTTGCTCCTTCGTCGTCCTCCAGGACGTGAGGCTTATCCAGGTGACATCTTTTACAATCACTCTCGTCTGTTGGAACGGGCGGCGAAATTGAACGATTCGCATGGTGCTGGGTCTTTGACGGCGTTGCCCATTATTGAGACCCTTCAGGGTGACGTTTCGGCTTATATCCCTACCAACGTTATTTCTATTACGGATGGACAGGTTTATCTAGAGCCCAGTCTTTTCTTTGCTGGTATCCGTCCAGCCATCAACGTTGGTTTGTCGGTATCTCGCGTAGGTGGTGCCGCGCAGATCAAGGCCATGAAACAAGTGGCTGGTACACTGCGTTTGGAGTTGGCGCAGTATCGTGAGCTAGCGGCTTTTGCTCAGTTTGGTTCGGAGCTTGACCGAGCTACCCAGAGGGTTCTGCACAGAGGGGCGCGTTTGACCGAGATATTGAAGCAACCGCAATATCAACCTTTGCCGGTGGAGAAGCAGGTTTGTATACTCTTTGCCGGTACCAAGGGTTTTCTTGATGAGATGCCTTTGGAAGTTTTAGGGGATTACGAAAAAGAGCTTTATGAGTTTATTGAATCCCGGTATCCGGAGATCTATAACGAAATTAAAGAGAAGAAAGAGATTAGCTCGGAATTAGAAGAGAAAATGAAAGCAGCATTTGCGGAATTTAACGAGGAATTTAAGAAGCGTCATAATGTAGAGACGGTTCCTGTTCCCTAAAGCAAAAAGACAAGGGTGAGGAAAGATGCCGAACCTAAGAGATATTAAACGAAAAATCGAAGCAGTAAAAAAGATTGGGCAGATTACCAGGGCCATGAATATGGTGGCGGCGGCCAAGTTGCGCGGGGCCCAAGAGCGGGTAGAGCGTTTTCGGCCGTACGCCTCGAAATTTAAGGCGGTAATGACAGAATTGGTGGGCTCTGGGGCGGTAAATACGTCACAATTTGAGTTGATGCAGACCAGGGACGTCAAGAAGGTTGAGTTGGTCCTTGTTACGGCTGATAGGGGTCTTTGTGGGGCGTTTAACGCCAATCTAATAAATAAGGCCGAAAGATTTATAAGAGAGCAAAAGGCCAAGGGCCGTGATGTATCAATAGTTTGTGTGGGTAAAAAGGGTGCGCAGTATTTTCGCAAGTTTGACTTTTTCCGGAAGGCTTATGAAGACATAATGAGCAGGGTGGAGATTTTTAACGCCCGTACGGTGGCTCGTGAAGCTATGCGGGCCTTTATCGAGGGCGAAGTCGACGAAACCTATATTGTTTATGGTTATTTTATTAATGTGGTAAGGCAGGTTCCTAAGGTAGAAAAGCTTTTGCCTATTTCTATTGAAGAGGAAGAGGTAGAGGAACAGGCAGAAGAGCAGATTTCTGGGTCTTATATTTACGAACCATCGGTAGAAGAGATTTTTGCTGAGTTATTACCTCTTTATATAAATACCCGTGTTTTTGCCGCCATGCTTGAAACAGCAGTCAGTGAACAGGCTGCCCGTATGACGGCCATGGATAACGCCAACAGGGCGTGTGGAGATATGGTACATAACCTGACTCTACTTTTTAATAAAACCCGTCAGGCAGCTATTACCAAAGAATTGATGGATATTGTGGGCGGTGCGGAGGCCCTTAAAGGCTAGTAAAGTTTGAGCAAGGAGGAAGGCTATATGGCCGAAGAAAAAGTAATAGGAAAAATAGTACAAGTAATGGGTCCGGTAGTGGACGTTGAGTTCCCGCCAGGAAAGGTTCCCAAGATTTTGGACGCGGTAAGGGTAACCAACCCTGCCATAGATGATCGTGAATGGAATTTGGTTTTGGAGGTGGCACAGCACCTTGGTGATAATGTCGTTCGAACCATCGCTATGGATACCACTGATGGTTTAGCTCGAGGGCAGGAAGTTTGGGCTACAGGTCAACCTATTGTTGTCCCTGTAGGCAAGGCGGTGTTGGGTCGTATTATGAATGTCGTTGGTGACCCGGTGGACGAAGCTGGGCCAATAAAGTCTGATAAGGTATACCCTATCCACCGTCCGGCGCCCGCTTTTACCGAACAAGACGTCACTATTCGCGTCCTTGAGACTGGTGTTAAGGTCTTGGACTTGCTGGTTCCGTTTCCTCGTGGTGGTAAAATGGGTACCTTTGGCGGCGCTGGTGTGGGTAAGACGGTGGTCATGATGGAGATGATCCACAACATCGCTATGCAGCACGGTGGTATATCCGTGTTTTGCGGTGTGGGAGAACGTACCCGTGAGGGGAACGATCTCTACCTGGAAATGAAAGAATCGGGCGTTATTGATAAGGCGGCCTTGGTGTATGGTCAGATGAATGAGCCTCCAGGGGCCCGTGCGCGAGTGGCCCTTACGGGGGTGACGGTGGCGGAATATTTCCGTGACGAAGAAGGTCAGGACGTGCTCTTCTTTGTTGATAATATCTTTCGTTTTACGCAGGCCGGTTCTGAGGTGTCGGCGTTGCTTGGCCGTATCCCTTCGGCCGTTGGATATCAGCCCACTTTGGCCACAGACCTTGGAGCCCTTCAGGAACGTATTACTTCTACGACTAAAGGGTCTATTACTTCTGTTCAGTGTGTCTACGTGCCTGCTGACGACCTTACCGACCCGGCGCCGGCAACTACCTTTGCGCATCTAGACGGAACAGTGGTTCTTTCGCGTCAGATCGCGGAGCTGGGAATTTATCCTGCTGTGGATCCTCTAGACTCACAGTCGCGAATATTGGACCCCAATGTCTTAGGGGAAGAACACTATTATGTAGCTCGTCAGGTACAGCAGGTGCTTCAGCGTTATAAAGACCTGCAGGACATTATAGCCATTTTGGGTATGGACGAGCTTTCCGAAGAGGATAAGATTATCGTCTCTCGTGCCCGAAAGATTCAGCGTTTTCTGTCTCAGCCTTTCCACGTGGCGGAGCAGTTTACGGGTGTCCCTGGGCGTTACGTAAAACTCGAGGACACTATCAAGGGCTTTAAAGAGATCTTGGAAGGTAAACACGATGACCTTCCCGAGCAGGCCTTTTACATGGTTGGTACCATTGAAGAGGCCGTAGAAAAGGCTCGTCAAATGGCAGCAGGAGGTTAATAATGGCGCGTATCCTCCTGGAGATAGTCACGCCTAGTAAAATGGTCGTGAGTGAGGAAGTTGACATAGTCACCGCCCCCGGGGTGGCGGGAGAATTTGGTGTAATGGCGCACCACGCGCCCATGGTGGCGGCTATAAAGATAGGAGAGTTGTGTTACCGGGTGGGTGATAAGGTTGAATATTTGGCGGTCAGCGGGGGTTTTTGTGAGGTAAGCCGTAATCGTATCACCTTCCTGTGTGAAGCGGCGGAAAAGGCCGAGGATATAGACGTAGAGAGGGCCTTGAAGGCCAAAGAGCGCGCAGAGAGACGTATCCAAGAGGCCTTGGCTAAGGCCGAAAAGATCGATTTGGCCCGTGCGCAGGCTGCTTTACAACGGGCACTGGCTCGTTTAAAGGTTGTAGAACACGCCCGCGGTGGGCAACCCCGTTAGGGTCTAAAAGATATATTTTTAAAAAGGGGAACTTCGGTTCCCCTTTTTTTATGTCTGGGGGTTGGCATGTCTGTTTCGGTAATTATTTTGGCCGCTGGTAAGGGGACGCGCATGCGCTCGCCTTATCCTAAGGTTTTACACCTTTTGGCGGGTGAGCCTTTGGTAATCCACGTTGTGGAAACGGTATTACCTTTGCCTATAAAGGATATCTTTGTAGTGGTGGGCTTTAAATCTTCTTTGGTAGAGGAAGCCCTTAGAGGTTATGCGGTCAAAACTATTCTTCAAGAAAAACAGCTTGGTACCGGTGATGCGGTGAAGAAAGTCAGACCCTTTTTGGGTGATCTAAATAAAGATGTTTTGGTCTTGTGCGGAGACACGCCCTTACTGTCGACGGCCACGCTTTCTAGACTTTTAGCCGCTCACTGTAGGGAGGCCTCTACAATCACTATACTTACCGCCTTGGTTGATGATCCTTATGGTTACGGTCGGATAATCAGGAACCAGGAGGGATATGTGGCCAAGATCGTAGAGGAAAAGGAGGCCTCGCCTGAAGAAAAGAGGGTGCGGGAGATAAATACCGGTACTTACGTTTTTAAGGCAAGCTTTTTATTTGAGGCCCTGGAGGAGATTACCCCTGATAACGTTCAGGGGGAATATTATCTTACCGACGTGGTGGAACGAGCGGTGAAAAGGAACGAAAGGGTCTTTGCGCTTCAGGTTTCTGACCCTACAGAGGTTATTGGTATTAATAGTCAGGAAGATCTAGCTCAAGCAGAGGAGATTTATCAGCAACGTCTCAGACGTAAATTTATGCAACAGGGTGTCAGCCTTATTTGTCCTGAAACTATCTATCTGGAACGTCGAGTCCGCCTAGGGGCAGGCACTATTGTTTTTCCCCATACCGTCTTGCGAGGAGAGACCCTAATAGGTGAACAGTGTCGCATTGGTAGCTTTTCGTACCTCGAAGACGTGGTAGTAGGAAATGGTGCTGAATTGCAGCCTGGATCAATCTTAAGGCAGGTAAAAATACCTCCTGGTAGCGTTGTGCAGGGAAGGTTTTGGCGTTAGCTTGACTTATAATAGTAAGATTCCTTATTATAGGGCTAGATAGGAGGCGGAAATGGAATTTCCGGAGGTCCAGGTCTTAGAGGAGAAGATTGAACTCCTTTTGGGGCTTATAGAGCGGATAAAGCAAGAAAAAGAAGAATTGGAAGGAAGGTTGCGTCAGAGCGAGGCAGAGAATTTAAGGCTCAAAGAAGAGATAAAAAAACTTGAGACCGAACGCCAAGAGGTTCGGAATAAGATACATCAAATAGTAGCTAAAATAGAACAATTTCAGACCAAGTCTGTACAGGGTGAGATTTGAGTGACGAACGCACGGTTGAACTCTTTTTACTTGGACAACGAGTATATCTGCGCACCTCTCTGTCTGAAGAGACAGTCAAGGAGATAGAGACCCTTCTAAGACAGAAGGAACGCGAGATCCTACAGAAACGTCCTTTTTTGCCTCCCATGAAAGTAGCTCTACTGATGCTCTTACAAATCGCCGAAGATTATGTAAAAATAGAAAAAGAGATTAAACTTTTTAGAGAGGCCGTACTTGATAAGGTCTCTCGTTTAGATGAATTTATAAAAAAGGAAAAGGTTCCCTGGGGTGTTCGTGATTAACCATTTAAGCCTGCCGAGCCAACAGCGAGACCAGAGGGAGGCTCCTCTCCTCTCGGAGGCATGCTCTCGAGAGAGAGAAGCCAGAAGAGAGGAAGAGCCACCCACTTACAAAGTAGGGTCTCGTGCGGGCCGGTTAACACGGCACCCTGGGGGTTTATTTTTATTAAGGCTACCCCGTAAGGGACGACATATATAGTGTGCCGTAGAGGCGGCAGGTGAAGGGAGTTCAGGTTTATTAGCAGGCTTAAAGGGCCTGATGGATATTAAAATTTAAAACTTGTCGGATGTTTTTAGCCAAGGATGTTTGCTGGTCGATGATGTCTATTTTATAGCTACTACTTTTAAAGTAGCAGGGATAGTTGTGTTCCTATATCCTTTCACCCGCTAGCCTTGTCCTGCCTTACGGGGTAACCACCAATAAAATAGGAGGTTTTGCTATGGAATGGGTCTTGGTGGTTATTACCCTTCTGGGAGGCCTGGGGGCTGGCGTTCTCCTGGGGATCAAATATCGCGAGAAACAAGATGCTCAGCGCTATGCTGCTGCGCAAGATCAAGCCCATCTAATTTTAGAAAAGGCCCAGCAAGAGGCAGAAAGGATTAAGCAGGAGGCTAAACTACAGGCCACCGAAGAAGCTTTACGCTATAAGCGTGAGTTGGAAAAAGAGTTTGAATCCCGCAACCAAAAGTTAGTTGAGCAAGAGAAACGTCTTACGGAGCAAGAAAAGAGATTGGCCGACAGAGAGGCCAGTTTAGAGCGCCGCACAGAGCAGGTTGAGCGCAGAGAAAGGGAACTAGGGCGTAGGGAAGAGAGGATACGCAAACTGGAGAACACCCTCCAGGAAAAAGAATCGGAATATGAGCAGCTTATAGAGGCTCAGAAAAAAGAATTAGAGCGTATAGCCCAACTTACAGCCGAAGAGGCCCGCGAAATAGTATTGAAAAAGGCCGAAGAAGAAGCGCGTGAAGAAACAGCCCGGGTGCTCATGCGGGTAGAAACAGAAGCCAAAGAAGAAGCCAAACGTCGGGCGGTAGAGATCCTTTCTTTGGCTATTTCGCGTTGTGCGGCAGAATTTGTCACGGAAAAGACAGTCTCGGTGGTCCCGTTGCCCAGTGAAGAAATGAAAGGCCGTATTATTGGCCGAGAGGGACGTAATATTCGGGCCCTTGAGGCCGCTACTGGAGTCGATCTTATTATAGACGATACTCCCGAAGCAGTGGTCTTATCTGCCTTTAATCCTCTACGGCGAGAGGTTGCTCGTATTGCCTTAGAAAGGCTTATATCCGACGGGAGGATACATCCCGCTCGCATAGAAGAGATGGTTCGAAAAGTAGAAGAAGAATTGGAAACTACCATTAAGGAGGTGGGTGAGCGGGCGGCCTTTGATGTGGGTGTATATGGTTTGGCTCCGGAGTTATTGCGTTTATTAGGTAAGCTCAAATATCGGACAAGTTATGCCCAGAATGTACTTCAACACTCTATCGAAGTGGCCTTTATTGCCGGAGTTATGGCTGGAGAACTAGGGTTGGACGTAAAAAAGGCCAAGAGAGCTGGTTTGTTGCACGATATCGGTAAGGCGGTCGATCAGGAGATGGAGGGCCCTCACGCCCTGATCGGGGCTGAGTTGGCTCGAAAATATGGCGAAGACGAAGAGATTGTAAACGCCATAGCTGCTCATCATGAAGATGTCTTGCCCGAATCGCCCCTTGCGGTACTGGTTCAGGCGGCAGATGCTGTTTCTGGGGCCCGACCCGGGGCACGGCGAGAATTGCTAGAGTCTTACATAAAGCGCTTAGAAAATCTGGAACAGGTAGCTACCTCTTTCCAAGGGGTACAGAAGGCTTATGCCATTCAGGCCGGTAGGGAGATAAGGGTTATTGTAGACAGCCAGAAAATTTCTGATACAGAGGCGATCCTCTTGTCCAGAGACATAGCGAAAAAAATAGAAAAGGAGCTTACGTATCCCGGTCTTATCAAAGTTACGGTTATCCGGGAGACCAGGGCGGTAGAGTATGCCAAATAGAATAAGAGTACTTTTTATCGGTGACATAGTGGGGCGGCCTGGACGTCGAGCAGTAAAGAAATTTTTACCCCAGTTGGTATCTGAACGTGGTCCCCATTTTGTCTTGGGAAACGGAGAAAATGCCGCTGGGGGCTACGGCCTTACCGAGGCCGTAGCCAAGGAGCTTTTCCAAGCCGGTTTTGATTGTCTTACTTCAGGTAATCACATTTGGCGTCGGGAATTTTTTTCTTATTTAGAACAGACAGACAGGGTATTACGCCCGGCCAATTATCCCTCGGGGGCTCCAGGGCAAGGATATGCGGTCATCAAAAAGGGCTCTTTTTCCTTAGGCGTTTTGAATCTTGAAGGGCGGGTATTTATGCGTAGCTTGGACTGCCCTTTCAGGATAGGAGCAGCCCTGGCGTCTGCGTTAAGAAAGGATACTCCCTGCATTATAGTAGATTTTCACGCCGAGGCTACTTCGGAAAAAATCGCCTTGGGCTGGCATTTAGACGGTAAGGTATCGGCCTTGCTCGGGACACACACCCATGTCCAGACCGCTGATGAGACGATTTTGCCTGAAGGTACCGCTTATATAACCGATGTAGGTATGACCGGTGTAAGTAACGGGGTAATCGGCATGAAAAAAGACCAGGCAATAGAGTTATTTTTAAATCAGGTGCCTCGCAAACTTGAGGTGCCTAAGAGTGGGCCGCTAAAATTAGAAGCTGTTTATCTAGAAGTGGACGCCGATGACGGAAAAACGCATTATATTGAGCGCATACGCCTGAACGCAGATACTAATCGATAGGACTTACCAGGATTTTAGAGGCCAATCCTTTACCTATAGCCAATCGTGAACCTCTAACCGATATAATTACCGGGCCACAGTTGTTCAGGACGGTAATTTCCTCTCCCAAGGTTAGGCCCATTCCTGCTAGGCGGTTTTGCATTTTGGGCCCTCCTAAAAATTTTGTAACGCGTACCTTTTCGCCTACTGCAGCCATAACCAAAGGTAAGGCAGGAGTGGCCCGGGCCTTTCGGCATTTTTCACACAGGCCGTATATCTCCAAACGGTGGTCCAGGGGCTTAAAACCATAGTTACGGGCAATTTCTTCCTGTAATTTTTCTAGGCTTGGTACGTAGAATTCCTGGATATTGCCACACTTGGTGCATATTAAATGGTCGTGGTGTTCTCCAAGATGTCGGTGTTCAAAAACAGGCCCTTTGTCAATAAATTCTTTACGGCAGGCAAAGCCAAGACAACAGAAAAATTCTAAGGCCTCTTCAATTTCTTTTAGGGAGAGGTTTAGCCCCCTTTTTTGTAACACCTCTTGAAATTTTTCCGCTGAGATATGCCCTTCGGTGGTCAAAAAGACCTCAAATAATTGCAAAAGATGGGTTTGCTTTTCGACTGGTTGATCCTGAATAAGGCGTTTAAAATTTTGGAGCTCTTTGTGGTGTATGTCTCTACGGTCCATTTGGAGAAGAAAAATCTTATGTATTTCGCTGGCTGTCAAGTCTATAATGGGGTAAAAAATTAAGGTGCTGATTTTAGTTCCCACAGATATAGAGGCAAAACCTTTAATAGAAGCCGGGCTTAGGGTGGATATTGTGGGTGTCGGTCCGGTGGAGGCCGCTATAGGGGCTATGGAGGCCTTGAGTAAGAGGCCTTCTTCGGTAGCCTTTTTAGTAGGCCTGGCGGGGGCTTATCCCGACACAGATTTGCTCTGCGGGCAATTAGTATTGGCTACAGAGGAACACTTTGCTGATTTAGGGGTCTGTTATCTCCTAACCGAAGGCCCCTTGTGTGGACCGTTTCCGGTGCCTACTTTTTGCGACTTGAAAAAGCCCTTTTTGGAAAAGATCATTTTCCTCCTGCAAGAGGCCGGTTTTGACCCCGAGGTAGGTCCTTTGGTCACGGTTTCCTGTGTTACCCGCGACTATCAACGCGCAAGACGTTTTCGCTTGCGCTATGATGCCTTGGCGGAAAACATGGAAGGTTTTGCCGTGGCTCGTGTGGCCCAAAAGTTAGGAGTTACTTTGATAGAGTTGCGGGCCATAAGTAATCTAGTAGCCTATCCTGAGGCCCCTTGGGAGGTTGAAAAGGCCTTGAATAATGTAAAGGAGGCCCTGCTTTGTCTGCGCCAAAGACTTTGACTTTTGGGTTTTCTCCCTGTCCCAATGATACTTTTATCTTAGGGGCCCTGGTCCAGGGCTTAATACCTTCACCGCTAACATTCAACTTTTATATCGAAGACGTAGAGACCTTGAACCTCCGGGCCCTATCCCACGCATTAGACGTGTCCAAACTATCCTTTGGGGTTTTTGGTTATCTATTAGACCACTACCAACTCTTGCCTGTGGGAGCGGCCCTGGGTTTTGGTTGTGGGCCTTTATTGGTAGGGAAAGGTCCGGTTGACCTTTCTTCCGCTCGGGTGGCTATTCCCGGTCGTTACACCACCGCTTATTTGCTCCTTCGCTGTTATGCCCCGGAGCTTGGAAGCGTACTGGTAAGACGCTACGATGAGATTATTCCTGCTGTAGTGGCTGGCGAAGTAGATGCTGGTCTCATAATCCATGAAGGACGTTTTGTATATGCCAAATATGGGCTCCAAAAATTGGCTGATTTGGGTGCTTGGTGGGAGGAACACATGAAGGCCCCTATTCCCTTGGGGGGCCTCTTTATAAAGAGGAGTTTGCCCCCTGATGAGAAACAAAAGGTCGCCGAGCTAATTTTTAGTAGCCTGGTTTATGCCCAAAAACACAGAGAAAAAATTTGGCCCTTTATAAGGGATCAGGCGCAGGAGCTGGAAGATCAAGTGATCTCCAAACATATTGCCACTTACGTAAACGAATTTAGCCTCAACTTGGGCCCTAAAGGCTTAGAAGCCGTGCATGTCTTGTTAAAAGAAGCCTGGAGGCGAGGAATCTTTCCTTCCTACAGAGACGATTTCTTTTGGGGAGCGACCTAATGAATATTTGGATCCTTATTTTACAAGCTGGTCCGGTAGCCAAACTCACTATGGTCATCTTGTTTTTGATCTCTTTAGGGGCCTGGACCATAATTTTTTTTAAATGGCGAGAATTTAGCCGTAACGAACAAACGCTTCAAGACTTGGTAGATACCATTGAAGAGGCAGGAGACTGTATTTCCCTGGTCAGTAAATTAAAGTCTTTTCGCAAGACTACTGGATGGCGCGTAGTACGTGCGTTACTGAACGAATGGGTCCGGTTTCGGGCAGAAAAGGTAACTCCTTCGGCTCCTGTGTCAGAGGCCTTTTTGCGCAGGCTTTCCAATTTGGTGCCCCTTTATATAGAACGAGAACTATTGCTACTGAGGCAAGGTCTTACTTATCTGGCGGTAGCAGGAAATAGCTCCCCTTTTATAGGTCTTTTTGGTACCGTTTGGGGTATTATGTCTGCCTTTCATGATATCGGCCTCAAGGGCAGTGCCAGTTTGGCCACTGTGGCTCCAGGGATTGCCGAAGCCCTTATTGCTACCGCTTTGGGACTTTTTGCGGCTATCCCTGCGGCGATGGCCTATAATTTTTTTACCGCTCGGTTAGAGCGTTTAGAGGTCTATCTGCAAGAAGTAGGCACCCTTACCCTAATGCTTGTGGATAAAGAATTACATCAGGTGTCCTCTAGTAGCGTAGAAGTGAAGGATGAAGTTTAAGAAAATTGTTATTTTAACGGGGGCCGGAATTTCGGCTGAATCTGGTATCCAGACCTTTAGAGGGCCCAAGGGGCTTTGGCAAAAATATCGTCTAGAGGACGTGGCTACCCCAGAGGCCTTTGCGCGGCAGCCTGATGTAGTTCATGCCTTCTATAATCAACGCCGGCTGGAGTTGGCCAAATATAGGCCAAATGCCGCACATTATGCCTTGGCTCAATTAGAAAGGGAGTTTCCGGGAGAAGTCCTTCTGGTGACGCAAAATGTAGACGACTTACACGAAAGGGCCGGGAGTAAAAATTTGCTTCACATGCATGGGGAGCTGCTCAAGGTGCGCTGTGAGGCGTGTAATAAAATATTTAACCATAACGGGCCGGTTTTTTCCTCTACGGCCTGCCCTGGGTGCTCCCAAAAGGGGTATCTCCGGCCTCATATTGTATGGTTCGGAGAGAGTCCACTCTTCCTCGAAGAAATATATGCTGCCCTAAAGTCGTGCGATTTATTTGTTAGTATAGGGACTTCTGGTACAGTATACCCGGCGGCGGGTTTTGTGCTTTTGGCCCGCGAGGCCGGGGCTTGGTGTATTGAGCTAAATTTGGAGCCTTCGGCTGTGGCGGAGCTATTTCACGAACATTACTATGGCCCGGCAACCCGGGTGGTACCTAATTTTGTCAAAAAACTTTTGGCACTGATAAGCGATTAAGTTGAGTTAGATATCCCTACTCGCTAAAGTAGGGCCTTTATTAAGGAGGATTTTATGCCGCTTCCGAACCGTCGTGGTCATTTTGGGCCTTTTGGGGGACGTTATGTCCCTGAGACATTGATGCCCGCCCTAGATGAATTAGAAAAAGCCTACAAAAGATATAAGCGAGACAGCGACTTCCAAAACGCCTTAAAGTTTTATCTTCGCCACTACGTAGGGCGTCCTACTCCCCTCTATCCAGCTTATCGTCTGGCGGAAACGTTAGGAGGACATTTAAAGATCTATCTCAAGCGAGAAGATCTTACCCATACAGGGGCCCATAAGATAAATAACACTATAGGACAGGTACTTTTGGCCAAGAAGATGGGCAAGCGCAGGATAATTGCCGAGACAGGGGCCGGCCAACATGGGGTGGCCACCGCCACGGCCGCGGCCCTGATGGGGCTTGAGTGTGTGGTGTATATGGGGGCCAAAGATACTGTGCGCCAGGCCATGAATGTGTTTCGTATGGAATTGTTAGGGGCTAAGGTGTTGCCCGTTTATTCAGGGACACAGACCTTAAAAGACGCCATAAACGAGGCCATTCGAGACTGGGTGACCAATGTAGAGACTACCCACTATGTAATAGGCTCTGTAGTCGGCCCTCATCCTTATCCCATGATAGTGAGGGATTTTCAAAGTGTCATAGGCCGAGAGACCAAAAGGCAGATCAGGGCCTTGGAGGGACGCTTACCAGATGTACTTATAGCCTGCGTGGGGGGAGGCTCTAATGCCATGGGGCTTTTTTACCCCTTTGTTAATGATCAATCCGTAAAAATGATTGGCGTAGAGGCCGCAGGAGAGGGGCTGGATACCGATCACCATTCTGCTACCCTAACCGTTGGCGAACCAGGTATCCTCCACGGGATGATGACCTATCTGTTGCAAGATAAGGTAGGGCAGATAAAAGGGGCTCACTCTGTGGCTCCTGGTCTGGATTATCCCGGGGTAGGGCCAGAGCATGCCTTTTTTAAAGAGACTGGTCGTGTAGATTACGTAGCCGTGGACGATAAAGCAGCCCTGGAAGGTTTTCGAATCCTTTCCGAGACAGAAGGCATTATCCCCGCCCTAGAAAGTGCCCACGCCGTGGCTTATCTTTGCCAAATAGCGCGAGATTTACCTTCAGGATGTATAGTGGTGGTTAATCTCTCGGGCCGGGGAGACAAAGACGTGGAGGCTGTTAGGCAATATTTAAAGGAGGCCAAAGGTGTCTAGGGGTGCAAGGGCCGTAGAAGAGGCCATTTTAAAGGCGAATACACAAGGACGGGCCGCGCTGATTCCTTTTATTGAAGGGGCAGATCCTGATCTTACCGTTACCGAAGATCTCCTGTGGGCTTTGGCTGAGGCCGGAGGAGACGTAATAGAATTGGGCTTTCCCTTTTCTGACCCCCTTGCTGACGGGCCTACTATTCAAGAAGCAGCCCAAAGGGCCCTTAAGAATAAGCCTACGCTGTCTGATTTTTTACATTTAATAGCACGCATGCGTAAACAAGGCTTTGATACTCCGGTAGTCATTATGGGGTATTTGAATCCCTTTTGGCGCTTTGGTCTAGAGCGGTTGGCCAAAGAAGCCCGAGAGGTTGGGCTTGATGGATTGATTATTCCGGATCTCCCCTTGGAAGAGGCTGGCGATTGGCTGCATCTGGCCCGCAAAGAAAGGCGGGCGTCTATTTTGTTAGCTGCTCCTACTACGCCCCCAGAAAGACTTGCCAGGATAGCCAAAGCCAGCTCGGGCTTTTTATATTATGTTTCTGTTACGGGTATTACTGGCGATCGTAAAGAACTCCCCCAAGATTTGGCCTTAAAGCTTGATCTGGCCCGCGAACTTTCCCCTGTACCTGTGGCTGTAGGTTTTGGCATAGGCAGACCAGAGCAAGTGCGCGCTTTGGCCCCCTACGCCCACGCCATAGTAGTGGGCAGTGCTATTGTAAAGATCATAGGCCGTTATCAGGAACAGCCCCAGAAGTTGGTTAAGGAAGTCTCTTCCTTTGTGCGCACTTTGCGGGAAGCTACAAGTAGAGGAGGGAACTAATGCGGCGTATTCGGGTAAAGACCGGCAGCCCTTACGATATACTAATCGCTGGAGGATTACTCACTGATATTCCTGAAAACATCAAAGTCCTGGATTTGGCCCGTCGGTTTGCCGTTATTTCTGACAGTAATGTGGCCCATCTCCTGGGGGAAGACTTGGTAAGGCTCTTGGAAGAGGCGGGTCTGTCTGCACACTTATTTACCTTTCCGGCAGGCGAAGAATCCAAAAATATAGATACGGTAGTTTTTCTTGCCCGTCAGATGCTCCAAAGTGGTTTTGATCGCAAATGTGCGGTGGTGGCCTTGGGAGGGGGTGTAACCGGAGATTTAGCCGGTTTTTTGGCTTCTATTTATTTGCGCGGTATTCCTTATGTGCAAGTACCTACCAGTCTCTTAGCACAAGTAGATAGTTCGGTAGGAGGGAAGACCGGTGTTGATTTGCCCGAAGGCAAAAATCTTTTGGGTACATTTTATCAGCCCCGTCGGGTTTACATTGACTACGGTGTATTGACTACTTTGCCTTTGGAGCACCTGAAAAACGGACTGGCTGAGGTGGTAAAATATGGTTGTATCTGGAACTCTTATTTATTTTCTTTTCTAGAAGAACAGGCTGAAGCCATTTTGGCCTACAATGCCGATGACTTGGAACACCTCATATACGAGAGTTGTCGTATTAAAGCAGAAATTGTCTCTCAAGATGAAAAGGAAGGAGGGCTGCGTCGGGTATTAAATTTTGGACACACAATAGGCCATGCCCTAGAAGCTGCTGCCAAATATAAGTTGCTGCACGGTTTTTGTGTCTCTATTGGTATGGTGGCTGCAGCAAGAATTTCGGAAATACTAGGTATAGGCTCTTTGGGCCTAGCTCACCGCATTGAATCTTTACTAAAGAACTTAGGGCTCCCGGTGAGGATTCCCCGTTCCGTTTCAGTTGCGGATATTATGACTTATCTTAGCAAAGATAAAAAAGTATGGCAGGGTAAGCTGACCCTTGTGTTGCTTAAAGAAATAGGTAAGTTCGTCTTTTATGAAGATCCCCCTCAAGAAACGATTCAAAAGGTATTAGAAGATCTAAAGACTGTGTAAATAGAGCCATATTGATTGTTTTTAAAGAGATTGCCGAATAGAAATAATAAAGTAGTTGTCTGAGAGGGTGACTTGATGGGAAAGAGAGGCATAAATTATTATGTTTCGGAAAAAAGATTATAGAAAAGGACTTTCTGAAGAAGATTGGTGGCGTTTGCGCCGCTTGAAACTTACCCGTACCCACGAGGTATTAATGGGTGAGATTCGCGTAAAGGCGGCTTTAACGCCACCTTCTCTCTTTGAATATTGGCGTTTGGTATACGAGCGTTACGTAGAAGTTGGTTTGCTGGATAAGACAGCTTCTTTTTGGACTACCCCCTATCATTTTTTGCCGGAGACACGCTTTTTTGGCACCTACATAGGTGAAGAAGGTCCAGAGAGTGTGGCGGGTATTGTTTTTGATGGTATTACAGGTTTACCCTCAGATGTCCTGTATAAAGATGTCTTAGATGATCTGCGGGGCAAGCAGAAGTTGGCAGAGATTTTTTCTCTGGCCTCGCGGAAAGATATGAAGGCACGCAATACCTTATTTCACCTATTTCGCATTCTTTATCGTTACGCCTTATTTTGTGGGGCAGAGGGGCTGGTTATTGCTATTCATCCTAAACACGCAGATTTTTACGAACGTATTTTGCTCTTTGAAAGGGTAGGGGAAAGGCGTGCACACTTACAGTTTCAGACTTCTTTTACCTTAGAATATCTTTCTCTTACCGAGGCCCCTGCGCGCTACTGGCGTGCCTATAAAAATTTTCCTGCGGAATACAACCTTTATCATTTCTTTAAAACCAAAGGGTTACCTGAAGAAAAAATGTTTTCGTATATAAGACAGACCAACATAAATTTTTTGAATTTTTCGTTCAAAGATGTTAATTACTTTACGAATTTATCCGAGATAAAAAAGACCGCGGAGGCCTAAGGTGCCCTGGCTTTGGCCGTGTAATCTTTACCAGAAGGTATATCTGAAACCAGCGCAGGCGCGTGAAGATTTCGAACAGGCCTTTTCTTTAATTTGTCGCTGTAGCAAGGGGACGAAGATCAAAGAAGTATCTCCGTCAAATTTGTGTTTTTCTCCCCACCATGCCTTACCCGAGACCAGAGTCCTCCTCTCTTCTCTGGTACCTGATTCTTTTTTTACTACAGGTACCGTGGTGTTTGATTCGGTGGAGATGGGTTTGCCTGCGGATCAGCTTTATAAAGATTATATTGATAAATTGCGAGGTAAAGGACGTTATCTGGTAGAATTCATACATATGGTCTCTTTGGTTTCTAATAAAGCACGGGCCTCCGTAGAGTTTTTTCACTTGTTTAGAGTACTTTATCGCTATGCCGTGATACAGGGAGCTACAGATTTAATTTTATGTGTCGTTCCTAAAGAAGCAGCTTTTTTCGAGAAGGTCTTTTTGTTTAGAAGGTTGGGGCCGCTAAGGGCCTGTGCCTCTTGCTCCCAGGGGGGATATACTGTCTTGATCCATCTGAATTTGGAAGAGGTACCTCGAGTCTATGCACAAGCCTTTAAAAGGGTTTCTGAAGACCAAAATCTATATAAGTTTCTCCTGGAGGATCCTTTGCCTCTCGACCTGAAGGTGATTTCTACTGCTCGTTTAAAAAAGGAAGATTTTGTCTTTTTCTTTCTGGAAAAAACCAATTTTTGGGTTACTCTTTCCGAAGAAGAGAGGGCTTATTTTGGTTATCTGTACAACCTTACTAAGGAATGGGCGGATTTTTCCGTGTCGTCAAAGCACGCAGATCTTTTAATTTAGTTTGCTTCCCCGCATGGACATTTCTAAACCTATAGAAATAAAACAATTATCTTCTCTTGAAGGCCTTTTTGAGGAGTTAAAGAAACTTTATTTAGAGGCCTATGGTGAAGATTATCTTTATGCTTATCGTGATCCCAAACGGGTCAAACGTTATTTGCGTTGGTTATTAAAGCACTCTCAGGGTGGCTTTTGGGTTGCTTTTTGCGATGATGTTCCTGTTGGTTTTTTGGCCTTGCAACCAGATTGTCGTTTTCAGAGGGAAACGGTCCCTGAAATCCACGAGTTGGTGGTAACTCCCCTTTTCCAGGGGAAAAATATTGCGTATCAGCTGATGCAAAAGGCCTTTTCCTTTTTAAAGGAGAAGGGCTATACCAAGGTAGCCCTTTGGGTGGGAGAGAAGAACGAAAGGGCCAAGCAATTTTACCGCCATATAGGTTTTAAAGAGACCGCAAGGCAAGGGGCCTGGATTCGTATGGAGACAGATTTGGACCTTCAGGATAAGTCATCTAGAAGGGTATCCAATACCCAAAAGGCCTCTACCACTTCTTTGACAGAAATCCATTCTCCAGGAGTATGACACTTGGCCAACTCTCCCGGGCCAAAGACTACGGGTTTAACCCCTGCAGCATATAAATGAGCGGCGTCGGTCCAACTGCGCATCCCCGATAGCCTTGGTTCTCTATTTAAGGCCTGACGAAAGGCCCTGACTAGATTGCTTACAATAGGGGTATCTTCAGAAAGGGCAAACGGCTCCGAGATATCCTTAACCACGTAATTTACTAAAGGATCTCTTTCTAAAACGTTTTTGATCTCTTGAATAATCTGGTTAATGTCCTGATTTGGTAATACGTGAAAATCTATTTCAAGGGTACAAAGGTCTGGTACCCTTAGTTCTCCATCTCCCCCGGAGAATTTTTCTACGTTAAATCCCCCAGGACCTAAGAGGGGGTGTTCGCTGTATAGAAAGGGGAGTTTTTTGATTTCTGTAACCAATTCAATAGCCCTTTCAATGGCGTTTATCCCCGCGGAAAGACAACTACCGTGTACAGAACGACCTTTAACGTGTATTTCAAACTCTACCGAACCCCCTTCCGCGATAGCGATCTCCAGACTAGTAGGCTCTAAGACAATAGCATAGGGAGGCAGGGAGCCTTGCGCTAGAGTAGCAGAGCCTGCCCCTTCGCGTTCTTCGTCTACCACAAAGGCAAAAGTAGCGGGTATGGGTTTTCCCTCGCGTTTGCGTTCTTCAAGGAGTAAGAGCATAAGGGCTACACCCGCTTTATTGTCACATACACCGAGGCCTTCTAACGTATCTTCGTGTATACGGGGGGGGAAAATCCCCAGCCAAGGGGGCACAGTGTCTACATGGGCGGTAAGAAGAAGGGGATTATTGCGTCCTTCGTTTACAATGATGTTATAAAATCGATTGGGTACTTCTTGTGTTTTAAGCCCAAAACCCTGATCTTGCAGGCGGTTGATAAGATATTCCAATATGGCCTCTTCTTGTCCGCTAGGGCTGGGAATGGAGGCCAGGGTAAAGATGGTTTCTTTAATTCGTGCTTGAAGGGCGGCTGTGCGGGACAATGTATCTCCTTCCAATTTTTATTTTGAGACCTTTGCAAAACACCTTTTCTAAGTCCCGTTCCTATTTTAATGGAACGGATCCCTTGCGTTTGTGCTTGTAACACTGATCTCGACAATTTTGCAAAGGTCTCAAATCAATTATACTCTAAAGCCCAAAAGTCTGTAGGTTTTAATCTTCTTTTTTAATTTTTACCTTTTTGGGTTATCATAAAAATGCGTTTGCTCGCCATGACCAAAAAGGGTAACGCTTGCCATGACAAACTTCAGATGTTAGCTGTTTTGTGCTTCTGGTAATAAAAGAAGTTTTACGCCGGAGGAGTATGTCTTACAAAATAGCAATTACTGGGGGCCCTTCTACAGGTAAGAGTACATTGTTAGCACGGCTATCCCGCAGAGGGATCCCTGTTTTTTCCGCCGACGAAGTAGTGCATAATCTTACTAATACGCACGTAGAAATAAGGAGACGTATAAGCAATTATTTTGGAGAAGAAATTTGGCTTAGGAACGGGGACCTTGATAGAAAAAAACTTTTACGTCTTATTGTACAAGATGCCCAGACACGAGAATTTTTAGAGTCTCTTTTTCATCCAGAAGTAAAAAGGCAGTTAGCCCTTTTTTTTAACCAGAATAAAAAAGCTCCTGTGGTGGCGGCGGAAATTCCTCTGCTTTACGAAGTAGGGTGGGAGTCCCTCTTTGATTTGGTAGTGGTGGTTTATGTGCCCCTACATATACAGCAAGAGCGGCTCCAGAAAAAAATAGGTGACCTTTCTTTGGTGGAGGCCTTTTTAAATCTTCAATGGCCGTTGGCAGAAAAGTGCCGTCGGGCAGATATAGTAGCCCTGGGATATGACCCCTTTACGCAAAGTTCTAGGAGCCGCTAATATCCATATCGCCGATAAAAAGAGAGGGGGCTCCTATGCTTCCGTAAAAACGGAGGTCATTCCCCACGGCCTCTACTTTTTGGAACACCTCAAATACGTTGCCCGCCAAGGCCACTCCGGATATAGGCTGCGTCGAACCATGGTGGTGTAAAACTCCGGCCACACCCACAGAAAAATCTCCCGAGACAGGGTCTGCCGTATGCATACCTAGCACTTCTAATATTTCAAAGACCTTGGGGCTTGCTTGACGTAGGTCTTTTAGGGAGGCGTTTCCGGGCTTTAAGAAAAAGTTGGTTACTTCTACCGTGGGTGGGCTTTTAAAGCCTCCTCTTCGGGCGTTACCGGTGGAGTTTTCACCAGCCCTTTTTCCCCAATAGTAGTCGAATAAAAATCCTTCTAGTACTCCTTCTTTTATAAGTATAGTAGTTTGTTGGGGGAGGCCTTCATCGTCAAAGGGCCTTGTTTCGCCGCCAAAGGGTAATAAGCCATCGTCCAATATATTGATAAGGGACGAAAAAACCTTCTGTCCCCTTTTTTCTGCTAAAAAAGACTTACCTTTTAGTACCTGATCGCCGCACAAAGCATGGGAAAGGAGATCTAAAAAGTCTACCCCTACGTGGGGAGGGAGCAATAATGGTAATTTGGTGGAGGGTAGTACTTGGGCTCCTAGACGTGCTAGGGCCCGCTGTGCCGCTTCTGCTCCTACTTGAGAGGGGGAGAGAGAGTCCAGAGAATAGGCTGTTTGCCATTCCCAGCCCATTTGGGCTTCTTTTTGATCTTCGGCTATAACCACTACAAATAGGGAAACTTTGGGAACATCTACCTGTACCCTAATACCTTGGCTGTTAGCCATGAAGTAGGTGGTTTGGCCCTGGGTGAGACTGACTTCTTGAATGCGTTTAATACGTTTATCCTGGGTCAGGGCTGTTTGTTCGACCTCTTCGAGTATTTTTAGGGCCTTTTCGCTAGATGGGGGCTCTCCTGAAGGTAAACGGAGATCAGGGTAGTTTTGAGGCCGGGGGAAACCATAATAAGGGTCGGGCTCTAAGATCAAGGCGTTTTCCAGGGCTCTTTGGGCAGTGTTTATGATTTCGTCCGGATCTGTCCCGGTAGTATAAGAAAAGCCGAAGCTTTTTTCTTTTAACAGGCGTACAGCTATGTTTTCTTCTTTGAAAGGCTCAAAGGTGTCTAATTTACGATCTTTTTTTTGGATTCTTAGACCATGATGGATGGTACCGTAGAGTTCTATTCCTTCTATAGATTTAGCCTTTGACCACGATAGTAGGGCCTCCCACGCCTTATCCAAAGACATCTTGGCCTCCCTTAAGTTTTGAGCAAAAATGAAGATAACAGCTTTTTAGGGACCTAACACCCACAAGAATAATTTTAAATTCTAGAAATTTAAACACAAAATATTTGAGAAATAGGGTAGAATACGGTAGGCGTTTTTAAAAAAAGTTGAGGAGGGTGGCCGTGGAAGATATTAAAAAGATGTATCGTACGGTTATAGGAGATCATTTTCCTCCTGAAATACGTATTTCTTTTGGAGACCAGACCTTAGTTTATCGGAAGCGTACCTGGAAAATAGAAGTGGAGCCAGGGGTAATAGAAGAGCGTGGTCTAAGATACGGGGAAAACCCCGATCAAGAAGCAGCCCTTTACGAACTAATAAACGGCAACTTGGTTTTGGGAGATTGCGAATTTATAAAGCCGGGATTAGGGTTGGTCTCTTCCCTTACCGAAGAGGATATGCTTCAGTTTGGCAAACATCCCAGCAAGACAAACTTAACCGATGTGGACAACTCCTTGAATATTTTACGTTATTTGGCTCGCAAGCCTGCTTGTGTCATTGTGAAACATAATAACCCTTGCGGTGTGGCTCATGGAGAAAGCATCGAGCAGGCCTTCACTCGTGCCTTTAGGGCCGATCGTATAGCGGCCTTTGGGGGGGCAGTGGCCTTAAATAGACCTGTTGATAAGGCCTGTGCCGAGGCTATTGCTGCTCAATATTTCGAGGTCGTGGCAGCGCCAGAATACGAAGAGGGAACCCTAGATATCCTAAAAAAACGTAAGAATTTGCGTATTATTCGTATCAAACGCCTTGACAACTTGGAAAGTTATTGGGGGCAGAGGGTTGTAGAATTTAAGAGCTTGATGGACGGCGGTATTATCGTCCAGCAGTCTCAGGTAAATAAGGTTAGGGGACCAGAAGATTTAAAGCCCGCTAAGGCTCAAAAACCCGACGGAACAGAGATAAGTTGTAAGAGACAACCTGATCAGCGGGAAATCGAAGATATGATTTTTGGGTGGGCTGTAGAAATAGGGGTAACGTCTAATTCTGTCCTGTTTGTTAAAGATCTATGTACGGTGGCTATTGGAACAGGAGAGCAGGACCGTGTGGGGGTAACGGAAATAGCCATTTTTAAGGCCTACGTCAAATATGCAGATCTTTTATGTTTCGATCGTTATGGTATTCCTTATAAACAATTAGAACTTGAAGTGCGAAAGGGGTTGCGGCCCGAGGCCCAGAAAATAGAAATAGACGAAGAGACCAAAGCGGCTCGTGCGGGCCTTCCAGGTTCGGTTATGGTCTCGGATGCCTTTTTCCCTTTTAGAGATGCCGTAGACGTGGCTATTAAAGAGGGTATTACGGCTATTATCCATCCTGGAGGTTCTATAAGAGATTGGGAGTCCATAGAGGCTTGTAACGAGGCCGATCCGCCCGTGGCCATGGTCTTTACCGGGCAGAGGGTGTTCAAACATTAGAGTTTTTTCTATTTAGGCTATCCCTGGGTATGCCCCTGTGGGGTATAAGAACAGGGGCATACCTGGATATGAAAATAAGGAGCCGTTAATAAATTGAGACCTTTTTTAAATTGTCGAGATCAGTGTTGCAAGCACAACCGCAAGGGGTCTTAAGAAAAGATGTTTTGCAAAGGTCTCAATTTAATTATCTAGTTTAATTGAAGGCTTAAATCTTTTAAGAAAGGGGTAAATATAGTGGCAGATTGGGTTCCTCCTACCAAGGGCAAACAACCACGTTGGCCTGGGCAATTAGTAGAATCAGTGACGTTAGAAAATGGTCTAATCCTTGAAATATGGGACTATTCGCGTCGGTTAGCTGGTGATAGATGGCTAGTAGGTATGCTGGCTCAGATAAAAGTTGAAGCACCACCAGAGGCCTTTTCTCACGAAGAGCTATACCAATCGTTTTTGGAGGAAGAAGAAGGGTGGGTGTATTATCGTCACCGAAAGGAACGTACTTTTATAGATGAACGCGAGAGGGAGAATATATTTGACCAGTTAAAGAGGCGTTTTTTAGAGGTAGCGGTGGGTTATCTCTCTCATCCTAGTTTTAAGGAGCGTCTCATTGCTGCTGAGGTGGCTTTGTACGAGCGTCGCAAGCGATGGGAAGAAGAGATACAAAAAAAAGATTCCATCTTGGAGAGGTTAGAAGAAGAATGGAAAAATCGACCACTTTGAGCGCCCTTTTGCCCAGAGAACCTTTTTGTTCGCCTCCTGAAGGAGCCGAGGACATTGTTGTACCTTTGGCCGGAGGTACTTTAACGGTACGGCAATACCTTACCGAAACCGTAGGGCCGCATCTGTTTTTTTTTCCGGCCGAAAAAGACAGTCCTGATCATTACCACGATTTAGGACAAAACCTAAATAAAGAAGGGGTTTCTCTTTCCATTATAGCCTATAGAGGTCAGAATGCTGGTGAGGGTGAGGCCACTTGGGGAAATATATTCGATGATGCCCTGGCGGCCTTTGATTTTCTTTTGCGTTATCTGGAAGAAAGGGGGCGTTACAGCCCTATAGCTTTGTTGGGTCGATCCTTGGGGGCGGGGATAGCCCTTCGTATCGCGGTAGAGAGGGCCTCAAAGGTGTGGGCCCTTGTGCTGGATAGTCCCATTATCGACGGTCGAGCTTGGTTGTCTTACCGGGGGTTGGCTTCTGAGGAAGATCCCTTCCAAATAGAAAAATATATAAAAAAGTGGACGAAACCCCTTTTGATCTTTCAGGCCCAATTAGACGAGGAAGTATCTCTTCCCCAGGCCGAAAAATTACTTATTTTTTGTCCCGGAAGAAATAAAAAACTTTTGATCATGCCAGGTTATCATCGCGAGGAGACTATTGAGCGTGGTGGTTTGCTATATGCCGAAACAATTGCCGAGTTGTTAAATCGTTTGGTGGGTAGATTCAAAAAAAAAGATTTCACTAAAGGGAGGTCTTATGAGCCGTAAGGGTCGTAAGTGGATTACAGAAACGCAAGAATTCCAAAGTACAGATGATCCTTATCTTCCTAAGAAGGCTCCGGGGGGAGAAGCAATATGTCCACGGTGTCACGCCGTGTTTAGAGATAAACGCTGGTTGTTAGATGAAGATTTTTATCAAGAATTTAAAGATAGTGACTTGGTGCCCAAATATCTTTGTCCTGGATGTCGTAAAGCGGTAGATCGCTATCCTATGGGTTATTTGTATCTTTCGGGTGATTTTTTTAACGAACATAAAGAAGAGATTATGCGGGTAATAAACAACGAATACGAGCGGGCTCGACAGAAAAATCCCCTCCAGCAGATCATTGCCACTTATGAAGAAGATGGTTCGACAGTGATTGAAACTACTACCGAAAATTTGGCGCAGCGTCTTGGGCGGGCGGTCTACCGGGCATATAAAGGAGATCTTTCCTTTAGGTGGTCTGAAGGGAACAAGTTGGTGAGAGTATACTGGAAGCGATAGGAGGCTTTATGTCAAGCGAACGAAGGCCTTTGTCTCCGGACGAGATCGAATATTTTAGAGACAAACTAATTCAGAGAAAAAAAGAATTATGGCAAGAAGTACTTGAGACTTTAAAACGCGAGGCCGCCGAGGAATATCAACATCTTTTACAAACAGTAAAGGACGAACAGGATATAGCCTTGGCTGATTTACAAGAAGATACCATCCTTTCCCTCTTAGAGCCTAAAATTCGCGAACTAGAAGAGATTGAGCAAGCCTTAATTCGCATAGAGAATGGCGAGTACGGACGCTGTATAGATTGTGGTAAATGGCTTCGTATTAAGCGTTTAGAAATTATGCCCTGGGCCGCGCGTTGTCGTGAGTGTAAAGAAAAATGGGAAAAATTAAAGGCGCTTGAATGAAAATCACGGCCAATCGCCTTACTTTACTGCGTATTCTTCTTTTACCATTGCCTTGTGCCCTCCTCTACGGGGGGCCTACAGCCAAGCTTACCGCAATTGGTTTGACCTCTCTGTTGGGCATTACGGACTACTTTGATGGCCATCTTGCGCGGCGACAAGGGGTAACGCGTCTGGGTGTCCTCTTAGATCCTATTGCTGATAAGATATTCATCACGGTGTTATACCTGTTTCTGGTCCACTTACACTATCTTCCTTTGTGGTTGGTAATATTATTATTGGTGCGAGAATTTCTTATTACTAGTTTAAGGGCTATTACTCCAAATAATTTGCCCGTAAGCTGGTTAGCTAAACTGAAGACTTCCGTACAAATGGTAGTTGCTATACTTATTGTGCTAACCGAAGTAGTGCCTCCCTGGCACCTAGTGTTTTTGTGTTTAGCAGCTGTTTTCTTGTCTTTAGGTTCGTGGTTTACACGTTTCAATTTACGGCAAAAAATAATTGTCGCGGCGCTATCTATAGTATTTCCTTTGTTAGGGATATTATTTAAGGAAAGTTTATCCTTTGCCCTTGGTCTCGTAGCTCTTATCTTTACTTGGTATTCTGCTTTTTCTTATCTGCAGAGTGCTTGGCCCTTTCTGTGGAAACCAACAGGATTAATGCGCTTTTGTGGGAGTCTTTTAGTCCCTGTATCGGCATTGATTGTAATGCCAAGAATAGATGAATTCTGGTTGATTGTTCCCCTTATCCTTATTGTAGAACTTATTCGTCAAGCGCTAGAATTACTTTCGCCTAAGAGGTCCTCATTGGGCCTCGCTGTTTTTCTTTCTTTTTCTATATTGTTTACCTTTGCCTTTCTAAACAAAACATTTTTAGTCGCTGTTTTAGGACTAGTTTTGGCAATAGACTTGGCTTTAACTATATATCTTGGTTGGAAATTGCGTTTCTATTTTTGCCCTAATCCCAATGATCATTATGTAGGTACTTAATTAAAGCTACCTCGTCACAATCGGGGAATTTAGGGCATTTGACACAGTCTGCCCATACTTTTTGGGGGAGGGCGGTTTTTTCAATGAGCTCAAAGCCCAGACGTTGAAAAAAATCAGGGGCATTGGTCAATACGAACACTTTAGGTAGCCCAAGTTTTAAGGCTTCTTCCAGGCAGGCCTTTACCAAAGCCACTCCTACTCCTTGACCTTGATACTCTTCGCTAACTACTAGAGAACGAATCTCTGCTAGGTCTTCCCAGCAGATATGAAGAGCACAGGTGCCAGCAAGTAGATCTGTGTCTTCAGGTTTAAAAACAAAGAATTCACGTACATGTTCGTAGATTTCGCTCAAAGGACGGGGAATGACTTGGCCCGTCTTGGCAAAATGGGCAATGAGGCGATGGATGTCGCGTACGTCGGAGATGCGTGCCTTACGAATCAAGGTTTTACCTCTATCCGTGTGATGTAATAAGTCTTAATCTTTTCTTTTTTTTGGAGTTGTTGTCCGAAATTTTTGGCCTGTTTAAGGTTTGAGAATCGACCTATATAGACGCGATACCACTGTCCTTTTTGGGGGAGATTAACCTTGCGTACAAAGGCCTCGTAGCCCTTTCTACTCAAAAAACGGACATATTTTTGGGCTTCTTGGGGGCTGCGAAAAGAAGCCACCTGCAAGGAATAAACCTTTTGAGCCGGAGATTTGGTCTTTATTTTGACCTTGGCCGGGCTGGTTTGGATTATTTTAGCCTCTTTTTTGCTTATTTTAGGCCCTTTGTCTTGCATGCTCTGTTGTAGCGAAAGGTTTTTGGCGGGGGGTAGCTCTTTGGGAGGCTGCTCCTGAGGAGGATTAGAAGCCGGAAGGGGAGTAGGCTTTTTGGCTTCTGCGAGGTCCTTTTCTGGTTCTAGGGCTGGAGGACGTACTTCTTCGGTAACCAGAGGGGGAGTTTCCTTCTTCTGTTGTAACATCTTTTGGGCAATAGGAGAACCTGTGTGTTGGACCTTGGAAGTCATTATTTTTTGTCCTAGCCAAAAGCCCAGGATAAACATCCACAAAAACAGGCATATTAGTAGCCCGGTCACGAAGATAAGCCCGGGGATCCCTAGTTCGAATTGAAACCTTTTTTGTTTCTTTTTGTTTGGTTTAGCCATTACATCTTCTCCGGTGCGGATACTCCCAAGAGCCAAAGCCCCTGGGCCAAAACGATTCTTGTAGCGTGGGCTAACAAAAGCCGCGCCCACGTAGTAGGTTCGTGTTGGTCCAAAAATCGATACTTGGCATAATAGTTGTGAAATACAGTGGCTAAATCTAGTAAATAAAAAGTTAAAAGATGAGGTTCAAGTTTTAAGGCCACTTCTTCAATTATGTCTGGGAAGTAATCTAAAAGTTTTAAAAGGGTATAGTCCTCCGGGGTATTTAAAAAAGAAGTGTCGATTTTATCGATAGGCGGGAGGAAAATGCGCGCTTCTTTGGCCTTGCGAAAAATGCTACACAAACGGGCATGGGCGTATTGTACATAATAGACAGGATTTTCCTGCGATTGTTGTTTGGCCAAATCTACATCGAAATCTAGCGGGCTGTCTGCGCGACGGGTGAGAAATATAAACCGGGTAGCATCGCGGCCTACTTCGTCAAGGAGTTCGCGGAGGGTGACAAACTCTCCGGCCCGCGTAGACATACTTTTTATCTCCCCGCCTTGAAGTAAATTGACCATTTGAATGAGAATTACTTTCAAATTGTTTGGGTCTAGCCCCAAGGCCTTCACCGCTGCCTTAAGACGAGGAATATAACCATGATGGTCAGCACCCCACACGTCAATAACTTTTTCGAAATTACGGGTAAAAAATTTATTGTAGTGATAAGCAATATCAGAGGCAAAATAGGTGGGTTCACCACTAGCCCTAATTACTACTCTATCTTTTTCGTCACCAAATTCAGAGGCCCGAAACCATAAGGCCCCGTCTTTCTCGTAAATTAGCCCTTTATCCTTTAAAAAGGAGAGGGCCTTTTCCACCTCGCTATGTTCATAGAGGGTCTTTTCAGAAAACCATGAATCATAAGATACCCCAAAATCTTCGAGGTCTTTGCGTATTTGGGCCAGAATAGCTTCTTTGGCAAAATCTCTGGCTATAGAAACCGCTTCGTTTTCTGGGCGCTGGACAAAGGTGGGATCTTTTTTTAATAATTCAGCGGCCAGTTGGCGGATATAGTCACCTTTATAGTGATCATCGGGGAAATCTACCGGTTGGCCCTGAAGTTCCAGAGCGCGTAAATAAACCGATCTCCCTAAAATTTGCATTTGTCGGCCTACGTCATTGATATAATACTCCTTTTCTACCTCAAAGCCGGCAAAGAGGAGTATACGAGCCAAGGTGTCTCCTACGGCCGCTCCTCTCCCGTGGCCTATATGGAGGGGGCCTGTGGGATTGGCCGAGACAAATTCTATTTGTACGCGTCGCCCTTCTCCTACATCACTTCGCCCATAGGCATCACCCATTTCCATAATGGAGGCGGGGAGGCTTTGCCAATAAGAGGGAGAAATAAAAAAGTTTATAAAGCCCGGGCCAGCAACTTCTACCTTGGAAAACAAATCTTTAAAGACCAAAAGTCGTTGGGTAAACCACTGGGCCAGTTCGCGTGGGTTGCGTGTAGAGAGTTTGGCCGAGGCCAGGGCCAAGTTGGTAGCATAATCGCCATGATGCGCTACCTTAGGTGGTTCCACCTGGAAGCGAGGTTTTGCGTCCTTAGAAAGAAGGCCTTCTTCTTGGGCTTCTTCAATCAATTTGTTCAGTAACTCTTCAATGACCTTGGCGATCATATATTAGTCCTTTAAGGTGACGTCACGAGTGAAGTCCGGACAGCGAAAAGGGCTACCGCTGTCGCGTGTAAAACGCTTTTTACAGGTTTCACGCCAAGCACATACGGCACAAAGGGCGAGGTCTTCGGCTATACTGCCCGATTCTAAATACACCCGGGTTTCAGCAAGGGTAAGCCGGGCATTACCCATGGCTAACGCGGCCTTGCGTAGCTTTTCCGCCAGGGTCTTTTGCCCTTCTTCTTCTAGACGGTCAGCCCAGGTAAGGAACTCTTGAGCGTGTTCGGCCACGTGTTCTTCCCAATGAGGTAAAATTTTAGCTAATTTTTCTTTAAACTCACTCATGACTCCTCCTGTGCTTGGATAAAGACCTTGTGTTTAAGAAAATCTATTTTAGTAATAGTCCCTCTAATGGTACGGGGTTCATCAAAAAAGTTCTTTAAGTATATACCCTCACGGGTGACCTCTAAGGATATGACATCTTGCATTATTTCTTCTTCTTGGCCGTTTGGGCCAACCAAAAATACCCGTGCTTGGCACATATAAAACCCCCGCTTCCAAGGGATAAAAGACTAAAGTTAAAGAAACAGCGAATAGGCCCTTATGTCAACAATTCTTTCCAATCACGAGGCCCGTTTGTCACACATTAGCCATACAAACTTTAAGCCTTTTTAACTTAAGCCCCTTTAAATCGGGTCAAAACCTTTTCAGGAGGGGGGAAATGTTTAGGAAAATTTGTCTTTTTTGGTTTTTGTTTTTTTTGGTGGGGTTGAATAATGTATATGGCCTTCCTTTCTATGAGTCTTCCGATGCAGGCGATTCTTTAGATACAGCAGTGTCTCTAGTGAATGGGACCACGGAAATTCATGGTACGGCAGAATTTGCTGGCGCTGATCTATATGTCTTTTCTTGGAGTGGCGGTGCTTTGGAAATTAAGGCTTACAGTGATGATCCCCAGCTATTCCTCTTCGATGAAAATGGCGTGGGCGTTTGGGCCAACGATGACGAGGTTTCTTCCTTGAACGCGCGTATTTATGATCCGAATCTTGATTCTGGTATCTATTTCCTCGGTATATCAAGTTTTGACTGGGATCCCTATAGCATTTCGGGCTTAATTTTTCCTAATCAGCCCTATGATCAGCAGTTTGGCCCTCAGAATCAAGATCCATTGGCCTATTGGGATGGGAGTGCTTTTACCCAAGATGCAAATTACGTGATCACTTTCTCTGCACCTGTAAATGCCCCTGTTCCTGAACCATCTTCTGTCTTACTCGTGGGTTTGAGTCTTTTTTTGTTTGGTTTTTTGGGCTTTAAGTCTCGGAATTATTTAACCATTAATAACTAAATTTAGGAGGAGGTGTTTATGAATCGGAGAATTAAGTTAGTTGCTTTATCGATTTGTTTCTTTTTGTTTGGTTATGTTTCTTTAGCCGGTGCTTTTAATCAAAACCGATTTAAATTTCATCATCATAAAGCCAAATATGTGATCCTTTTGATTGGCGATGGTATGGGATATTGGCATGTTGATGCACTGCGTAAATATTTACGTGTGCAAAAGACTAATATGGAAAAACTGGCTGATTTTGGCTATATGACTACTTTTATGCGTAATGCTACTGGAGAAGGTGGTCTTTTGCATGAATATTGGGATGATCCCAGCGAGGTAGGCAGTTATGATCCTACCCAAGGGGGGTATACTCCTTGGCAAATTCAGCCTGTACCGGCTTATGTAGATGAGGGGGCTACTGATTCGGCTGCTGCGGCCAGTGCCCTTGCCGATGGACACAAGACCGTAAAATATGCTTTAAATGTGGTAGCCGAGCCGGAAGGTTATGCGGCCGATGAACCTTATACTGTCAAATACTATCCTACCATTGTGGATTATGCCGAGGCCAAAGGTATGGCTACAGGTGTGGTAACCTCTGTGCCCTGGGATCATGCTACTCCAGCAGGTTTTTTGGCCAAGACTCAATACCGCAAAAATTATGGCGAAATAGCCCGGCAAATGGTCTATTCTAACCTAGACGTGATTATGGGAGCAGGGCACCCTTATTTTGACGACAATGGTCAACGTAGAGCAGAGCCAGATTTTTATTACTGGTCTCGGAATAAGGGGCCTTACATGGAAGATATGGACGGCCAGGCCCTTTTTAACAAGGTAGTAGCTGGTTTTAGGGGAAGGGTCTTTGTGGACACTAAGGCCGATTTTGAGGATTTGGCCGATGGGGACGGCTTTTTCCACGGAGGTCCTATGCCCAAGAGGGTTTTTGGGTTGGCTCCTGTAGCTGAGACCTTACAATTTAATAGAAATATAGATGATGGAGATCCTTCTGATGATTGGAAGGTTGGAGGGCAGGCCTTTATTCCTACGGTTCCTTCTTTAGAGACTATGGCCAAGGCCGCTTTAGATGTGCTTCAGCAAGACAAAGAAGGGTTCTTTCTCATGATTGAAGGCGGGGCCATTGACTGGGCCAGTCACGCCAATAATATGACCCGTATGTTAGAAGAAATGATTGATTTTGATAAAGCGGTTAAGGCTGTAATTGATTGGGTTAACGATCCCTCCAACGGAAGCAATTGGGACAATACTCTCGTGATCGTCACTGCCGATCATGAATGTGGTCACCTTCAACCTGTAGGAGATTCCTCTGGTGATCAGGTTATTGAAGGTCAGTGTTGGGGGGTAAATTGTGAAGGTTGGCATCATCACACCAATAGTTTAGTGCCTATTTATGCTCAGGGTGTGTGTGCGGGGGCTCTTAAGGCTAAATACGACGGAGATATAAAAGACAATACCTTTATCTTTAAGGTTATGTATCAAGCCCTCCAAAGAGGTTGTTACGAGAAATAGATAGCTAGCTGTACAGGTGGGGGAGACCCCGCCTGTCTTTTCATATTTTGCGAGATGGGAAGGGTATACTTCCTTTGATGGAGGTGGGCAGAGACCGAAGAAATTTCGTGAGATCGGGATTATTCTATGTCGATTTTATAGCCTATTCCTCTTACGTTTTTTATTAGTTTATTTGCCTTGCCTAATTTTTTTCTCAAGTTCCTGATATGTACGTCTATTGTTCGGTCTATTACAATTTTTTCTTGTCCCCAAATACGGTCTAGAAGTTGTTGTCTCGTAAACACCCATCCTTTGTTCTTGGCCAAGATATATAATATTTTGAATTCTGTTGGCGTTAATGTAATTTTTTTGTTTTCTACCAAAACTTCATATTTGTTTGGGTTTATAGTTAGTAAGTTGTTGTTCAAAGTAATTAGTTCGTTCTCTTTGTCATATTCTCTGGTTCTCCTAAGCACTGCTTTTATCCTTGCCAGTAATTCTCTTAAAGAAAACGGTTTAATAATATAATCGTCAGCCCCTATTTCTAAGCCCAGTATTCGGTCAACCTCTTCTCCTTTAGCGGTCAACATAATAATAGGGATCATGGATGTTTCTTTGTTGGCGCGTAACCTGCGACATATCTTAAATCCGTCTGCGTCTGGTAACATGATATCCAGAATTAATAAGTCTGGTAGTCGGTATTCTATGTTTTCCCAAAATGTGTCTGCTTTGTAAAAATATTTGATTCTAAATCCTTGTTTGGTTAAAAAAGAATCTATCAATTTGCATATATCTGGTTCGTCGTCTAATATGTAGATAAGAGGTTTAGTTATATTGTTTTGTTCTTTGTGCATGATTAATGGGTATTTCTTCCTAAGAGAGTTTATTTTAGTACTATACTTTTTTGTTGTGTTTGGCAATAGGCTAATATTTTTGTCATATATTTTTAATACTTGTAACATTTCTGTAAAAAGGTAGTGACTCTTTGTAAGATTACTCTATTGTGAGAGTTTTTTATCGTGTCAAATTAAGCCCACAAGTATTTAACTGATCTATAGGATAGATATTCTTAAATAACCTTATAACTTTATCCAAGTTGGGTTGTTATGGTGAACATTCTTTATGAGACCTTTGCAAAATCAGCGTGATCAGTATTGCAAGCACAACCGCAAGGGATCCGTTCCTATTTTTCGTTCCGAAAAATGGGAACGGATCCTTGAACGGGCCTTAAGAAAAGATGTTTTGCAAAGGTCTCTTTTTATATTGTGTGGAGCAAAGCTCAGTCTTATCTTTGCGAGCCAAGCGGTCCCGTAAGATTACTTCCTCGGCCTTTTAAGGGTCTCTTTGTGAAGACATCTTTGTTGTCCTTTGTATGGCTTATAGCAGGAAGTTTTTAAAATTGGTAAGTCCCGAGATTGCCTTAATCAAAAAGATTAAAATATTTATATAGACCTTTGTAAAATTGCCGAGATCAGTGTTGCCAGTACAAGCGCAAGGGATCCTTTAACGGGCCTTAAGAAAAGGTGTTTTACAAAGGTCTTTTATAAAATTAAAAACAAATAAGAGAAATTATTAATTTTTTCCTTCCTTTCCTTTCCTTCCTTGCTTCCATTTGATTTTTTTAGAATGCTCTTTGATACTAGCTAAGTTTCCCTCATGAGGGGTTTGGTTTTAGGGCCCTTTGTTTAAAACGTGAAGGGTTTTGTCTAATTTTACAAGATCCTAGTAGGAGGTACTTTTATGATTAAAAAATTGCTTTTAGGTTGTTTTTGTTGGGTTTTCTTCTTGGTGTTTGCTGCTTTTCCAGTAAAAGCACAAGATAAGTCATTATCTTTAGCCGTCAAGGGCGGCCTTACTTATGGAAAGTTTAGTTGTGAAGTGTCGGGAGTTGATGGTATTGATGAGAGTTACAAGGTGGGTGTTATTGGCGGTATTTCTTTAGTTAAGCAGATTGTACCGAACTTTTCCTTGGAATCCGGACTTTATTACGTAATGAAAAAAGGAGGAATTTCTGTTTATAATGTTGATTTTGATGTTACCATTCATTATTTCGAAGTTCCTGTGGGATTGAGATATGACATACCTGTACAGGGACAAATAAAGCCAAATTTATATTTTGGATTTTACTCTTCTTTGAAAATAAGTGATTCTTGTGATGTAAGTGTACAAAATGTATCAGTAGGTTTTGATCCAGATATAAAATCTTCTGATTTCGGCCTCTCTTTTGGTGCAGGTCTTGAAATAGCCAACAAGTTCACTGTGGATGCCCGCTATGATTATGGTCTTGTCGACATTGATGATTATTCAGATTTAAGCTTAAAGACTAGATCTTTTCTTTTTATGTTGGGTTATAAATTTTATTAGTCACTATGAAGCTATCCCTTACCTCCTCAAAGGCCCTCTTCAAAGAGGGCCTTTTTGTTATGGTATCAAAGCCCCCGCCAGGGCACGGCGTATAGATCTTTCCCAAGTTTTTGGAGCCTTTCTCCCAAGTAAATAACGAAACCTGTCTGAAAAGAAGGGGTTATTTCCCGGAAGAAACGCAAGTTTTCGACATCTTTAAAACCAACTTCCTTTTTGAACTTGACTTCCACCCCTACGACGGAACCGGCGACCTCAAGAACAAAATCAACCTCTTTTTCCCGGCCCCCATAGGTGCGAAAATAATATAGCCTTCCCCCTTCAATCTCGGAGAAGACATAGAGGTTCAGGAAGACCAGGTTTTCAAAGAGTTTGGCCTGCTCTTCTCGAGAAAGATCTTTGAGGTCTCGCTTGTCCATAAGGTGTGAAGCAAGACTGGGATCGAGAAAATACACCTTGGGAGATTTGATCACCCTTTTGGCCATATTGTTGGTGAAGGCCGGAAGCCTGATCAACAGGCAACTCGTTTCGAGCAGATGGATATACCGACTTACAGTAGTTTGAGAAAACCCGAGGTCTCGGGCCAGGTCGCTTATCTTTAAGATCCCTCCGGTGCGCAGGACAAGAAGCCGCATGAGACGCCGATAATCCGGATAATTTTTATGTCTTCGTTGTGCCCTATTGAGACAAGGAAGGCAGAGGCCAGTAGGCGGGCAGAGGTGCTTCGAAGG
>JALSKZ010000071.1 GCA_026988575.1 Thermodesulfobacteriales bacterium | reverse complement strand
AAGGGCAACACGTACCGGCTGAGCAATATGTTTGAGTTTTAGATTATACTCCTTGGCCAGCCCGCGGAATAATTCTTCTAGAGGTCCTTCTTTAAATTGTTCCATGGCGGAAAGTTCTTTTATAAGGCGTTCAAGCACCGGCACTATATCCTCTTTGAGAAATTTTTGGGCGGCTTTTTCTTCGTAGACTATCTCGTCTATAAAATAAAAGCGCATCATGTCTGCCATTTCCGCCAAGGTCCGTGCTCTAGGTTTTACTGTTTCCACAGCCTTTATAAGGAGTAGGTCTGGAGGGCAAGGTATTCCTAAACGGTCTAAAAACGGTTTGACCATTTCGGCCAAGCGTGTTGTTTCTTCTTGACGAATGTAATGTGCGTTTAACGCCAAGAGCTTATCTGGATCGAATCGTGCCGCTGATTTGGATACCCGTGATAGATCGAATTTTTCAATCATTTCTTCCAGAGAAAATATTTCTTGGTCTCCATACGACCAGCCTAAGCGTACCAGATAATTACGCAAGGCCTGGGGTAAATAACCTTCATCGCGGTAGGCCAATATAGATAAGGCCCCGTGTCTTTTAGAAAGCCTAGAACCATCGGGGCCTAAAATCATCGGCACGTGGGCGTAACGGGGCGGTGTGGCCCCCAAGGCCTGAAAGAGTAGGATTTGTTTGGGTGTGTTGGAAAGATGGTCGTCTCCGCGGATGACGTGGGTAATCCCCATGGTTAAGTCATCTATTACCACAGCAAACTGGTAAGTAGGGGTGCCATCGGCCCTTACTAAGATGAAATCGTCAAGTTCTTGATGATCAAAGGCTATAGGGCCGCGGATAAGATCCTCTACTACAGTCGTGCCTATTTCCGGGCAACGAAACCTCAGGACTCTCCCTGGCCCCGGACCAAGGTCTCTGCCCCGACAGGTGCCATCATATTTGGGTTTACGACCTTCGGCCAAGGCCTTTTTGCGCTTTTGTTCTAATGTTTCTGGAGAACACTCACAATAATAGGCCTTGCCTTCTTCGTATAATTTTTGGGCGTATTGGCGGTATAGATCCATACGTTGCATCTGAAAGTAGGGACCTTCGTCCCAGTAAAGTTCAAGCCATTCTAGAGCTTGGCGTATAGAATCTACAAATTCTTGTTTGGAACGCTCTTGATCTGTGTCTTCGAAGCGCAGGACAAAGGTTCCTCCATGGTGACGTGCAAAAAGCCAGTTAAAAAGGGCCGTGCGCGCTCCACCCAAGTGTAGATGGCCTGTAGGGCTAGGAGGAAAACGTGTCTTTACCGCACTCATAAATATGCTCCTTTATCGTGATATGTCTGTACCCGGGCTAAGTTTAGCTTATTATCAGGCCGGCGTAACCAACAACTTGGTAAAAATCTCCTGATATCTCTCCCGAAGTAGCATACCTTACTAGGTACCCTTTGCTAGCGCCCAATAATTTAGAGGCTACCAAAGTAACTGCTGTGGGAATGACTCCACACATGCTAATATTTTCCCGGCTTACTACCTCCAGCAATCCGATGTAATCGAGTTCTAGAATACGCTCAATGGCCAGGGCGTCTTTTTTCTTGGCTAAATCGTGGGGTACATAATGGCTCATATCGGTACTGGCCACAATGAGTACCTGTTTGGGGTAGTATTTTACGGCCTGGGCTATAGCCTGACCAATGTCTTCTATTTCCGGTAAAGACAGTCTGGACAAACAAATAGGTACAATGCCGACGGTGGGATTAAAGTATTGGAGAAAAGGTATTTGTACTTCTATGGAATGTTCATACAAGTGGGCCTGCACATCTTCGCTGAGGACGGAACTATTTTGCAATATCTGATAGGCTAAATCAGAAGAAATCTCTACGGGCCCTAAGGGCATTTGCCACGTTCCTTCTACCATAATGGAGGCTGGGTGTCCTAGACCCGTGTGATTGGGACCTAAGATAACCACTATGGGCGGTATCTCTATACTGCTATATACTGCTCCCGCCACGTGGCCAGAATATATATAACCAGCATGGGGAGATATTGCAGATATGGCCTGTTCTTTGGGGTGGCCGTGTAAAATATAGGTCTCTATTTCTTGTAGGAGCCTTTCTGGTTTGGCTTCATAAAATCGTCCAGCCACGGCAGGCATTCTTATCATGATGGGCCTCCTCTAATTTTTTCCAAAGGTTGTTTTATTCCAAGATAAGAGAGAGCTGCTTGTCAGTAAAGGGAGAGCTTGGTAAGTTGAGTCCAAAATTGTTAAAGAGGCCTTAAGATGTTTCGATCTTTTGCGGGCTGGTTTTCTACCGATTTGGCCGTAGATTTGGGTACGGCTAATACCCTGGTGTTTGTAAGAGGCCGGGGGATTGTGTTGCGCGAACCTTCGGTAGTAGCGGTAAAACAAGACAGTAGAGGGATAAAGGTTTTGGCTGTAGGCCAAGAAGCCAAACGTATGTTGGGCCGTACCCCAGGACATATAAAGGCCATAAGACCTCTCAAAGACGGTGTTATTGCCGACTTTGAGGTGGCGGAGGCCATGTTGCGTTATTTCATCGAAAAGGTACACAATCGGAGCATATTCGTCCGTCCGCGCGTAATTGTAAGTGTTCCCTCCGGAATTACCCAGGTTGAGCGTCGTGCAGTACGCGAGAGTGCAGAGAGTGCTGGAGCGCGTGAGGTTTACCTTATCGAGGAGCCCATGGCTGCGGCTATTGGAGCAGGTCTACCCATTACCGAGCCTACCGCCAATATGATCGTAGATATTGGTGGGGGCACTACGGAGGTGGCGGTTATCTCCTTGTCTGGAATAGTTTACTGTAACTCAGTGCGGGTGGCCGGCGACAAAATGGACGAAGCCATAACGAACTATATTAAACGGAAATACAATCTCCTTATAGGAGAACATACCGCTGAACAGATCAAAATAGAAATAGGCAATGTTCTGCCTGAGGTACCTTACGAAACTATTGATATCAAAGGTAGAGATTTAATAACCGGTGTGCCTAAAACCATCAATATCAACGCCGAGGAAGTGCGTGAGGCCATTCAAGAACAAGTAGACGTAATCGTAGAGGCTATTAAAGATGCCCTAGAACAAACTCCCCCAGAACTGGCTGCTGATATTGTGGACAAGGGGATTGTCCTTACCGGAGGCGGTAGCCTTTTGAAAAACTTAGATAGGCTTATACGAGAAGAGACGCAACTGCCGGTTATTGTGGCTGAAGATCCCCTTTGTTCGGTAGTCCTTGGTTCGGGTAAGGCCTTGGATAATATTCATATTTTGCGCGAAATAATGCTTAAATAATCTTTTTAGAGCTTGTGTCTTTTCCTGTCTTTCCTAAAAATCGGCTGTTCCTTTATATAGGTGGGGCTGTTGTGGTCCTACTGGTGCTTTTCTTTGTTTTCGGGGGGCTTAAAAGAGAGAGCCGACTTTCCTACGGTGAAGATTTGGCCCTTTCCCTCTTTGGTCCGGTTTCCAAACAGGCCTCTTCTATGGGGTATAAAGTAAAAAACTTCTGGCGGCACTACGTGTGGCTAAGAGGAGTACAAAGAGAAAATGAGCGTCTTCGTTTAGAAATTGCTCGTCTTCAAGCTGAGTTAGTACAGGCTCGAGAACACGAATTAGAATATGAACACTTGGTGCGTTTATTAAAAGTGGCCAAGACCTTCCGGGGGCTAAAAATAGTTGCTCATATTGTGGGACGTCCTTTGGGAGGGTGGCAAGGGCTGGTAGAGATCGACAAAGGGAGGGCCGATGGGGTCTTTCCTGAAATGCCGGTGGTTGCTGCTACCTCACAAGAGGGACTAGGGGCGTTGGTGGGGCAAGTGGTAGCGGTCAGTAAACATTATGCTAAGGTGCTTCTTATAACCGATCCCTCTTCAGCTGTAGATGTTTTTATTCAGCGTTCAAGACAAAGGGCCATCTTGCGGGGAGCTGGTCAGGGCCTTTGTGTGTTAGACTATGTCCCTGCCGAAGCCGACGTCCGTGAAAAGGATCTGGTGGTTACTTCTGGTTTAGACGGAATATACCCCAAAGGCATCTTTGTAGGACAGGTTATTAGAGTTTTACCTGAAAGAGAGAAGGGACTTTTTAAAGTATGTGAAGTCCGCCCGGCAGTTCCTTTCCGTAACTTAGAAGAGGTTCTGGTCCTCCAATCTTTACGTAGGTTGCCATGAGGCCGAGTTGGGTTTGGTATCTTTGCGGTGTAGGAGTGTTCGCTGCTCAGCAGATGGGGACTGCCTTGGGAATTTTGCCACCGTGGGATTATTTGCTCATCTTAATATTATGGCGTGTCTATGGGGAACCTTTAAGGGCGAGTTTGATAGCTTTTGTCCTTTTGTGGGCAATAGTGGTAGACACATTTTCAAGCCTCTTGCCTGGACCAGCTATATTGGCCTATTTAGTGGGTGTGTTTTTATTAAATTATTTCAGATGGCGCTTCAGCCCCTGGGTTAGGCCAGCCCGTATTTTAAGCGTTTTTTTTACCTACGTGGTGGCGGAGGTGTTACGATTGTATATCGTTCCCGCGGTGCTTGATATAACTTTGCCCCACGATAATCTTTATCCAACATTAGAGGTCTTTGGTGGAGCGGTATTTTGCGTTTTGATATTTGAAGCCGTTTCTCTTGTAGACCTTTCGGTGAGGTAAGTCTTGTCGGTGGGGAATCATTTTAGCCTCAAAGAAGATGAGCCGGATACCTTTCAACGGCGTACCAGAATTTTTTTTGGTCTGACGGTGCTGGTTTTTGTCATATTCTTTTTGCGCCTTTTCTTTTTGCAGGTCATCAAAGGACCCTATTATCGAGAAATCGCCCGTAAGCGTACATTAAAGAGTATTTTTCTTTCGGCCCCCAGGGGCAATATCTTTGATAGAAGGGGCCTTCTTCTGGCGGGAAATGTCCCTTCTTTTGCTCTAAGTTTGGATATTAAAGTCGTCCACGGTCCTGCGGGAGACGAAATCCTGAGGCGTTTGGCCAAGCTGTTAGGGGAGGATTTTCCTTCTCTTAAACAGAGATATCTCTTTTTACGTAAGAGGGCCACTACCGGGGAGGTCATCCTTGAACAGGATCTTGATCGTGATCTTGTGGCCCAAATAGAAGCCCGCCGTTTTTATTTGCCAGGGGTGCAGATAAAAGTAGAACCCGAACGTTATTATCCCTTAGGGCCCAAGGCCTTTCACCTAGTTGGCTATGTCTCCCGTATTTCGGCTAAAGAACTAGAAAAATTAGGCAATAAGGGGTTTGATGCCAGTGATTTTCTGGGACGTACAGGCCTTGAACGCGAATTCGATGCAGTGCTAAGAGGGAAAAAGGGGCGTCGTTTGGTAGAGGTGGATGCGCGGGGTAGGGTGCGCAAGGTAGTGGCTGAAGAGCCACCAATCATTGGCAATAGTCTGGTACTTACCGTAGATAGCTTTATCCAACAGACCACTTATCGTGTTTTGGGTAACGTTGCGGGGGCCATGGTGATAATGTCTCCTCGCGACGGACACCTATTGGCCCTAGTAAGTCGTCCCAGTGTAGACCCTGTTTACTTTGTCAAAAAGTTCCCTCCTAAACTGTGGCAAAAAATAAATAGAGACAAACGTAGTCCCTTGATGAATAAAGCCCTGGCCGCTTATCCCCCGGGGTCTACTTTTAAAGTAGTCACCGCCATAGCCGCCTTGACAAAGGGTGTAGTTACTCCAGAGACTACGGTCTTTTGTCCTGGCTATTACCGCCTGGGGAGACGTCTGTTTCGGTGCTGGAAATGGGGGGGACATGGAGAGGTAAATTTAATAAAGGCCCTAGAAGTCTCTTGTGATGTATATTTTTACTATTTGGGGGAACAGGTAGGTATTGATTATCTCTCCAAGATAGCCCACGAGTGTGGTTTGGGGGAGCTTACCGGTCTGGGTTTTGTTGAAGAAAGCCCAGGCCTAATTCCTTCACGAGCCTGGAAGGAACGAGTCTATCGGAGGCCTTGGCAAAAGGGCGAAACCCTTAATGTGGCTATTGGTCAGGGGGCGGTGAAGGTTACGCCTCTTCAGCTGGCAAGACTTTATGCGGCCATTGTGAACGGGGGGAAACTCTATCGGCCCTGGTGTGTAGCCCGTATTGTAGATCCTTATGGCCAGATCATTAAAGAATATGGCCCAGAAGTGGTGGCAAGGTTGCCCATACCTCCGCGGGACCTTTCCTTTATTCGTAAGGGGTTGGTGGCTGCTGTAAATGCTAAAGATGGTACAGGACGTGCTGCGGCACTAAAAAATATTTTAGTGGGGGGCAAGACGGGAACGGCCCAGATAGTGAGTATGAAACGACGGATACACAGTAAAAAGCTACCTTATCTTAAGAGAGACCACGCCTGGTTTGTGGCCTATGCCCCCGCAGAGGCGCCCGAAATCGTTACGGTGGTCTTTATAGAACACGGTGGGCATGGAGGCTCGGTGGCTGCGCCGGTGGCTAAAAAATTTTTAAAAGCCTATTTTGAAGGGGGAAAATAGTGCAGGGGGTGAAGAATCTTTTTGATTGGAAAATCCTCTCTATTATATTGGCGTTACTGGTAGCCGGGGGCCTTAATCAGGCCAGTGCCGCTATGGGAGGGCTTTTCTTTAAGCGGCAACTATTATGGTTTGCCCTGGGGTTGAGCATATTTACGGTCCTGGCCTTTACAGATTACCGCAAATTGCTTACCCCTCGTGTCTTAATAATACTTTACACTATTTTGCTTCTTTCTCTGGTGGTCCTTTTTTTGAAACATACACGGTGGCTAAGGATGGCCGGTTTTGGGATACAGCCTTCCGAATTTGCAAAATTAGTTTTAATTGGCATTTTTTCTCTTTTATTGGCCCAGCGTAAGGACACCCAATATCTGGATCTCAAGACCTTCTTGCTTATGAGTGCCTTTGCCTTTCCGGTAATAATTCTGGTGGCTGTTACGGATTTGGATCAAGGAGGTATGTTGTTTTTGCTTTATGCCTCCTACATAGTGATGGCTGGTATTCCGCGCCGTTATGCCGTAGCGCTATTTTTAGTGACGGTGTTTTTGGTTTTTATAGTGGGACCAGATCTTTGGAACAAGTTGAAGCCCTATCAGCGAGAAAGAGTAGAAGCCTTTTTAAACCCCGAGGCCTACCGGCTAAGTAGAGGTTACCAGATCCTTCAGGCCCTGATTGCGGTTGGTTCTGGTGGGCTAAAGGGGCTTGGTTTTCACAAAGGATTATCCAGCCGGTTGAATTTTTTGCCCGAAAAACATACAGATTTGGCCTTTGCTGTCTGGGCGGAAGAGTGGGGTTTTTTGGGTGCGGCCTTTGTATTGGCGCTTTTTGGTGCCCTTATATTAATTATTCTAAAAACAGCCTATCAAACACGAGACGAATTGGGGCGCTATCTTTGTTTTGGCGTGGCCACCATGCTCTTTTGGGAGGTAACCATTAACGCCGGGGGAATTTTGCACCTCCTCCCGGTAGCCAGTGTGCCTCTGCCTTTTCTAAGTTATGGAGGTTCCTCTGTCTTAGTAAATTTAGCGGGGCTTGGATTGGTATTTGCTGTATCTCGGAGGCGCTATTCCTTTCGATAAAGCAAATAAAGCTCAAAACGGCTGTTTTTGGCAAATAATCGGTCTCATTAGGCCTGTAAAAGCGATTGACATGAAATTTGAAATGATGTAAAAGCGCCTCCATGAATGGTTAATCATAAATATGAAAGAAAAACTGTGTGGAAGAGAGGGGTTAGCTGATGTTAACGTTTGATATCACTATGGTCATCCAGATTATCGAAGCCTTAATTATGACGGCTATCCTGAATGTAATTTTGATCAAGCCTGTAATGCAGATCTTTAAGGAAAGGGAACAAAAATTTAACGGGTTACGCAGTGAGATAGAAAAGTTTACCCGGGGAGCAGAGGAGGCGTTGCAGCATTATGAGCAGCGTTTGAACGAAGCCCGCATGGAAGCTCATCAGCGCAGGGAAGCCCTCAAGGCCGAGGCCAAGGCCGAAGAAAAGAAAATTTTAGAGGTTGCTACTAAGGAGGCGGAAAGCCTCAAATCTCAAATGCTTTCTCAGCTTTCTCAACAATTGCAACAGGTTCGTGAAGCCCTGAAATCGCAGGTGGAAGTGTTTGCTACCAGTATTGCTCAGAAGCTCTTGGGGAGGTCTTTATGAGACGTTTGGGTTTTTTGGTTTTTATCGTCGCCGCTTTTTTGGTCTTTACTTCTGTAGCCTGGTCTACAGAAGAAGGTGGGCATGAGGCGGCCACGGCCGGGGCCGTATCTTCAGAGGAGGTTAATCATCCAGAGGCCGTAAATCACTCTTCGGAG
>JALSKZ010000070.1 GCA_026988575.1 Thermodesulfobacteriales bacterium | reverse complement strand
TCCGTTTGAGGATCCGTTCCCATTTTTCGAAACGAAAAATGGGAACGGATCCCTTGCGCTTGTGCTTGCAATACTGATCTCCACAATTTTGCAAAGGTCTATTGAATTTTATCATGGCAAGAGGGCACTACATTTCAATCTAGAAAACATTTTCCCTTTTTATGAAAAAAATTTCCCTTAATAGGGAAACCTAAAAAGAAGAACAAAAGGCCACAAAATCTGAAAGACCCTTGCTAAAGCTAGGGATTAAGGGTGTTTTTTTGAAATAAAAATAGCAGAGATTTTTTGGTCTGAATTTTGCAAATAATCTCTCCCAAAAATTTTGGGAGGTGTCTTATGAAAAAGAGTGGCTTGCTTATTTTACTCTTCTTGATGTTATTCTTTGTGCCCAAGTCTTGGGCCTATACGTGGTCCTACACCACTAGTTTTGACTTTAGTCTTAGCGGTTTTTCTGATACATCTTCTCCTCCCTCCCCGGTAAATGGCCCCCTAGTTTTGACAATATCTAATATCTCAGGTTTAACTCTCCCCAATCCCCCCTCAGGAACCTATATTTGGAACCTAAACGTTAGCGATTACTATATTAATTTTGGGGGTGGGATAGTGGTGACCCCAACTATTTTGGGCCTACCTGGCCCCATTACCCTGGGAGAATGGGACGCTCCCCTTGCTTCTCACGGGAGTTACCCTATAGGAAATGTCTATATACCCGCCTATACCCTTACTTACGAACAACTTTCGTACAGTGGAGGGAATTATACCGTCCAAAACGCGGTATTTTCTTGGGAGTTATGGAACAGTAATAACTATGCCAACCCTGATGATCCTATCGACAAAATAGTTTTGACTCTCACCGCAGACAATTTAAAAGACACCATAAATAAAGACTTAACCGGGCTTGATAACTACGCTGGCGGAGCAAATGGCCTTATTGACGGCTCAGGCTCCGCCTCTTTTAAGGTATCGGCCGTTCCCGAACCAGCCACGATTATGCTCCTCGGCGCCGGACTCCTTCTGGTCGTCGCGGGGAGAAAGGGTCTCTTTCACTTTTTTGGGTAATAAAGGGGGCGCAAGCCCCCTTCCTTCTCTCATGTGTATCCCAAATCAGGGACCTGCCTCTGGGAACGCCTCCTAAAACAAGGTATTTTATTAAACAAAACTCCTTGGAGTCGAATAAATAAGGTGTTTGACACGGAAGGCCGATTTCACATAGCCACCGACCTTGAACCACGTGGAGATCAACCCAAGGCCATAGCGGCCCTGGTAAAAGGGGTCCAAGAAGGTGTAAAGCACCAAGTATTGCTAGGGGTTACGGGATCCGGAAAAACCTTTACCATGGCCCAGGTTATAGCTCGTACACAACGCCCTACCCTAATTATTGCCCCCAACAAGACCTTGGCTGCCCAACTCTATAATGAATTCAAAAAATTGTTCCCGTACAATGCGGTGGAGTATTTTGTCTCTTATTACGACTATTATCAGCCGGAAGCTTACATACCCTCTTCCGACACCTATATAGAAAAAGATGCCTCTATAAACGACCTAATAGATCGTCTAAGACACGCGGCTACAGCAGCTGTGCTTTCTCGCCGTGACGTAATAATCGTGGCCAGTGTCTCCTGTATATATGGTTTAGGGTCACCGGAAGAATATGCCCGCATGCATCTCTATCTACAATGCGGACGCCCATATCCTCGCGACCAAATCCTTAGGCGCTTGGTAAGCATCCATTATCAGCGTGATGACTATAATTTTACACGCGGGACCTTTCGGGTGCGCGGAGACGTAATCGAAATTTTCCCTGCTCACGAAGAGAAAAGAGCTATCCGCATAGAACTGTTCGGTGACGAAATAGAAGCCCTAAAAGTTATTGACCCCTTCAGGGGACGGGTGCTGGGGCGCCTTGATGCCGTAACCATCTTCCCTGGTACTCATTATGTCACAGGAGAAGCCACTTTAAAGAGGGCCATTAAAGAAATAAGAAAGGAATTGGCTGAACGGGTGGCCTGGTTCAAAAAGCAAGGTCGTTTGTTAGAAGCAGAACGTCTCGCAAAAAGGACCCTCTTTGACCTGGAAATGTTAGAGGAGATGGGGTTTTGTCACGGCATCGAAAATTATAGCCGCTACCTGGACGGCCGTGCCCCAGGCGAACCCCCTTATACGCTGTTAGATTATTTCCCCGATGACTTCCTCATCATTGTGGACGAAAGTCACATCACTATACCCCAGCTGGCCGGGATGTATCGTGGAGATCGGTCCCGCAAAGAGACCCTGGTAGAATATGGTTTTAGATTACCATCAGCCCTAGACAACAGGCCTCTCACCTTTGAAGAATTTGAGGCTCGCGTAAACCAAATCATATATGTATCGGCCACCCCTGGTCCTTACGAACTTCAAAAGGCGGGCCCCCACCTGGTAGAACAAATTATTAGACCCACAGGCCTAATGGATCCCCGTATAGAAGTGCGACCTGCCGAAACGCAGGTAGAAGATTTAGTAGCGGAAATAAAAAGGTGCGTTGCCCGCCAGGAACGTGTCTTGGTATGTACCCTTACTAAACGAATGGCCGAGGAACTTACAGAATATTTGGCCGAATTGGGTATAAAGGTACGCTATTTACATTCAGACATAAAGACTTTAGAAAGGGCACGGCTTATAAGAGACCTACGACGTGGTGTTTTTGACGTCCTTGTGGGCATAAATCTCCTACGAGAAGGTCTAGATTTACCGGAAGTCTCTTTAGTAGCAGTCCTAGACGCCGATAAAGAGGGCTTCTTGCGCTCGGAGCGTTCCCTGATTCAGATTTCCGGGAGGGCCGCGCGAAATGTAAATGGCCTGGTGATATTTTACGCCCAAGAGATTACTCCCTCCATGCGCAAGGCCCTTGAAGAAACTAACCGTAGGAGAAAGCTTCAAGAAGAATATAATCGCCGGCATGGTATCGTCCCCCAAAGCATTACCAAAGGATTAGAAGACGCCCTGGCCACTTTTTATGAAGGAAGCGATTTTGTGGACCTTACTCAGGTCCTTTCCACCAAAGAATTCCAAGACCTTGAAGATCTAAAAAGGGCCATTAAACAAACCGAAAAAGAAATGCGCCAAGCAGCCAAAAACCTAGAATTCGAAAAGGCTGCGGCGTTGCGCGACCAGCTATTCCAATTACGCAATCTGGCCCTTAATTGGGACTAGCTTTGAGATGGTCCTCCCTCTCAAGGAGATCGTCCAGATAAAAAATCTCCACCGCCACGCCCATCTGTTCTAAAGAAGCAGCTAAGCAATCTATTTGGGCCACACGGATGAGGTTTCCTTCCGAATGGGCAGGAATAGTGATAATCACTTGAGCAGGCCTCAGGGTAACTACCTCTACCCCCAAATAAAATCCAGGGGATAAACCCTTGAGATGAGTCTTTAAATAACGACTTACGGCCAGGCGCAATTCTTTTTCCGTTTTAACCTGCTTAAAAACCTTGTCCCAGAGAATTTTAGTCCTATGGTTTTTCATAGTTTGATCTTGGCGAAAATTTTAGATTCTGTTAACAGGCTAACATGAATCAACAACCAGGATACGACCAAATATTACAACAAGAGCTACCGCGGCTAGAACGTCTGGAAAAGATTCTAGGAGTCCGCTTCCAAAACTTGGCCCTTTATCTAGAGGCGCTCACCCATCGTTCGGTATTAGGTAGCCGCCGCACCTGGCCCTATCGCGATAATGAACGCCTAGAATTCCTTGGCGACGCCATTTTATCGGCCACTATAAGCCATCTCTTATACGAACTATATGGCCAGGAATATCGCGAAGGAGAGCTTACTAAAATGAGGGCCTGGTTAGTAAATGAAGAAAGATTGGCCCGTGTAGCCAAAAAACTCTCTCTAAACGAATTAGTACTACTTGGCCCTGGAGAAGAAGCCACTGGCGGACGAAAAAAAGACTCCATTTTGGCCGGCACCTTAGAAGCCCTTATCGCCGCCCTATATCTTGATCTCGGGTTCAAAACCACCTTTGACCTCTTAAAAAAGGTTTTCGCGCCTCTTTTGCCCCTTGCCCCCAAGGGCCTTTTATCGGACTTCAAGACCGTACTTCAGGAGTACACACAAAAACACTTTAAGAAAACTCCTACCTACCAGATACTTAAAGAAACCGGACCTGAACACCAAAAGATATTCAAAGTAGCCGTAAAATTAGATGAAGAAATACTTGCCACAGGGAGCGGACGCTCCAAAAAAGCAGCCGAACAAAAGGCTGCCCAAATTGCTTTAAAAAAACTGGAGGAAAGATATGGACCCTTCGAACCACCAAATAACAAAAAACGATAGCCCCGCAAAAAAAGAATTTCGTTCTGGCTATGTGGCCTTAATAGGGCTACCCAATGTAGGTAAGTCTACTCTCCTGAACCAACTCGTCGGGTATAAAGTGGCCATAACTACGCCCAAACCCCAGACGACACGCTTTCAAGTACGAGGTATCCTCACCCGCGAAAACTTTCAGATTGTATTTGTAGACACACCAGGCATACACCAAGCAAAAGACCTCTTTAATCGCCTAATGGTGGAACAAGCCCTTAAGGCCATCGAAGAAGTAGACAGTGTAGTGTTTTTGATTGATGTAGCAAATCGCAACCCCCAGGCCGAAGAAAAAATCATCGAAATACTCCATAAGGCCCAAAAACCCACCATCTTGGCCTTAAACAAAATAGATCTCGTAAAAAAAGGCGAATTGCTACCCCTTATAGACTTTTTTTCACACCTCTTTCCCTTTAAGGCCATTGTGCCTATTTCGGCCTTGGAACGCGATGGTCTAGAGGAATTAGTAAACGAAATTGTCGCCACCTTACCTCCAGGTCCTATGTACTACCAGCCAGATATGACCACTGACCAATCCGAAAGGATGCTGGTGGCCGAAATCATCAGAGAAAAAATCTTCTTATTGACGCGTCAGGAAGTACCCTACGCCAGTGCCGTAGTGGTGGAAGAATTTAACGAAGACCAGGAACGCAACCTCATTCGTATTCAGGCCACTGTATACGTAGAAAAGGACTCTCAAAAGGGTATTATCATTGGTAAAGGGGGACAAATGCTCAAAAAAATAGGTACCTTGGCCCGCGAAGAGCTAGAGTTCCTTTTAGGACGCAAGGTCCATCTGGAAATATGGGTCAAGGTCTTAAAAGGCTGGCGCAAAGAAGAAAAGGCCCTAAAACGTTTGGGCTTTCCTGTGTACTAAAAAGCACACACTTTATGTGTAAAAAAAGTCACAGTGTGACTTTTTTGTCTAGAAAAAATCTTTTGAGATTTACTTCCCTTAACTTTTATGAACTTCTTTGTGGTATATAACCTCATCTTTTAAAGCCAAATCTATTTGGCCTGCTTTTTGCATCTTGGAAGATAGCCGAAAAATCTTGTGGAGGCTCGTTATGGAACTTTTTCAGCACACCATTGGCGACACTATCACCCTAAGGGGTGAAGGTATAATTACTGGGAAAGATATCACCGTTGAGTTAATCCCTTCCCCGCCTAACCACGGGTTAGTGTTTGAGCGTACAGACCTTTCTCCTTCGTTATTTATACGTGTTGCTCCCGAAAACGTATTTGCCACAGAGGGGGCCTCTTTAATACGCAGTGGTCATGACCAGATCCTTTTCATCGAACACCTATTGGCCACGTTAAATGGTTTGGCCATCGATAATTTACTAATAAGGGTAAACGGCCCGGAAATACCTTTGTTAGACGGCTCGGCCCTACCCTTTGTAGAGGCCATTTTAGAGGTAGGTCGTAGACCACAATGGTCTCTCAGGCGACATTTGCGTATTGTAAGCGAATTTACTATTAAATCTGATGATTCAGAGATCATTTTTAGCCCGGCTCCTGAGCTACGCCTACACTGTATCATTGACTTTCCTCACCCGGTTATTGGTCACCAGGAGATAGAACTCACGGTTACTCCGGAAAGTTTTCTCTCTGAAATTGCCTATGCCCGCACATTTGGCTTTCTCCAGGAACTTATTAAACGTCGAGAGCAAGGGCTGTTAAGGGGCGGTTCATTAGAAAACGCCATTATTTTGGACGAAGACAGGGTCCTTAACCCCGATGGTCTCAGAGACCCGAAGGAATTTGTCCGGCACAAGCTTTTAGACTTTATGGGAGACATTTATATCCTAGGGGCACCTATATTGGGGGCTATCAAAGTCATAAAAAGCTCCCATAAGTTTCACATAAAGGCCATCAAGACCCTTTTAGCCCACAGCAATGTTTGGGATTGGTTTCCAGGCCCGGCCCGATTACCGGTAAAACCGATGAAATGTTTAGAACCTGCTTGTGCCTTAGCTTAAATTAGAGGCTAAAGACTTTAGCTCGGTGCTTCTTTATGCTAAAAGGAATTTATGGAAGGCGCTATTCTGGCCATAGGCAACGAACTAGTCCAGGGCAAGGTCAGGAATACCACTAGCTTTTGGGCAGCACAGCGTCTCTTCCTTTCCGGCTACAAGATCAAGGAAATTATTACTATACCTGACGACCTCCAGCTGATAAAAGAGCACTTATCTCTCCTGGTAAAGCGCTATCCCTTTGTAATTATTAGTGGAGGATTAGGGCCCACCACCGATGACGTTACCAACCAAGCCTTAGCAGAAACGCTCAACCTCCCTTTAGAAACAAACCAAGAAGTTCTAACCCAGATTAGGGCAAGAGAAAAAGACCTGGGCCTTAGACCAAACCCCTTACGTGAACGCATGGCGGCCTTACCCAAAGGGGCTCAACCTCTTACTCATACCAAGGCCATGGCCGGTTATCTTATCCGTTACGCAAAATGCCTGTTGTTTTGTCTACCAGGGGTGCCTAAAGAATTCTTATACCTACTGGAAGAAAAGGTTATCCCCTTGTTACGCAAGCACCTACCACCATCTCAAGCTATAAGCTCTTTGACTTTAAAAATCTTTGGCCTGCGTGAAGCAGATATCAATTTGGAATTGCAAGACCTAGAAGAAGAGAACTTAAACATTGGTTATTATCCACAATTGCCAGAGATTCACCTAACGATAACTGCCCTAGGAAAATCTGAAGAAGAAGCACACCAACGGTTACAAGAAGCTCTTGGGAAAATTAAAGCCCTTTTTGGTGAATATATTTTTGGTCAAAATGGAGACACCCTAGAGTCTGTAGTAGGAAAACTCCTTTCAGAAAGGGGAGAAACCCTCGCGGTGGCTGAATCGTGTACTGGAGGGCTCATAGCCTCACGCATTACCCGCATACCCGGCAGCTCCTCTTATTTTGACCGCGGGGTAGTAACCTATAGCAATCAAGCTAAAATAGACCTCCTGGGCGTGAGCAAACAGTGTTTGGAGACCCATGGAGCCGTAAGCAAGGCCACGGCTTTGGCCATGGCCGAAGGTATAAGACGTATTTCAAAGACGACTTATAGTCTTTCTGTAACTGGTATAGCCGGCCCTACTGGAGGCTCACCCCGTAAACCCGTAGGGACCGTATGGATTGGTTTTTCGTGTCCCCAAGGCACAGTGGCTCAATGCTTTCTTTTTCCGGGAGACCGACAACTTGTGCAAGATTTTGCCGCTACTACGGCCCTAGACTGGCTTAGACGGTATTTAACCTATGATACGTTGCTTCCTAGCTATAAATTTCTCCGAAACTGTTAAGGCCCAAATCAAAGCTTTACAGGAATCTTTGGCCCAAAGTGGGGCTGATGTCCGCTGGGTACGCCCAGAAGGGGTTCACCTTACCTTGAAATTTTTTGGCCAAGTACCCGAACAAAAGATTCCCTTAATAGCAGAAACCACTTACCAAATCGCCCAAACCATAGCCCCTTTTGCCTTGGAATTTTTTGATTTAGGCGCTTTTCCTTCTTTCCGAAGGCCTAAAGTGATCTGGATAGGACTACGCGGCGACCTAAAACCCCTTATTGAGCTTCAAAAAGGACTAGAACAAGCCTACACTACTTTGGGTTTCCCACCAGAAAAAAGACCTTTTGTCCCCCATGTAACCCTAGGACGTGTAAAATCCCCTAAGCGCATCCAAAAACTACAAAAACAAATGGAAAAAAGCCGGTCTGCCGTGGGGTTGGGCTGGGAAAAAATTTTGGTAAAAGAAATTGTCTTGTATAAAAGTGTCCTCAAACCCTCAGGGGCTGAATATACTCCTCTAGCAACCCTCTCCCTCCAAAGAAAGGCTTCCAAGATCTAAAATGGGGTTATTAACATGACATAAAGGCCATAGCATGTTATTTCATATAAAGAGACCTTTGCAAAATTGCCGAGATCAGCATTGTAAGCACAAGCGCAAGGGATCCGTTTCTATTTTTTGTTCCGAAAAATAGAAACGGATCCTTGAACGGGCCTTAAGAAAAGATGTTTTGCAAAGGTCTCATAAAGCCTTTAAACGAAGCCTTAAACAAAGGCTAATATCTACGCCAAAACCGCCCTGGTTGGGGGCAGAAAAACCCAACCCCCGGAAGGGTTTAG
>JALSKZ010000069.1 GCA_026988575.1 Thermodesulfobacteriales bacterium | reverse complement strand
ACAGGGCTGCCGTTACCACGGTCAAAAGGGCCGCACCCTTTCCCCCACCCCCCCGCGAGCTCAACCCACCCCTTCGCCTCACCGTGGCCATCAAATTCGAAATAGAGTAGGACCGTTTCTAAAGTTACCGGTAGGCTTATTTATATGAGCATTGGCAAAATTGCAGAAGATTAGAGTGGCAAGCACATACTGATCTCGACAATTTTACAAAGGTCCCATGATATTATTACCAAGGTTCCTCGACTATTGTAATCACCTACGGACTTTTGGCCCTTTAGACCTTCTAGGAGAATATCTAATCGCTTTTTCATGGGACACCTCCTTGGCAAACTATTTTAACTTAATTCTCCCTTTTCTGAGGGTGTCCGGATTTTCAGGGTAGCAGTATAATGGCGTGGGCCTATAAATCGCCTTGCATGACGATTTGTCGGGAAAAGACGATCCTATTAATAAAAGACCAGGTTAAGCGGAGGACAAATATGCCGGAGGCCTTGTCTGCCAAAGAAGGGTTTGAAGCAGAAATACACGGCCGAGCCTTTGACAAACTTCCTCTAGACCCTAGGCTGATAGAACGCTTAACCCAAAAAGGCTTTCGTTATACGACCATCATTCAAGATCTATTTCTCCCCCCAGCCCTTGAAGGTAAAGACGTAATAGTAGGGGCCAAACAAGACAGCGGTAAGGCGTTGGGTTATATAATCGTGACCCTAAATCGCCTGCTTAAAGAAAAGGCCCAGGGCCATTGCGCCAGAGGCCTAATTTTAGTGCCTTCGCCAGAGCGTGCTATACACCTGGGCCAGTTCGCCTGCGATCTGGCCCAGGGCTTAGATCTCCTGATCACCCCGTTTGCCCATCCCCAAAGTCTCCCTGAAGAACAATTCAAGGCCTTAGAAAGGGGGGCAGAGGTAGTCTTTACCACCCCTTACTGGTTAAACAGGGCCTTGAAGTGGCGTCTCTTGGCCCCCTTTGCCCTTCGAATAATGGTGCTTGATGAGCTAGACCACATGCTCCCCAAAGAAAAGGGCCTCCTGGAGGATATTTTGCGACGCCTTTGGTCCTCTTCACCGCCTCAGGGGCTCATCTTCCTTGACACACCGGATTACCCTGCCCTCGGAATGGCCTACACCATCTTAAGGGAACCAGAAGAGATATTTCTCGACACCAGGCGCGAAGACTTCACCCACGTCAAACTTTACGTCATACATGTTTCGGCCGCGGAAAAACTAAGCCTCCTTTTGGGTTTGCTGCGTAAATATAAATGGCCCCAAACCATCGTGTTTGTGAATAATAAGGTAGAGGCCCAAAAACTCTGTGAAACTTTGAAAAACATTGGCTTGGGAGCAGTTTATCTAAAACCAGATTTGGGAGGCCCCCTGCGTCTAAACTTCTTAAAGCTATTCTCCAGGGGAAAGACAAATATACTTATCTCCACCGATGCTACCTGTCGTTTTATCCAACAAAAGGGGCTCAATTTAATCATCAACTATGATCTACCCGAGACCGGAGATGAGTTTCGCTATCGAGCTTCCAAAATAGGAGAAGGAGGGACCATAATAAGCCTGTGTGATGAAACAGGGGCCTTTTTCTTGGAAGCCATTGAAAAAGAAATAAAGCGCAAGATGGAAGTGATCTTTCCCTGTCCTGAAGAGCAATGGTTCCTCCCGCCAGAGCAAGCAAAAAGGGAAATAAAGGGCCACCGCCAAAATAGTGCTCACAGGACACGAAGGCCCCGTTTCCTAACTAAGAGGCCAAAGAAACATCACGAAAGGGGCTTGACCAGCTCAAAGGCATCTAACCCTGAAGGGTAATATTGACTTAGACGTTTTCGTACCCGAAACCCCGCCCCCAAAAAGAGACGCAAGGCCCTCTTGTTGGTACAACCTACGTGGGCCTTTAGGAATCTATATCCCTCGGCGCGGACCAGATTTTCAGCCTGTTGCAACATATATCGTCCAAGACCTTCGCCTCTCCTTTCGGGCACAATAGCTATAGCCATAATTTCCACACTAAAACAGAGAAAGGTAGGCAACATGAGCCCCAACATAAAATACCCCAAGGGCTCCTTATGCCCTTTTTCTTCCAACACGTAGGTATGAATAAAGTGTTCCGACAGCCACCTAGAAACAATACGGCGGTAAGGACCAAAGGGGGCAAAGGCCTCGGCGGCCAAGTCTTTAATAAAAGGTCGATCTTTTTCTTCTGCTGGTCTAAGATAAATGGTTGAACTCATCAAAACTCAAAGCTAAAAATTGTATACAAAAATATATTCCAAAAACCCGGGAGGCCAACATGCAAATAACCTTTTACGGCCACGCCACCTTTAAAATAGTAACCCCGCAGGGCATAAAGATTCTTATCGATCCCTGGCTCGATAATCCTCAAGCCCCTGCAGAAAAAGACCTTGGGGTATATGATTTGATCCTGCTCACCCACGCCCACGGAGACCACCTAGGCAATATCCTAGAAATTGCCCGTACCGCCGCTACAGAAGTGGTGGCTATCCACGAACTCCAGCAATATCTTCTGGCGCGGGGCTTACCCAATATCACAGGGATGAACATAGGAGGTAGTTATCGTTCTAAGGGGTTAACCATTACCATGGTCCAAGCCACCCACAGCTCCTCCATTCAAGAAGGGGCCCAAATCGTCTACGGTGGAGAGCCCTGTGGCTTTGTCGTCCGCTTAGAAGACGGCCGCTGTTTCTATCATGCTGGAGACACAGGGCTTTTTTACGACATGAAATTAATAGGCGAGTTATATTCGCCCGAAATAGTCATGTTACCCATCGGAGACCATTACGTAATGGGCCCCAGGGAGGCGGCTTACGCCTGTAAATTACTCCGCCCCAAAGTAGTAATACCCATGCATTTTGGCACTTTTCCCCTCTTAACCGGTACGCCCGAGGCCTTAGAGAAACATCTGAAAGAATTTGCTCCAGAGACCAAAATGCTGGTCTTAACCCCTGGAGAAACCGTAGAGCTCTAAGCTTATGGTGCCGGCTATAGCCTTTGTAGGGCGACACAACGCCGGTAAGACTACGGTATTGGTCGCCCTCTTGAGCGAACTTAAAAAGCGTGGTCTGCGCGTGGGGGTCCTTAAGTCTTCGAAAGAAGTGGGTCCCACAGAGCCGTCAAATTGTGACACCCTACAGTTCAGAGAGGCAGGGGCCGAGAGGGTGGTCTTCTGGGGCCAAGGTCTACTGCAAGTCACTGCTCCTGCCCCGCCTAAAGACGACTTTGCTTTTTGGAGCATAGTCTTCCATTATTTTTCGGGCCTTGATCTGGTTCTGGTAGAAGGATTAAAGGGGATTAAAAGTCTGCCTAAAATTGAGGTATACCGTAGAGGTCTTTCCCAAAAGCCCCTATGGGAAGAAGGCCTTTACGGACTTGTTGCCTGTGTGGGTGACCGCTGTGCTCCCTTCACGGCACACTTTGGCTTTGGCCAAATAAAGGAATTGGCTAATTTTGTCCTGTCTCGTCTCCCTAAAAGGCGCGTAACAGTAGAATTATTAGTAGACAACCGCCCTGTAGGGCTCACGCGCTTTGTGGCCGAGGCCTTATGGGCCTCGGTGGGAGGCTTTATCCAGACCCTGCGCGGGGTAAAAAACCCCGACCACATAGAGCTTCGCCTCCGTCGCTAAAGACATTTTTCAAGCACCTGTGCTACAGCCTGGGCCAGACGCCTAATTTCCCACTGCGCCTTGGGCTGGGCCCTCTTGTGGACAAAATCTTGCCACACAAAATAGGGCCCTGTGGCTATTAAAGCGGTAGAAGCCCCTTGGGGGGTCAAAAAACGGGCGTCTTCTTTTTTAATGCCCTGCTCTACCAAGGTGCTATACGCCTGCATAGCCTGCCTTATTATTTCGGTATAGTATGCTTGAATTTCCCCAGAAACAAAAGAAGGAGGCAGGACGAATTGATCTACGCTGGTGTAGCGATGAGACCTTTGATTAAAATTTAGCCAGGTATGTCGGACAAACTGGTGGGAAAAGAGACGGCTAAAACCTTCCACTATTACGGCTAACCAACCGAAGGGTTGTGTTTGGGCAGGGGCCACATCTATGACCGTCACCCTCATGGAAGAAAACATATAGGAGTCGACCTCGGGTGGGTGGTCTACTATATCGCCCAAGATAGTTTGTAGACGTAATTCTGGATGGCCCTGATCATCAAAACCCAAAACGTAGACGGGAAAAGAACGCCAACTTTTACTAGCTTCCAGGGAGGATTCAAGGATCTGGCTGAATTCTTCTTCGTCGACTACTTCCGCCACGTGGCGCAGGTTTAGACACACATAGTCTCCTTCCGGAGACCACCAGAGCTTAAAACCCAGGCGCGCCAGAGCGTTACTTTTATCTTTGTATACTGACCCAGAGACCACCAGAGGTGAGTGAGCAAAGATACTGGTATGCCCCGATCGTTTCAACCGCCGTAAAAACGAAAGGAATTTTTGCGGGTCTTTAAAGCGTTCTTCCGTAAAAAGGGCCAAAGGAGACGTAGAAGCGTAACATATGCGGGCCCCCAAAAAGCTCAAAAAAAGAGTGTCTTTAAAGAGCGCAAACCCCCTTTGCTTACCCAACTCGAGCAAAAAATCACGCATTACTTTTCGGCTAGCCTCTAAATAGCGCTCAAGATTTAACATGCAGAGGACTCCTTAACGATAACCACCTGTACTGCCAAACCCTCCCCGCGACCCCTCTCGCGGAGGAGAGTTTATTTCCTCTAACACGGGATTGGTCAAGACGTTAAGAAAGACTATCTGGGCTATCCTTTCTCCCGAAGAGATGGTGACTGCCCGCTCTTGGAGATTCAACACAGGCACACGCAATTCATCTTCGGCTCCACAATAGTCAAAGTCTATCACGCCCACCGAGTGAGGAAAGATAAGCCCCTTGCGACGGAAAAGAGAAGACCGAGGGAAAATAAAGAGGGCGTAAGGTGGGCTACTCTCGATTACTAAACCTGTGCGCACTAATACTTGCTCCTGCGGGGGAACAATGGTCTCTTCCAGACAAAAGATATCAAAACCTATGGCCTCTTTAGAGGCCCTTTCCGGCAACCGGGCCCGCGGGTCTTTTTTCCACACGCGTATCTTAGACACTTTTTCTCCCCTTTCCTCTTTAAAGAGAGGTTTCTAACATATTATGCGCGACGTTTAAATACCCACAACATGTGACTTCGGGGAAATTCCCGGACCAGAAGGCGCGGGAGGAGTTTTTTAAGCTCTTGGATGTCTTCTGCTAAATGATCTTCTTTCAAAAAACCTCTTTCTTCAATCCTAAAACCATGCTCCATCTTTGTTATGCGCAGGAGACGATTCTTTTTCTTGCACAATAAATCCAGACATTCTCCCACCGTGAGTCCAGGGGCCCGGTCTAATACCCAGCGCAAGCCCTTCTCTATGGGAATTCGCGCCATAAGCTCTATCTTGGCAATTTCCGTTTTGGTGCGTAGTTGACAAATATTTCAGAGACCTTTGCAAAATATCCTTTATTAAGGCCCGTACAAGGATCCGTTCCCTATTTTTCGTTCCGAAAAATGGGAACGGATCCCCTTGCCATACTGATCCCGACAATCTTGCAAAGGTCTCCTTTCAGAGAGCATTTGTCTTATCTCCCTTAAGGAAATTTTTAATATTTTCTATAGTAATTTCAATGATCCTTCTTACTGCTTCGTGTGTATTAAAGGCATTATGTGGAGTAACTATTACTTTTGGATGGGTAAAAAGATAATAATTAAGTAGAAAAGTTTTGTAATTTTGATCATCAGTTACCGTTTTCCCCTCTTTTAATGCTTTTAAAAATTTAGCAAATTGTCTTTCTTTTTCAATTACATCTAAACAAACGTACGCAATAATATTTTTTTCTAGCCCCTCTATTAAAGCCTCTGTTTCAATAATTTCTCCTCGAGCTGTATTTATTATAATTACACCTTTTTTTAGCAAGTGAATATTTCCTCTATTTATAAGATGATAAGTAGAGGTAAGCAAAGGAACATGTATACTGATAATATCACTTATTGATAAAAGTTCCTCAAAATCTACATAGGCAAATTCATATTTTGCAGCAAAATCTTCATCCGGGTAAGCATCATAAGCTACAACCTTCATGCCCAAGGCCTTACAAAATTTTATCATATGTTTACCGATTTTCCCTGTACCTAAAACACCTATGGTTTTGTCTTTCAGTTCACTACCTCTTAGCCCTTGGTAATTAAAAATTCCTCGTCGTGTTCTTTCAATGGATTGGGGAATATTTTTTACTGCGGCCAACAGTAAAGCTAAAGAGTGCTCAGCAATAACATTTGCCCCATAATCAGGAACTCTATAGACAGCTATCTTCTTTTGTCTGCAAAATTCTACATCAATATGATCATATCCTGCAGATCTTGTGGCGATCATTTTGAGATTATTAAGCTTTTCAAGGGTTTCTTTATTAAGAATACTATGAGAAAAAACTGAAACTATTTCAAACTCTTTATATTTTTCAGCATTATCAGGTAACAATGGTTCTTTCGTATAAAAAATTTCTTGACTGTTAAGATGTTTTTCTATTATTTCCTTTTCCCATCCTTCAATTTCAAAAAAGACTATTTTCATTTACGCCCCCTTTTAGAAGGTTTATCTATTTTTTAGATATAAATTCTTAGATAGAAAAATCAAGATATTACTAAGGAGTATTTTATCTGACAAAAAGTACAACGAAAAAGTTAAACTTCTAATGAAAAAGGTACTTCATCCCGGACCAAAGGGCGCTTTTCTGGGAAGCCCGTGCTTCAAACCCCCTAAACAAAAGAAAATGCTTTCCAAAAATGGGAAAAAGTTTTCCCCAAAAGGAAATTTTTTTCTATTTCCCGTTTTTTACCCTGACATAGATACCGGGATAGCAGTGTTTTTAATATGGCACGGTTTTTGTATATAGGATCTAAAATTTAAATTGGCTTGATCCTACTCACCAATATGTCTTTGGTCTTGGGCCTTGGCTTCGGTTAGCGGAAACGATGATCGTTATGGTGGGGGATTGGTAGAGATTACGAATCTAAACGCTAACGCCCAGCCGGTGCCTGAGCCGGCAAGCATGCTCCTGGTAGGCGCTGGCCTTGGGGCTCTCGCCCTCTTCGGGCGGAGGAAGAAGGCGTAAGGTCAATGGGATCCGTTCCTATTTTCGTTCCGAAAAAGGGGAACGGATCCTTAGCGAGTCGGGCATTTATGCCCCATCAATAAAAGGAGGGGGAAAGATGCGAATGAAAAAATTTTCCATTTTTTTGTTGTCTACGGTCTTTTTCTTTTTGGCATGTTCTTTCTCGGCTTATGCCGGTACCTACTGGGCCAAATCCTATGGCGGCTCTGAGTACGATGAGGCAAGAGCAGTTCAGCCCACCAGTGATGGCGGCTTTGTCCTAGCGGGTTGGGGAGATTCCTTTAGCTCAAACGGGGCAGACCTTTGGGTTCTCAAACTAGATAATGACGGCCAAGTAGAATGGCAAAAAGCCTTTGTGGGTTCTGGGAGTGAGAAGGCCTTTGTCGTAAAGCAGACTCCTGACGGCGGTTACGTCATTGTAGGCTATAGCAACTCTTTCAGCTCTAATCGGGAATATAACGGTTTTATAATCAAGCTTGACGCCCAGGGAAATATCCTTTGGCAAAGGACCTATCCTGGCGCCGAATACACGCATAACTTTTTCTTTGACGTTGAGATTGATCCAGAAGATGGCAATTTTGTGGTGGTAGGCACGGTTAATTCGCACCCTGGATCATCAACCGGGGACGTCTTAATCATGAAGGTCTCCCAATCAAGCGGAGATATTATATGGCAGAAACTATACGGCAAAAAGCCCGAAGGCAGTTATAGTTCCGACCCAATCGATGATGAGGGCTACGCCATCAAGCGCACCTCTGAAGGGGGCTATATCGTGGCCGGAAGTACCAGTTATTTCGGTTGCGGAAGCCGATGGCATGATCACTTCTGGATACTCAAAGTGGACAGAGAAGGAAATCTCCAGTGGAACCGAGAACTCGGCGTAACAATACAATGTGATGATTCTGTAGCCTACGGAGTCACCCAGCTTGCGGACGGAAGCTTTGTGGCTGTGGGAAGCGCTGTTACTTACGACGCAAACAATATTGGTCATCATAAAGCCTTTGTAGTGAAGTTAAATGAAGAAGGCGGCTTCCTTTGGGGCAAACTCCTTGGCGAAAACGAAAGTAATAAGGCCAAAGGCGTTGAGGCTACAGGTGACGGTGGCTTTGTGGCAGTTGGAGAAAGTAATTATTTTGGTATTAGGAATCTTTTGTTAACAAAATTTTCTGCTGATGGAGAGCTACTATGGCAAAAGGCTTATGGAGGAAATTATTCTGCCACTGGCTACGCAGTGAAACAGTTGGCAGATGGAGCTTATTTGGTAGCGGGTCAGTCTCCCGATGCCCATCCTAATTTTTGGCTGCTTAAGGTAAACAGTTATGGCGACATTCCCGATTGTCCCCTGGAAAAGGAACCAGACATTTCTAGTGGACCTGCAGGCTGGACCACGGGGAA
>JALSKZ010000068.1 GCA_026988575.1 Thermodesulfobacteriales bacterium | reverse complement strand
CTTCTTTAAATCTTACGGTATATTCACATCCTATGAATACCTCTGGTAGGTGTGCTATCTCTAGAACTCCATCTATAGTGTTGTGGTCTGTTATTGTAATAAAATCCATTCCTTTTTTCTTTAAGGTATTATAAAGTTCTAATGGTTCGGTGTAGCTCTCAGGACATTCAAATAAGGTTGATAACCATCCTGCAGGCTTATTAGAAGCTCTAGAATGTACGTGTAAATCAGCTTTCGCTAGTGAGGTCTTCATACGATATTAGCCTCCTTTTTTCTGTTTGTTCTATTAGTTCTTTCCATAAAATTATTTTTTCACTATCATTTGCGTCTTGCATATGTATTGCAAATCTTATTGTTTCAAAGTTTTTATATAATTTAATTAAGGTTTTTGCACTCTTTTTGCTTAAAAAAGAAAGAATATTTCTGTTACTGAGCGTTATAATTGGTGAAAATATCTTTTTCTTATTAAAAATTTTAATCGACCATCTATTCCCTATTCCTTTAAACTTCTGTTCTGTTAATATTTTTTCTAAATATTTGTTATTTATCCACGCTGGAGCTACAAAAAAGTGGGTATCTATCCCGCAATTCTTTAATATTTTATTCCCTTCTACTATTCTTCTTCTCGTTTCTTCTTTGGAAAGATCTGCAAATTCTCCTTCTCTATTAGTCGCTAAAATGTGTCGTAATGAAAATTTCCCTTCATGATATAATCCATGGAGGATTATTTCTTGTTTTAAACATTTTATTAGATCCTTAAATGAATTATCTTTATCAAGTCTGTATCTTCCTTTAAAGTTAGGTGTTAACAAAATAGAAAATTTTTTTATTCCATGCTCATATAGCATTCTTAAAATATTAAGTAATTCGTTTTTGTAGAATGGACTAACATCGTGTAGTTCAATAATTATCTTCTTCTCCATTTTTTGCTTCTTTAAAACACGATTTTGTTAAGAAATATCTACCAAATAGTTACTGATTCATTAAAAATACTTGGCTTTTTTGTTACTGTGCTATACGTTTTTATACTTTGAGAGTAGGAAATTTTAAATAGGAAAAAAATGGTCTTGATTCTTGAATATGGGTCATTATTTTCTTAATTTGAAGCTAGAATATAGGGGGGAGTTATGGGAATTGATGCAGATGACTTCGTCAAAAAAGATGTAGTAACTGGTTTATCAATTGGTTTAGGTTTGGCCTATGTTATTCCCAAACTTTTGCCTGTTTTTGGTCAGGCGGCTAAGCCCCTTGTTAAAGGTATGATGAAGGGATCTCTTATAGCTTATGAAAAAGGCCGAGAAACTTTGGCAGAACTAACTGAGACTCTAGAAGACCTATGGGCGGAAACCAAAGCCGAGCTTGAAGAAGAGCTATCTTCACCTCCATCAGGAGGCGAATCCGATGCCGAGTAAGCCTGAAGCATTTGTCGTGCATAGTTTAAAGGGGCGCCTGAGACTTAAGCTTCCTGCTTTACGTAACAATAAAGATAAACTAACGAAAATAGCATCAGCTTTAGAAGCTATCGAAAATATTAAAAAAATTACTATTAATCCCCAAACCGGAAGTATCTTGATAGAGTATGACGGATCCCCTCAAGCCTTCTGGAAAAACATTCGCGAATTAGATGTCTTTGAGATAAAAAAATTAGACGAAGTAGCCGTAAGATCTCACGTGCATAGCCTTTTTAAGAAGGCTGATGAGAAAGTAAAAGAAAGCTCTCATTACCGTTTAGATCTCGCTTCTTCTGTTGGGTTAGCATGTATAGCCGTGGGGTTATATCAGCTTTTGCGAGGTAAAACAGATTTGCCAGTTTGGCATGCTGCGTTCTGGTATGCCTTTAATTTTCTTAAAAAATAGACAAGGAGGTAAGCCATGGCTGAAGCCAAAAAAGAAATACAACAAGTTGAGACTAAGAGCGATAGCGGTTTTCAATTTCCCAATCCCTTTGCAGTATTGGGTACTGCTGGAAGAGCCGTAAAAGACGGCATCGTAAGCAGCCTAAAAGGCCTTCAGGAAATCGAGGCTGAGATCGTAGCCCTTACCCGCAACACCATTATTGATGTTTTGCGTGCGGCCGGTGATGTTACCAAAGAAGGTATAAACGTAATCGCTGATACCATGAAAGGGGCTATTCAGGCCACCGAAGAAGTGGGCACCGGGGCTATCACCAGTGTCAAAAGCGTGGCCAAAGGGCTCATCTTGGGAGTAAATGAAGTTGGTGGCGATGTGGTTAAAGCGGCCTCGGAAATCGCCCGCGACGCCGTTAAAAATGCCGCTGCTGTAGGCGCTGATGTGGCAGAGGTTGCCCGCCGCACTGTTGAAGGCATCATAGAGGCCACCCGCGAAATCGGTGGAAACGTGGAAGAGGTAGCCAAGGCCGCGGTAACGGGAGCTGTAGAAGGGGCAAGCGAAGTAAGTAAAACGGTCACCACCTCGGTAAAAGAAGTCCTAGTCGGGGTAGTGGGAAGCACCAAAGAGGTCTTAGGAGAGACGCTACCCAAACCATCTAAAAAGAAAGAAGAAAAAACAGAAGTCATAGAGGTCAAGGCAGAGACGGTTTCTGAAGAAGCTTCTTCTGCAAAAGCCGAGAGCAAAGAAACCAAAAAAGAAGCCAAGGCCAAATCCACTAAAAAATCTACTTAGCTTGATTAAGGCTCCAAAAGGGGATGGCCCAAAGGCGGTCCCCTTTTGGATCTGTCCCCTTAAGGATCCGTGATAGGAGCACCAAAGAGACGATATGGTCATGGTAAGTGCTGCTTTTTACGTGTCCTGGCAAACGCGGAAGGTGGGAACAATCTCCTGCGGTTGCCACCGGAGGCTTTGTCCGCCCAGCGATGACAAATTGAAGCGAGCTTTTTCTTGATGACGATTTTCCAGATGAAGGACTTGATCCATGCCTGAGGTAGAGCTTGAAAAGATCCATGAACTAAAAGGGCGTGTTCGCTTTAAAACGCCTAAGCTTTATCGTGCCTTTCACGTAAAAGATTATCTCGAAAGGGTGCTTACCCAGAACGGACGCATAAAAAAAGTAAAGGTAAATCCCCTTACCGCGACAATTTTAGTGGAATTTAAACCAGATGTTTCTCTCAAAGAAATAGAAAAAGAGCTAAAAGACTATTTAAGTCGCCTTCCTACCAAAGAAGAGGCCCAAAAACTAAAAGAAACTCTAAAAACTAAGAGTCCCACTGTTCTGGCTGAAGAAGGCCCTAAATGGCACACCATGACCGTGGAGGAAGTGCTTGAGCTTTTCGGCACGGATAAAGACCTTGGCCTTGACCGCAAAACTTACGAAAAGCTCAAGCAAAAATACGGGCCAAACATCCTCCCCGAGATAACGACTCGCTCAGGTTGGGAAATCTTTCTTGATCAGATAAAAAGTGTTCCTGTGGCTATTTTAGGGGTGGCCTCTGCCATTTCACTTTTTACCGGCGGCGTATTAGACGCGGTGGCTATTCTTTGCGTGGTGGGGCTTAACGCCTACATCGGCTATAAGACCGAAAGTGAAGCCGAGCGCACTATAAGCTCGCTCAAAAAACTGGTACAGCCAGAGGCCCTGGTTATTCGTGAGGGCAAGGTAAGGCGTATCCCTGCCGAAGACATAGTCCCAGGGGATATTTTTCTCCTGCGGCCAGGGGCTTATGTTCCTGCTGACGGCCGCATCATTGAAGCCGAGCGCTTAAGTATTGACGAGTCCGCACTAACCGGAGAGAGCCTCCCGGTAGTCAAAACGCCGTCTCCTTTACCCTCTAACGAAACCTACCCCCTGGCAGATAGGGTCAACATGTGTTTTATGGGCACCTTTGTCCTTGGCGGGCAAGGGAAGGCGGTGGCCGTGGCCACGGGCAAAGATACCGAAATAGGTCGTATTCAGCTTTCTCTTGCGGAAGCAAGGCCCCCTGAAACAGGCATTGAAAAGCAACTTGATGAAATGGGGACCAAGCTTGTGGTGCTTTCTGGGGCCCTTTGTGGCGGGGTTTTTGTGCTGGGGATTTTGCGAGGCTATGGCCTGTTGCAAATGTTAAACACAGCCCTTTCCCTGGCCGTGGCGGCGGTGCCTGAAGGGCTTTCTACGGTAGCCACCACCACCCTTGCCCTTGGGGTTCGCGAGATGAGACGCCAGCACATTATCGTGCGGCGCTTGGCGGCCATTGAAGCCCTTGGTTCGGTGCAGGTCATGTGTCTTGATAAGACCGGTACCATCACGGAAAATCGCATGCAGGTGACTGATATATCCTGCGGCGGTACCACCTACAACCTGGCTGCCCTTGAAAACAAATATGCCCTTTTAGATCCTACCGCGTCTATTTTGTTTGAAGCCCCTCAGGATGAGTTGCTTTCTTTGCTTGCGGTCTGTGTGCTGTGTAATGAAAGTGAACTCATAAAAAACGGCGAAGAAGTCTCTTTCCGCGGCACCCCCACCGAGACCGCCCTTTTAGAAATAGCCTTTAAGGCAGGCCTTGATATTGAGGCCCTGCGTAAGGCCTTCCCGCGCCTTAGGATAATCCATCGGGCGGAGAACCGCCTTTACATGGTAACGGTACACGAACTCCCCTCGGGCAAGTTCCTCTATGCCATAAAAGGAATGCCTTCCCAGGTGCTTGGCCTTTGTGGTCGGGCTCTGGTAGGGGGTAAGATCCTTCCTTTGGGAGAAGAAGAACGCATTGAGCTCATGAACTTAAACGACCAGTTAGCTGTCCGGGGCCTGAGGGTCCTGGGGGTGGCCTATGGTATTTCTGATGACCCAGAGCTTGATCTTGAAAAAGAAGAAACTCCCTGGTGTGAGGACTTTATCTGGCTTGGCTTCGTAGGCATGGAAGACCCTATCCGCCCGGGGATAAAAGACCTTATCGCCAAACTTCATCGGGCCGGTATCCGCACGGTAATGATCACCGGGGATCAATCTCCCACGGCTTATGCCATTGGTAAGACCATTAACATTAGCGGTGACGACGAACTGGTCATCCTTGATTCCTCTGATTTTTCCCATTTAAAGCCCGAGGCCTTTGCCGGGCTTCTCAAAAGAGTGTCTGTGTTTTCTCGGGTAAGCCCGGCAGACAAACTGCGCATTGTCCAGGCCTTTCAAGACTTGGGCCTAAGGGTGGCCATGACTGGTGATGGCATAAACGATATCCCGGCCCTTAAGGCTGCTGATATCGGCATTACCACGGGCAGTGGAACCGATGTGGCCAAAGAAGTGGCTGACATCATCATCGAAGACGACCAACTGGGCACCATGGTCCTTGCGGTGGAAAAAGGCCGCAACATCTACAAAAACATCCGCAAGTCCCTTGAGTTTTTGCTTTCCACGAATATGAGCGAGATCATGGTCTCGGTCACGGCAAACGTGGCAGGCCTTGGGCAACCGCTTAACCAGATGCAGCTTTTGTGGATTAATCTGGTTACGGATGTGTTCCCCGGGCTTGCTCTTTCCCTTGAGCCGGGAGAACCAGGCGTGATGGAAGAACCTCCGCGGGATCCTTCCCTCCCTATTATGGACCAGCAAGACTTCAAACGCCTTACTCTAGAAGCTTCGGTTATTTCAGGGGCCTCGCTTTTGCCTTATTTTTACGGGCTTGCGCGCTACGGACAAGGGCCCCAGGCAAGCGGGCTTTCTTTCCTTTCGCTTACTGCTGCTCAGCTCCTGCATACCTTTAATTGCCGCAGCGAAAAGCTCACCTTTCTTGAAAATGCTGCTCTTCCCAAAAATCCTTACCTTGCGCGCTGCATGCTGGGAACCGCGGCTTCACATAGCCTTCTTTTCTTACCGCCTATAAAGAAAATACTTGGCCTTGGTCCCATGGGTATTATTGATGCGCTGGTAGTGGCTGGTTCTTCCCTGGGGTCTTTATTTTTGAATGCCTTTATCAAAAAAGTAAGCCGGCAGGAGGCGTCATGAAAAAGGATTTTATCTTCACTTCAGCCTCGGTTACCGATGGGCACCCTGATAAACTTTGCGATCAGATTAGTGACGCCATTGTGGACCGGTTTTTACAACAGGATCCCCTGGCCTCGGTGATTGCCGAATGTGCGGTCTCGCAAGGCCTTTTATTTTTGGCAGTGCGTTTCTCGTCAACTGCTTTGATTGATGTGCCTTACGTGGCCCGTTGGGTGATAAACGAAATTGGCTATCGCTCGCCAAGCTTCAGTGCGCGAAATTGCACCATTCTTACCAGCATCTCGGAAGAACCCCTTGATCACGAAAGACGCTACGAGGACGAAGAACTCACCGAGGAGATGATCGAAAGGATCAAGGTGCGCAACCAGGCCAATGTTTTTGGCTACGCGTGCGATCACACCCCTTCGCTTATGCCCCTTCCCATTGTCCTGGCGCATAAGCTTGCGCGCAGGCTTACCACGGTGCGTTTGACCAACCTTTTGCCTTATCTTTCTCCAGACGGAAAGACTCAGGTGGGCGTTGAATTCCGCGATGGCAGGCCCTATGGCATCTCTTCGATAATGATTATGGCCTGCGTAACGGAAAAATTATCGCACCAAAAGATAAAAGCGGATATACGGGAACAGGTCATAGAGGCAGCGTTTCAGGGGGAAGAAATAAGGCCTAATAAAGATACCATCATAGATATACGCATCATTGAAGACCCTCAGGGCTGTGGGCCCATGCTTCATTCTGGCCTTACCGGGCGCAAAAATGCCGTGGATACTTACGGTGAGTTTGCCAGGCACAGTGGGGCCGCTTTAAGCGGAAAGGACCCCTTTCGTGTGGATCGCATAGGGGCTTACGCTGCACGTTACGCTGCTAAAAACGTCGTAGCCGCAGGGCTTGCCCGGGAATGCGAGGTACATCTGAGCTATGCCATTGGGCGTTCTCGTCCGGTAAGCATTACAGTCAACACCTTTGGAACAGGAATTATTCCTGATGAGAAAATCGAGGCGCTTGTTAAAAAACACTTTGATTTCAGACCTGCGGCCATCCAGAAGGCCTTTTCCCTGCGTAAACTTCCGCAGATGTTAAAGGGTGGTTTTTACCAAAAACTTGCGGCCTTTGGGCACATGGGGCGCATGGATCTTGCAGCTCCCTGGGAACGTACCGATAAAAAAGACCTCCTCAGAGAGGAGGCCTAGGGAAGGTGAAGCAGGGAAGGGCGGGCTTTATTCTTAAATAATCAAACTCAAAAGAGAAAGACCGGTCCTGCTAAGGACCTGTTCGGATACTAAGCCGAAAATTGCCTTGCCAGCGTGTTCAGCCAGTTTTTCCGCATGTTTTTGGAGTACTTTTTCGCAACTAGTGGCCTGGCTGCTATTAAAGTAGCCTTCACGTTCAAGGGCCTGAATAATTTCTTCGGCATCAATGACCGCAGGGTTGTAGTTTATTACCACGCTCCCGGTAACAATGTTAGTAGAAACGGACTTAACCCCTCCAAGGTGCCTTAAAAAATCGGCCACCGCGTCAGCAAGAGAGGGGTTATTTTTAATGATAGGGGTCCGCAAACGAATACGACCCTTTATCTTGTGAAGGTAATATGGCATCTTGCACTCCTCCTGCTTCTTATAGGAGTATCTGAAATAAGTACCCGTTGGGAATAGGCAGAATATATGCCCTTCACCATGCGGGGTTTAAAGTTACAAGCCAAATATTAAGTAAGTGTGCCGAAGATATGACAACTTTGTGACAAACAGCCAAAAAACTTTCTCCCTTTTGACGACAGCTTAATTAATTTTGATTGCTATTTGCCGTATTTTACTATAATCTTATTTAGGAATAAATTTTATCTAAGAGATTATTATGAAAAATAGCTCAAAAAGAAAAAGATGGATTACCGACTGGTGGCCAACCAGGCTCAACTTAAAGGTCCTCAGGCAAAACGACCCGCGTTCCAATCCCTACGGCGAAGATTTCGACTACGTTAAGGAATTTGAAAACCTTGATTTAGCAGCGGTAAAAGAAGACCTCAAAAAGCTCATGACCGATTCTCAGGACTGGTGGCCGGCGGATTTTGGTCATTACGGGCCGCTTTTTATCCGCATGGCCTGGCATAGCGCCGGGAGTTACCGCATCTTTGACGGCCGCGGTGGAGCAAGGACAGGAGACCTGCGGTTTGCGCCACGCTACAACTGGCCGGATAACATGAATCTTGACAAGGCCATCCGTCTGCTCTGGCCTATCAAACAAAAGTACGGGCGCAAGATTTCCTGGGCGGACCTCATTGTCCTTGCCGGAAACGTAGCCCTTGAGGTCATGGGCGTTAAGACGGCAGGGTTTTCCGGAGGCAGGGAAGACATCTGGGAGCCTGATGAAAGCCCAGATTGGGGTCCTGAGGTAGAAATGCTTTCAGGTAAAGAGCGCTACCGGGAAGGAGAGCTTGAAAGACCCTTTGCCGCCACTGAGATGGGGCTAATTTACGTAAACCCCGAGGGGCCCGAAGGTAATCCCGACCCTATAGCCTCAGCCAAGCAGATTAGAACCGCCTTTGCCCGCATGGGCATGAACGATGAGGAAACCGTGGCCCTTATCGCCGGCGGCCATGCCTTTGGTAAATGCCACGGAGCCTGTCCAGACACCTATGTTGGTCCAGAT
>JALSKZ010000067.1 GCA_026988575.1 Thermodesulfobacteriales bacterium | reverse complement strand
GCAAAATAGACCGGCGAGCCAAGGAGAATGCCGTGGGCCTCTTCCATCTTGGCAATGTAATCGTTTATGGGGTCATCTTTTTGGGCACAGCGCCTGTTTTTTTCTTTAAAGCACTTGTAGCAAGCAATACAGCCTGAAAGATTAAGGCCGGCAAGCTGGATAAGCTCTGTTTCTATGCCGTTTTCTTCAAGGACACCCAGAACAATCTTTAAAAGGATGGCAGTATTTCCGTCTTTGCGGGCACTTCCGTTAAAGGCAACTACTTTCATAGCGTTCCTCCTTATATTATTAGGAGCATGTTTTATCCGACAAAGAGTCATCGCAAGGCGACTTGTACGTCCGCGCGGTCCCATGAGATTGCTTCGCTTCATTCGCAATGACAATGTTCAAAATTTCATCTGTTTTGTGCTCCTGGTAATAATTTAGAAGACCTTTGTAAAACACCTAAGAACGGCCCCCCTTGCGGTCGTGCTTGTAGCGCTGATCTCGGCCATTTTGCAAAGGTCTCTTTAAAAACATTTTTACCAGAAAAAATTGCCGCAAGGCAACTTATACATCCACGCAAGAGCTAACAGGCCAGTAGGACCTGGCACCTGGTCACCACGAGGAGGCCTTCTCCTTTTTTCTCATCGCGAGGCAAGCCAGCGGCTTGCCGTGGCTACATCATCCGCATGACCATAATGGGAGCGCTGGTTATGACCATGTTTGAGTCTCAGCTGTTTTGTGCTCCTAGAAAGTAGAACAATGGTTGTTTTGTTTATTCAGCAGGTGTTAATCTCTTTATTTTTGATTGGTTTGAGCGCTCGGTGAGGCTTAAACTTTGCTGGTAGAGATTAGTTTTGTATCATAACAATAGTTTTTAGAGTGTGTTGGAGGCAGATATGTTTCGTTTGGGATGGTTTTCTACGGGCAGAGACAAGGCCGCTAGAGATCTCTTGCGTATTGTATGGGAACGCATAAAAGAGGGGTTTATCCCGGGCCAGATTGCTTACGTCTTTTTGAGTAGAAGGCCCGGGGAAGATCCGGAAAGCGATCTTTTTTTTAATTTATGTCAAGACCTTTCTTTTAAGGTGTTTTATTTATCGGCCAAAGAATTTGAGCCTGAGTGGCGCAAGCAAGACCGTTCTAAGTGGAGACACCTTTATCACGAAGAGGTTTATCGTTTACTCGCTGCTGAGGAGGTGGATTTGATCGTCTTGGCCGGATACATGTGGGTGGTTTCTGCTGATCTTTGTCAGCGCCTGCCTATGATAAACCTTCATCCGGCCTTACCTGGAGGGCCTCAGGGGACCTGGCAAGAGGTAATTTGGCAACTCCTGGAGCAGGAAGCCGAAGAGACAGGAGTGATGATGCATTTAGTAACTCCAGAGCTCGATAGGGGGCCAGCAGTTACCTTTGGCCGTTTTTCCCTTAGGGGGCCTAAATTTGACCCTTTATGGGAGACCTTTAGGGCCAAAAAGAGGCGTTTGGGGCTTGAAGGGATCAAACAGAAAGAGGGGGAAAAGGAGCCTTTGTTTGCACTTATAAGACAAGAAGGTGTGAAACGGGAGTTGCCCCTTATCGTTTATACTTTAAAGGCCTTTGCCGAGGGAGAGGTGTCGCTGAAAGATAGAGAGCTAGTAGACAGCACGGGGAAGGTGCTGGCTGGACCTTATGACCTAACGGGACGTATCGAGCAACATGTGCGTACGGGAGAGTGGTAAATGCCTTTTGGTCACGGAGGGGCGGTTTATACCCTGGCCCGTCGATACGGCCTAGAAGTCCAACAGATAAATGACTACAGTAGCAATGTCAGTCCTCTGCCTCCTCCTAAGGGATTCTATTCCTTTATTAAGAGACACCTTAAACAAATAGAGATTTTGCCTGAAGAAGATAATTTTTCTTTGCGCCAGGCCCTGGGGAGTTTTTTTGATCTTGATCCAGATATATTTTTCCCCTCTTCAGGAACCACGGAGTGGATTTTTGCCTTACCTAGACTTTTGTGCCCTTCTAAAGGGCTTATTTTGGCCCCTACCTATACAGATTATGCCTGTGCTCTAAAAAGGGCCGGAGCTCAAGTATTGTTTTTTATAGCAAGGCCAGAAGAAAATTTTGAATTTGATTTGGTCCAAGTGGAAAAAGAGATTTGCCGACAAAGACCGCAAATGGTCTTTATTTGTAACCCCAATAATCCTACAGGGACTTTTATAGGGCGTGATCAACTGGTCGGTTTGCTCAATTTGTTCCCGGAGATTATTTTTTTGGTAGATGAGTCTTACATAGAGTTTATTGATGAAAAGGCCTCCCTGCTCTACCAACGGCCTTTTCCCCGAAATTTGATAGTTTTACGCTCTTTTTCCAAGATATATCGTGTCCCAGGCCTACGTTTGGGCTATGCCGTTGCGGCTCCACAATTAGTTACGGTGCTAAAGAAGGCCTGTTTGCCGTGGAATATGAACCGTTTGGCCCAAATGGCTGGTCCTTGGTTGCTATCCAAGGCCGATTATCTAAAGAGAGTGCAGGGTTTGGTGGTGCGCGAAAAAAAATACTGGCTCCCTCGGCTGTCCTCTTTGCCAGGCGTTAAAGTCTTTTCTGGACGGGTACACTTTTTTCTTCTCGCCTTGGATGAACCAGCACAGGGCTTATGGGAACTCCTTTTACGTCGCTATCATATTCTGGTACGTTTGGCCCATAATTTTTTAGGGCTAGGGCCAAACTATCTGCGCATAGCCCTAAAGACCCGAGAGGAGAATAGATATCTACTAAAGGCCCTGGAGGAGATCTTGAAATGAAGATTTATATAGCCCCGGTACCTCGTCCCATCAAGACAGAGGGGTTAGTTATCCTGGTGGATATTTTGAGGGCTACCTCTACGATCACCTCGGCTCTGGCCCACGAGGCTATTTTGGTAAAACCGGTAGACACCATAGAAGAGGCCCTTCTTTTCAAAGAACAAGGTTACCTCCTCATGGGAGAGAGAAACGGTTTGCCTCCTGAAGGCTTTGATCTTGGTAATTCCCCTAGAGAAGTCAGAAGCGTTAAGGGGCACAAGGTAGTGATCTCCACTACCAATGGTACACGGGCCCTTAGCTTTATTCAAAGGGCCAAGGTGGTAATTGCCGCCTGTTTTTTAAATCTTTCGGCGGTGGTTACCTTTGCTAAACGCTTTGAAGAGGTCTTTATATTGTGCGCCGGTAGTGAAGGAGAAGTGGCCCTGGAGGATTTCTTTTTCGCCGGCAAATTAGCCCAAAATTTTCCCGGCTTTCAGGCGCTAAACGATACAGCCTTGATTGCCTATGATTATGCTCGCCATATCGAAAATATTGAAAAAAATCTCTGGCAGGCCCATCACGCCAAGGCTTTAAAGGCCTTAGGGTTAGGAGATGACGTAAGCCTTTGTGCTCGGGTTGATCTATACCCCATAATACCAATACTTACCAACGATGGTTTTGTCCCCCTTAGGGGTCATTCCGAATAGCTTCTAGCCAGGAGCTGGGGGCTTGGGCCTTTGCCGCCTGGCGCAAGATGCCTTTTTGGCTCATATAACGGGCCTTCTTAAGCTTTTGGGCAAGTATTTTATTAAGGCGCTGTAGCCTTTTATATTCTGCCCAGCGTCTCAATAAGGGCCCTTTACCCAACTGCAGACCATACGGAGTGCGCACACCACGACGTGCTTTTGGTACTCCGCGATGGAGTAGCTGCATTACCCGTTCGTTTTCTTTGATTTGTTTTTGCAGTATTTCAGCCTGTTTGAGCCAGTATTTCTTTTGTTCTAGATACCATTTTAGGTCGCGCCCATAAATATCTTTAGTTGGTTCTGGCGGGCCAGCCTCGACCCTTTTTGGAGGAGACTTAGAGGCAGAGGGAAGAAATTCTAAAACTTTGGCCTTGTCCCGGTAAGGGGGAGGAATTTTGCTCGGGTCGTCTACGATATGAATGTGCCCCTGTTTATCTACCCATTGATACAAGACCAGGGCCCAGATAGGGGTACTAAAATAAAAAAGAAACACAAATAAAAAAGTGAGACTTTTCATCTTAAAAGTTGATTCGGCAGATCTTCGTATTGGGTAAAAAATTATCTTTATTAATGGATAATCTTGCCTATACGATTCCATCTAATTCTGAAATGCTGTCTATCCCAGGAAAAATAGATAAGAAAGGCCTTACCTTTTACGTTTCGTAAGGGTACGAAACCCCAAAAACGGCTATCGTAACTTTGGTCCCGGTTATCACCCATAACGAATAAGTGATCTTTGGGTACTATTATCGGGCCGTAATTATCCCGCGGGCTTACATCAGCTGGCAATATATGTTTGTCCGTGTGTTGAACATATGGTTCGTTCAATAGTTTACCGTTAAGGTAGACTTTTTTGTTGCGAATTTCGATACGATCACCAGGTAACCCTATGACGCGTTTTATAAAGTCTAGTTTGGGTTCTTTGGGGCAGATAAAAACAATTACTTCTTTGCGTCTAGGCATGCGTCCGTGGATCCAAACCGAACGTGTGATGGGGTTACGCACTCCATAGACTAACTTGTTTACAAGTATATGGTCTCCTATCAAAAGGGTAGGGATCATGGACCCAGAGGGGATCTTAAAGGCCTGGATAAAAAAGGTACGGATAAAAAGGGCCAGTAATAAGGCAAGAACTATCGTTTTGGCCCATTCGAGTACTATATCAAGATAGCTTTTTTCCTCTTCTAGGAGACCTTCTAAATTTCTTTGGGACAAGAGGGAGACCTCCTTTTTTCAAGGTTTAGACCTTGTATTATTCTCCTTTTATAAGGGTAATTCAAGCCTTATGGCTCAAATTTTTAGGATAGCCAGGAAGGCCTCCTGCGGGACTTCAACCTGTCCCAGGCTTTTCATGCGCTTTTTCCCCTCTTTTTGTCTTTCAAGGAGCTTACGTTTACGCGTTACATCTCCACCGTAGCACTTGGCCAAGACGTCTTTCCTCAACGGAGGTATTCGTTCGCGGGCGATCACTTTCGAGCCAATGGCAGCCTGGATGACGACTTCGAATAACTGACGAGGGATTACTTCCCGGAGCTTGGAGACGAGTTCTCGCCCGCGGTAGTAAGCCTTTTCCCGGTGTACGATTAAAGAGAGGGCATCTACAGGTTGTTTATTGATGTATATGTCTAATTTGACCAAGTCAGACGGGCGATAGTCCAGGAGTTGGTAATCCATGGAGGCATAGCCGCGAGAATAAGATTTAAGCTTATCAAAGAAGTCAAGCACCACCTCGGCCAGGGGTAAATCATATATTAATTGAACTCGCTGGGGCGAAAGATAGCGCATATCACGTTGCAGGCCCCTTTTTTCTTCGCACAGGCGCATAATAGGGCCCACATATTCCTTGGGCGTAAATATTTCAGCCCGGATATAGGGTTCAAGTACCTGAGAGATTTTATCCCGTGGAGGCCAAAGAGCAGGGTTGTCCACCTCTTTTTGCGTGCCGTCAGTTAGCTTTATGCGATAACGTACGGCTGGGGCAGTACTGATGAGCTTGAGTCCAAATTCTCTTTCCAATCTTTCTTGAACTATTTCCATATGCAGCAATCCCTGGAACCCGCAACGAAACCCAAAACCTAAGGCGGCTGAAGTTTCTGGTTCGTAGGTAAAGGCCGGGTCATTTAGCCAGAGTTTTTCTACCGCTTCGCGTAGCTCCTCGTAATCATCGCTTTCTACAGGGAAGAGACCACAAAAGACCATGGGCTTTACTTCTCTAAAGCCCGGTAAAGGCTCCCGGGCCGGTTGATCGGCCTGGGTTACCGTGTCTCCAATCCTTGTGTCTCGTACTTCTTTTATGCCAGCGGCAAAAAAACCCACCTCTCCTGCTTCTAGTACATCTACCGCCGTGGGGTTGGGAGAGAAAACCCCTACTTTGGTGACTTCAAATTCCTTTCCCGTAGACATGAGACGGATCTTTTGCCCGGGATAAAGTCGTCCGTCTATCATCCGAATAAGCACGACTACGCCCAGATAGGGGTCGTACCAAGAGTCAAAGATAAGGGCCCGTAAAGGGGCCTTGGGATCGCCCTTGGGGGGAGGAATGCGTTTTACAATGGCTTCTAAGATCTCTGTGGTACCTATACCGTGCTTGGCACTGGCTAGGATGGCTTCAGAGGTGTCTAGTCCGATAATATCTTCTATTTCCTGCTTTACTCGTTCGGGATCCGCTTGGGGGAGATCTATCTTATTTAGGACAGGGATGATTTCTAGATCGTTTTCCAAGGCCAGATAGACATTAGCCAGGGTTTGAGCCTCTACCCCTTGAGAGGCATCTACCACCAACAGAGCACCCTCACAGGCGGCTAAGCTTCTGGATACTTCGTAGGAAAAATCGACATGACCAGGGGTATCGATGAGATTAAGTTGGTAAACCAAGCCATCTTTAGCCTTATAGTAGAGGCGAACCGCTTGGGCCTTTATGGTAATGCCTCGTTCACGTTCCAAATCTAACCGATCTAGAAACTGGGCCCGCATTTCTCTTTCGGATACGGCCCCTGTTTTTTCTAATAAGCGGTCTGCCAGAGTAGACTTGCCGTGGTCTACGTGGGCGATAATACTAAAGTTTCGTATCCTTTCTTGGGGAAATTTTTTCATAAATTAAACTCGAGTTTTTAGCCTTTGAGATTTTTTTACGATATAAGGTAATAGTTTAACGGAGCTTGACAATTGAGCGAAAGAAAGCGTAACACAAAAGCGTACTTTAAAAAAGACCGTAGATAATGGACATTTTAGCACACTTTAACACAAAAGGTTTTGTGGGAATTGACCTGGGATCCTATGCCCTGAAAGCAGTAGAGGTGGTTTCGGGTAAGGGAGGCCTGCGGGTAAAGGCCTTTGGCCAGGTTCGTCTGCCTGCCGGGTGTATTACCGGGGGTGTCTTAAAAGAGCCTGAGGCCGTGGCAGAAAATTTACGTAAACTAGTAGCCAATTTGCGTCTTACTCAAAAAAAGACGGCCATCTCACTTTCCAGCTACGCGGCCATTATAAAACGGATCAAACTAAGTGTTGGTGAAAACGATGATTTAGAAAGTGCTATTTACGAAGAAGCCGAGGCCCAAATTCCCTTTAATCTGGAAGACGTTTATTTAGATTATCAGATACTTTCTTATGAAGATCAGAAACAAGATGTTTTATTAGTGGCAGCGAGGAAAGAAGTAATAGAGGAACTAATAAATATTGTTAAGGGTGTAGGGCTTAGGCCTTTAATAATAGATGTAGATATTTTAGCTTTAGGGAATTTAGTAGAATATGTCTATGGAGAAAAGGAACCGTTTGTTGTTATTGATTTGGGGGCAACAAAATCTTCCGTTTTATTATGGCAAGATGCAGGGCTATTAGTTTCTAGAGATATTCCTCTGGGTTCCTATAATATTAGTGAAGAGTTAAGGCATGAATTAAATATTAGTTTGGAAGAAGCTGAAGAATTAAAGATAAACGGTCCTCAAGACAAAACACAAGAAGAAGCGTTGGGTAAGGTGGTTAAAAACTTTTATAAAAAGTTTATTAAAGATTTAGAAAATACCTTTGATTATTTCTCTAGTCTTAAAGAAGTTGTAGAGCATAAAAGGATATTTTTGTGTGGTGGTGGTAGTTATTTGCCCAAAATAGACGAAATCTTGTCCAAAGCTTTTGGTAAAAAGGTAGAAGTAATTGATCCTTTTATTAAGTTGGAAGTAACTAAAGACTGGGATCAGTCTTATAAGAAAGATGTATCAAGGGTAGGCTCTGTAGCTTTGGGTTTAGCATTGAGAGAATTGGTGTTATGATAAGAATAAATCTATTACCAGAAACTAAAAGAAAAGAGAGTAAAGAAGGTTTATATATACGTCTATATATCATCTTTTTATTGTTTAGTATTATCTTTTGTATTGCGTCTGCTTTATATTTGAAGCATAATGAAAGTATTGTTGATAGAGAGATTAAGAAATTAACCAAAAAAATAAATACTGAAAATATGGTATTAGTTAAACTTAAAGAAATAAAAGATAAACAAAAACAGGTTGAAAGAAGAATAATTACGATAGTTAATTTACAGAAAAATAGAGGAAAAATAGTAAAAACTATAGATAAAAGTATAAGCTATTTTCCAATAAGCAGAATGTACCTTACTAAGTTGTATGTTGATTGGGATAAGGTTGATATGGATGGTTATTCAGTAGATTTAACTACTATTGCTAGCTATATGAAAAGGCTTGAAGCGAGTGGCTTCAAAAATTTAACAATTAAAAAGACCATTATGAAAAAAATTAATGATTATAATTTAGTGAATTTTGAGCTGGAGTTTAATCACTGATTATGGATAAAATAAAGTTGCAAATACAACTAGCTATTGATAATTTGAGACAGCAGTGGAGTAAATTATCTAAAAGAGATAAAATTTTAGTCTGTATATTATTGTTTGTGGTTCCGATGTTTTTATATGTTAAGTTATTCTTTTTCCCTGAAATAGATAATATTCAGAAAAAGAATAAAAAGAAACAAGATCTAATTAAAAAAATAACAGATTTGCAAACTAAAAAAGTTTTCTTGGCTAAGATCAAAAAGGAACTAGATAAAAAAGAGAAAATATTGCTTAAGGCAAAAGCCATATTGCCTACTAGAAACGAGATACCAGAGTTGCTTACATCTATATCTACAAAAGCTACTAGATCTGGTCTGAAGATTATCTTATTTCAGCCGGAGAAGGAACAAGTTAAAGATTATTATAGTGTTATACCGGTTGAATTACAAGTTGAAGGTCCATTCCAACAAATTGTTGTCTTTTTAGATGAAATCCGTCGTCTTGAACGAATTGTTAATACTAGAGAAATTACTTTCTTTGATCCTAAAGAAGAAAATGGTGTTTGGAGAGTAAGAGCTAACTGTAGATTAGAAACTTATCGTTTTTTGACCGAGAAAGAACAAAAACAACAGGAAGAAAAGAAAAAAAATGCTAAGAAGAAATAATAAATTAATAGTAATAGGCTATTTTGGAGTTTTTTTGCTATCTATAATTTTTGGGGCCTATAGTTGTGCGGCGGCTAGTAAAAAAGATCTTAATAAGAAGAAAGATAATTCTTTAGTAAAAATGTCTGACGAAGAAATGATGCGTATTTTATTTAGTAAAGATAACTATATTTACGACCCATCAAAGACTGTTGACCCTTTTGTTCCTTTTACTGTAAAAATAAAACAAGAGGAGCATAAAAAACTGTCACCATTGGAAAAACTAAGCCTCAATGAGATAAAGCTAGTAGGAATATCTAAGGTACATGGAAAATATATTGCACTTATTGAGGATAGTACGGGAAGAGGCTACTTTATCGAAGTGGGAGTTCATGTTGGTGATGGAAAGGTAGTTAAAATAACAGAAAATGAAGTACATATTGTTCAACATATTAGGAATTTTATGGGAAAGATTACCTCTAATGAAATAATATTAAAACTGCGGCCTGCGGAGGATTGATATGTCGATGATAAAAAAATGTGTTTTTTTAGCAGGCATTTTTATATGCTTTACCGCTTCTTCTTGGGCGTTAACTCTAAAGTCTTTAGATATTCATAATAGTTCAGAATTAGCCAAAGTTATTTTATCTTTTGATCGTTTGCCCCCGTTTCGTATAGTAAAAAATAATGATAGAGAATTTCATTTAATTTTTAAAAGAGCCATTATAGATGTTTCTGCTTATCCAAAAAGTATAGAAGAAGGAATGTTAGATAATATCGATATAACGAGAAAAGACAGTAACCTAATATTGTCTTTAACCTTTGTTAAGCCTGTAAGTTTGACGTATTCTAAAGTGAAAAACTGTATTGTTTTCGCTTTTAAGCCCCAATCGTCTCCCAAAGATGCTTCTAAAGAACCGTTTATAATCCCTGAGGCCCCTAAACGAATCTTATTCCCTAATAAAAAATCCACCTATCACGGACAAAAAATCTCTATTGATGTGCAGGATGCTGATGTACAAAATGTTTTGCGACTGCTCGCCAAAATCGGGGGCTTTAATCTAGTCCTGAGTGATGATGTCCAAGGCAAGATTACTTTGTCTTTGCACAATGTGCCTTGGGATCAAGTGCTTGATATAGTTTTGGCTTCTAAAAGCCTGGGAATGGTCAAACGAGGAAATGTTATACGGATTGCCCCTTTAAAGACATTACAAGCAGAAACCGAACAACTGGCCCAAATTAAGGCCTCCATATCCAAGGAGGAAAGTGTGGCCCCGTTAAAAACGGCGTATTTACAAGTTAATTACGCCAAAGCAGGGGACTTGGCCAAGCAAATTCAGGCCTTACTTACGGAAAGGGGTAGTGTCACCTATGATGAGCGCACCAACAAGATAATTTTGAAGGATGTGCCAAGTGTCATAAAGAAGGCCAAGGATTTGATAGCCAAACTAGACGAGCCGGTAAAACAAGTCCTTATAGAGGCCAAAATTGTAGAAATTAGTGATAATTTTGAACACCGGTTGGGTATTCGTTGGACCGGGGCGGCTATGCAGATCAACAATGGTTCCTTTGTTAGTGCTAGCCCGGCTAATACGGTTACTTTGTCCAACAAGACCCTAAACGGGGCTACCATTGGTGTCACGGGGGTGAGTCCTCCTATTTCTACTTCTACCTCAACTTCCAGTTCTACCACGACGAGCTCTTCCTCCTCTGGTAGTACAGGCACTACGGGGATAGGCCCTTCAGCCATAGTGGACTTAGGGGTCATAGGCCAGACCAGTTTGGGGCTTACTTGGGGTACTATTTCCCAACATTCGGCCCTCTTGCTTGATGTTCAGCTGAGTGCCATGGAAGAAGAGGGGCTGGCGAAGATTATCTCCTCGCCCAAAATTATTACTATGGATCACTTACCGGCTGAAATTAATCAGGGGTTTAAAATCCCTTATCTGGAACAGACGCAAGACGGAATATCTACCAAATTTATAGACGCAGGCCTCTCCTTAAAGGTTATTCCCCACGTTACGCCAGACAATAGAATCGGCCTTGAGATCAACGTGGAAAAAAGTGCCCCGGATTGGAGCAATACAGTAAATGGTGTCCCCACAATTGTTACGCGTGCGGCCAAAAGTAAGGTGTTGGTGGAAAACGGAGAGACTATTGTTATTGGTGGTATTAAGACCGAGGACTTGTCTGAGACGCACGGCAAGGTACCAGGCCTTGGAGACATTCCAGGCCTAGGTAAACTATTCCGTAATAAGGAGTACCAGAACCGAAAGGCAGAACTACTAATTTTTATCACTGCTCGCGTAGTAAGCGCGGATATAAAAGATGTAGATTATTAAAAGATATAGGCCTTATAAGAGCTACTTTTTGTCTGGGTCCTTTTTTCTAAAAGGCCTTATCGTCTCGGGCGACAATATTTAGTCTTAGCCGGCAAATTTCTTTTACCTTCCTTAAAGGTTTGCCAAAATTACAAAAATCACTTAAGAAAATACAGCTATCCATTTCTTTTAAATAGGTCTATTTTGTAGAAGGCGGCTTAAAGGATTTGTTCCCGATTTTTTAAAGAACAAATCAAAGTAAAGGGCTAAAAGATCTAAATCATAGTTCATAAAGGGTAAGCTCTAGGAGCACAAAACACAAAAACAGAGGATATTTAGACATTGTCGTGGCCAGAAGGACATCTTTTTGTCATTTATGGGGCTCTATCTTTTTATCCGTCATGGCGAGCGCCGCATTTTTTTGTCATGGCGAGCGAGCTTCTTTTTTACGGTCATTTTTCACGGTCGTTGCGAGCGAACGCAGTGAGCGAAGTAATCTCAAGGAGCGAAGTGCGCATGCCTAATCTGCCCTGCTGGTCTTCCTGTGATGACGGAAAAGGGGCCTTAGAGACTTCTCGTGACACTCAGGCGGAGTATCATGGTGAGCGTAGTGCAGTAGTCTCGGGGAAAAGAGAGATGCTTTTGTTTGCCTGGGAGCCTTTTTGCGATTGAACAATAAGAGGCCTTATAAAAGATTTCGAAGGATGTTAGATCATTAGATATGTATCGCATCTTATTGCGCGAAATATTTAAGCGTTTTTGGAAAGATCGTTGTTTCCTTAATGCTCAAGCCTTGACCTACGATACCGTATTTGCCCTGGTCCCTCTTCTGGCTTTGGGGCTTTCTGTTATAAGACTGTTTATTGGTACTAATGATTTACTTATAGAAATAAATAAGGTGCTATCTCAGTTTCTAAACCCGGGAGCCCTTAGTAAAGTCCGCTCTACCTTTTTGGAATTGATTGATCGTGCCCAAAGTGCTCCTCTGGGTGCCGCCAGTATGGCGGTATTTGTGACAATGGCCGTAGGACTTCTTATGCAATTTGAGACTACCCTTAACGAAATATTCAGGGTACGTAACTCCCGGGGGTGGCTACAAAGGGTTACGGTGTACTGGATGGGGTTAACTTTGGGGCCTCTCCTTATCGCCCTTCCTTTGGGAACCACTTTATATCTCACCCATTTGGGCTTTAAAGGCATGACCTTGGTGGCCTCTTTTTCTCGTTTTTGGACCCTTATTTTTGTTTCGGCCCTTTTTCTAGGTACCTTTCTCTATTTGCCCGCTCAAAAAATACGCTTTGTACCAGCCTTAATCGGGGCCCTTTGTGCCGGGATTATCTGGTTTTTTATGGCCAATCTTTACGCCTTTTATACCTCTAAAGCAGTAACCTATTCGCGTATATATGGTTCTCTTTCCACCATCCCCTTTTTTCTATTATGGCTTTTTATCAATTGGAGTGTGGTCCTTTTTGGGGCAGAAATTACCGGAGTACTCCACCAGAAAGAGCTCATTATAGCCCATTATCGCTATCCCAAACGTCAATTTTTACCCCTAATCGGCTTGGCTAGTCTCCTAGAGATCTTTATTCACCACCGCAAGGGGCTGCCAGGGCCTAGGGAGGCAGATTTAGCCCGCAAATTAAAGGTTTCTCCCTTCGAACTGGAGCCCATACTCGAAAATTTGAGAGAAGCAGGAATTATCTTTCTCTTTGAAGAAAGGCTCTTTCCTGCCCGAGATGCCGACTGTATCTTGTTGCAGGAGATACGCGAGGCCTTGGCTGGAACTTTACCTCCTGAACCACCAGAAGAGGTCTCTTTGCGTGTGGCTTATGAGTTTTTGAACGCTGATTGCAGTGGCTGGCAAAAATTAACGCTTAAGGACCTTCTAGACCGTCTGGAGACCTACAAAGGGGCTTCAAAAGAGTGCCCACCAAAGGAGTAGCGTATGGCTCGTTGCCGTATTTGTCGTCAAAAAGCAAGCATTTTTATCCCTCATCATAGGCTACCACTATGTGATGAACACTTTGTCTCGTGGTTTGAAAACTATCTACGGCGTACCATTCAGAAGTTCAGGATGTTTTCCCGTGAGGCCCGGATCTTGGTTGCGGTTTCAGGCGGTAAAGATAGCCTGGTCCTTTGGAAGGCCTTGGTAAAGCTTGGTTATGCGGCTGACGGGGTCTTTATTGACCTAGGTATAGAAGATTTTTCTTTTCTCTCCAGGCGGGTGGTAGAAGATTTTGCCGCTACTTTGGGGCGCAAACTCTACGTCGTTTCCCTACAAAAGGAGTTGGGTTTTGGCATACCTGCCTTAAAAAGGCGTACTAAAAAGTATTGTTCGCTCTGCGGCAGTATTAAACGCTATTTTCTGAATTGGGCCACCCGTAAGTTCCATTACGAGGTACTTCTTACCGGGCATAATCTCGATGATGAGGCCTCGGCCTTGTTGGGTAATGTGATCAACTGGAGCATTAAATATTTGGGCCGTAAATATCCGGTACTCCCGGCCCATAGTGGTTTTCCGCAAAAGGCCAAACCTTTGTGTCGTTTTACTTCCTTTGAGATACAGGAATACGCCAAAAGGCAAAAAATTAAATATATCAAGGAGAGTTGTCCCCTTTCCTCCGAGGCCAAGCGCCTTGTCTTCGCCGAGATGATGGATCAATTAGAAGAGCAAATGCCTGGTACTAAATTGCGTTTTTATTTAGACTACTTGCGTCGGGCCTTTCCCATCTTTCAGGAAAAGGTAGAAGATTTTTTAGATCATAAGCTGGTAACGTGCGCCCGGTGTGGAGAGCCTGCCATCTCTAGTCCTTGTTTTATCTGTCGCCTAAAAGAGGAGTATCAAGGGGCATAATATTTTTGTTGGTCTTTTGGTACCCACCAACGTTCAAGATTATAAGATATCCCTATGGGCGCGGGCTTTATACCACGAAATCTACGATGGATACACGGTAAGGCCATGGGTACGTAAAGAAAGGTGTATGGCTGATCTTCGGCCAATATTTCTTGAAACTTATCGTATATCTCTTTCCGCCTAGCGCGGTCGAAAGTGTGGCGTCCCTCTTCCAAGAGGTGGTCTACTTCGGGGTTGGCATACCCCACAAAATTTAACCCCGGGGGGTTTATCTTGCTGGAGTGCCATATATCATAAAGGTCTGGTTCTGGAGAGGTGGTCCATCCTAATATTACGGCCTCAAACCTCCTCTTATCGATAAACTCTTTTATAAAAGCAGTCCATTCCACCGTACGGATGTGCATTTTGATACCAATTTGGGCCAATCTATATTGGATGACCTGTGCCGTAAGCAAGCGCGAAGTATTGCCCTGATTAGTCAAGACCGTGAACTCAAAAGGGCGGCCGTTTTTATCTAAAATGCCGTCCCCATTGGTATCCCGCCAGCCGGCAGAAGCTAAGAGCTCCCGGGCCTTTTCGGGGTTGTACGGGTAGCGTCTTACATTGGGATTATAAAACCAGGTATCTGGTTTGTAAGGTCCTGTGGCCACGACGCCCAGGCCGTAAAGGACTCCCCGTATGATCTCCTCTTTATTTATGGCGTACGAGAGGGCCTGGCGGACTCTTTTGTCTCTAAAAAGCGGGTGTCGCAGGTTGTATCCGAGATAGGTATAAGAAAAAGACAGATATTTATATTTTCTAAATTGTTGGTTAAAGCCGGGGTAATTAGTCTCGCGGGCGTACTGTAATGGGGTTAGGTCCATCCAGTCTATGCCGCCTGTTTTTAGTTCCATAAACATGGTGGCGGGGTCGGGAATTATCCGAAAGATTATGTAATTGAGGTAAGGGCGCCCGGCAAAATAATCTGGGTTGGCCTCAAGGACTATCTTTTCTTGAGGGCGCCATTCCTTGAATTTGAAAGGTCCTGTACCAATAGGGTGGCGACCAAAGTTTACCTTGGTGATATCCTTTCCAGCCAAGAGGTGTTTGGGCAGGACGACCAAATTGCCCCAAGAACCTAAGGCCGGCGCAAAGGGTTCTTTGTAGTGTACGCGAAAGGTATAGCGATCGAGAACCTCGGCCTTTTTTACCTCAAGAAAGTCGCCGGCATAAGCAGAAGGTGTTTTGGGGTTGGTAATGAGCTTGAAGCCAAATAATACGTCCTGGGCGGTAAACTCCACTCCGTCTTGCCATCTTACCCCTCGACGTAGATAAAAGGTTATGGTCTTACCGCCGTCAGAGATCTTATAATCTCGGGCCAGATCCCCCACCAGGTTTAAATCTTTGTCGTATTTTACGAGCCCGTTGAAGATAAGACCGGCCACTTCATGGCTTGTGGCGTCGGTGGCCAACATGGGTATAAGTATGCTAGCGTCTCCTATGGAGCCGATCACCAGGGCTCCGCCGTAGTCCTGGGCCCTTAAAGGAGAGATAAAAACCAGCAAGAAAATTATTATAGCGTACCATAACCACATAATTGCTCCTTGGGCTTGATTATTGGTCTTCATTGGCTAACTTAAAATGCCGCTAAACCAAAAACAAGGAGGGGCCTTTTGGAAAAAGAAAGGGTTGCCTTGCTTTATCCACACACTTATCTTCGTCAAGATTTAGCTGGACTAGCCTTTTGCTTTTTTGACCAGCTAATACTCTTACAGCCCAGTGAAAAAAGACCTGTCCACTTAAGCACCTTTTTGGAGGACGGGCTTTTACAACTGGTTACGCCGCCACCCTTTGGAGAAAAACTAGATTGGTTTGAAAGGCTGGTTAAGAGCTATGAAGAATGGGGTCAAATGATGCGTTGGCCCGAAAATCTCTCCATGTTTAAGGCCTGGCCTGAAGCAGTAGAAGAGAGCGTTTCGGAAATCAAGGCCCTGCTCCTGGGAAAGGAACCCGGAGCTAAAGAAGATCCTGTTTTAAAGGCCAGGGTGATCCTTCAACTGGCCCACGATTTGGATAAGCGTTTGGAAGAGCTCGATCAAGAATACGAGTCCCTACGTAAGCGTGCCTCTAAGCTGGCGGAATTTGTATTGGGTATTGATCCAGGGCCGAAATCTTTCCCTAAGTGGGTGACCGAGGGCCAAGAGCCCCATTGGGAATTGATGGCTTTGAAAGAGCGCCTGCGGGCCTGGTCTGTCCTTGTACCCCTTCTCCCTAGTCTCCCCTCATGGGTCCTCACTGATCAGTGGCCGGTGGTGGAGGAGATCCTAGACCTTGTGGGTAAAGACCTTTCCCCTCAAGCGAGCCTGGCCCTTGAGGCCCTTTCTCTTGAGGACCTGCCCGAAAGTGTCAAAAAACGCCAAAGACCTTTTGATTCCCCTGAAGGCCTCCAGAAGATAGAAGCCTTTCTTTCTGGCAAAATGAGAGAGTCTACCACGGGGCCAAGGCTTGAGTTATGGCGTCTACCCTACGAAACGAGATCTCTCCTTGAGGCCGTTTCGCAGCCCCAAAACCATGATCTACAAAAAGGAGAGACCCTTATTTTTTATCTGGCCCGTTTTTAGATCTTTGTTCTTTACCCACTCTTTCTCGGAGCTAGAAAAGGGTTTAAGTTTCCAGTAAGTCTTTTCTGGGAGGACTTTTATTCGGTGGTCACGCTGGGCAGAAATTGATTTGAAGGCCTTGCGCAACAATTTAAGGGCCCTTAAGGGCCTTTTAGGCCCCAAGACCGTTGTGCTGCCCGTAATAAAAAGTGATGCCTATGGTCACGGGCTTTTACCTGTAGCCCGGGTTTTATACGAGGAAGGGGTCTATGGTTTTGGTATTTCCGAGATAACCGAGGCCCTGGAATTAAGAGGGGCGGGTTTTAAAGGGCCTTTGGTCTTACTTTCTGGCTTTGAAAAGGCGTGGCTCCCAGAGATTGTCCGTCTTCGTCTTACTCCGGTGATTACGGATCTTTGGCAACTTGAGATCCTGAACGATTTTTTGCGCTTAAAAGACAAGTCTTGCCCTGTACACGTAAAAGTAAATACAGGTATGAACCGTTTTGGCCTGGGAGAAAAAGATCTCCAAAAAGCCTTAAAAATCCTAAAAGATAACCGGTATTTGCTCTTGGAAGGCCTCATGTCCCATCTGAGTTGTAGTGAAAGACCTCAGGACCCCTTAACCCGAAACCAGATAGAATGCTTTTTGAAGATGGAAAAGCTTGTACGAGGGGCTGGTCTGCGTCCCCGTTTTCGTCATTTGGTAAATTCCGGGGGTATTATCTTCCTGCCTGAGGCCCATTTTGAATTAGTAAGACCAGGGCTGGCCCTCTACGGTGCCTATCCAGCTCAAGGGGCGGCCCACAAACTCTGCCTTGAGCCGGTGATGACCTTTTGGGCCCGCATCTTAAGTATTAGAGAGCTTCCTCCAGGCGAAAGCCTGGGCTACGGACCAACCTATACCGCCTTGACCCGAAGGCGGGTGGCCTTGGTCCCTGTGGGGTACGAAGATGGCTATCTTCGGTCTCTTTCTAACCGAGGGTTTGCCTTTTTAGCTGGAAAAAGGATCCCGGTAATAGGTGCTATTTCCATGAAGTGTTTGACCCTTGATGTTACCGAAGTCCCTCGGGTACGTCCTGGAGACAAGGTGTTGTTATTGGGCGGTAGGGGGCGTTTAGTCCCGGCTGAGGAGCTAGCCTTTAAGGCGGGCACTATTTGCTACGAGTTATTTTGTGCCCTTGGAAGTAAGGCCGTAAAGGTTTATAAAGAATAGTTATGTTTGGTATTGGGTTTCCAGAACTGGTGGTCATTTTTATTGTAGCCTTAGTAGTGTTAGGGCCTGAACGCCTCCCCGAGGTGGCGCGTAGTTTAGCCAAGTTGGTCAACGAGTTTAGGCACGCCGCCGACGAACTCAAAAAAGAGTTGGGGGCAGATGCCCTTGAAGAAGGACGTTCGGAACTGGAAAAGGTGCGGCAGGAGCTCCTAAAAAAAGTCTATGTGCCACCAGCAGCGCCTGAGCCCGAGCAAGTAAAAGACCTAAAAGGCCAGGCGCAAGACCAAAAGAAGGAAGATAAGCCCCCTGAGGATCCTAAAGATCAAGCTCTAGAGAACAGTATTTCAGACGCTCAAGATTCTCATGAAAAAACGATCTGATCCCGTCGTTGATCACCTTGATGAGTTACGCAAACGCCTGCTCTTTACCCTAGGTTGGCTTTTTCTATGGTGGTTAGCACTTTTTAGTCTTTTTTCTCACTTGGTGCCTTTTTTGATCTGGCCTTACCAAAGGGCCTTCCCTGGTCAACCCCTTTCTCTAGTGTTTACGTCTCTGCCCGAGGCCATGATAGCAGCCTTAAAGACCACCTTTTTTTTGGCCCTCTCTGCCACTTTGCCCCTTGTACTTTGGCAGGCCTGGAGGTTTATCGCCCCTTCTCTTTACAAATCCGAAAAGAGGTTCCTCCGGAAATTACTCTTTTTAGTCTTTTTTTTCTCCTTTATAGGGGTAGGGGTGGCCTATTTTTTGGTCCTTCCCCATTTGCTCCGGTTTTTTTTGGGGCTAGGTTACGGACGCTTTGAACCATATCTGCGTATTCAAAGTTACTTGAACTTTTTGGGCAAAGGCATATTTATAGCTGGTCTTGTGGCCCAGGTGCCCGGGATTACGGTCCTGCTAGTCAAGGGGGGCATACTATCGCCAAGCTCAATGAAAAGGTGTCACCTCTATGTCTTAGGGGCTTCCTTTTTAATAGGCCTTTTTTTGGCCCCTACCGACCTTCTTTCCCAAATAATCCTGGCCTCCATTTTCTTTTTGTTGTTTGAAGCTGGTTTTCTCCTGGCAAAGATCCTTTGAGGTCTTAGGCCTTACCTTTGAGAGAACCAGGATGTATAGGCGAAAAAATAACGTTTAAAATCTATTTCTTTTCTGTTTTTTCTATGAATTTACCAAAATCTTAGTAAATATGTCTTTTGACCAATTTGACCAAGAGTTTTAACCTGCATGGGATAAATTCCTGTGAGGAGGTGCTTGTATGCGCAAATTGATTGTATGTTTATTGGCCTTGGTGGTAGGACTGTTTTTAGGAACAGCGGCTTATTCCCTTGATAAAGGGCCGGAAGTCATAGTCCTTAAGGCCAAAAAGGGTAACGTTACCTTTCACCACCGGGAACATCAAGACAAACTTAAGATCAAGTGTGGCGAATGCCACCATGGCAAGACAGCAGATTGGAAGCAGGTACCCTATAAAGAGGGCATGAAAATCCATGAATGTAAGGAATGCCACAATAAGGAAATGCCTAATAAAAAGTTGAATAAAGTATCGAAAGCCATGCATAAGAATTGTAAGGGCTGTCACAAAAAGATGCACAAGAAGTATCCCAAAGCCCCTGTAAAGTGTAAACAGTGTCACGTAAAGAAAAAATAAATGAAAAGGGGGGCAGGTCTGCCTGTCCCCCCTTTTGCTCCTTCCATCAAGGCACATATTTGACTCTTTGAAACCGCGAGGGGGAGGTCAAACTTTATGTTCAAGAAATTTAGTCAATGGCTTGATAGCTTAGAAGACAAAAACGAAGGGGTGGAGAATCTCCCCTCTGAGGAAAGACGACGTTTTTTAAAAATGGGACTTACAATCACCGGGGTCTTTGCCGGGGGCACTCTCCTTTCTCTTGTTTCCAAAGTAGATGACGTATTTGGTTCCATAGGGGGATATTCAGAACGCTATCCTTACAAACCCCACTACGCTATGGTCTTACGGGTAGATCGTTGTATCGACTGCGAACGCTGTATGGAGGCCTGTCGTCGGACTAACCATGTACCTGAATATGGTTGGCGGACCAAGATCCTAGAACGGCACATACCTTTGGGGGAAGGGGAATGGTATAGAGAATTTATGCCCATTTTGTGTAATCACTGCAATAATCCACCCTGTGTACGCGCTTGTCCTACCCAGGCCACATATAAAGATAGCCGTACGGGAATTGTGCGTATGGATTATCGAAAATGTATAGGGTGTAAGACGTGTATGGTGGCCTGCCCCTATGACATGCGCTATTTCAACGAAGAGAAGAGAGCGGTGGACAAATGCGATTTTTGCTGGGAAAGCCGTCTTTCCAAAGGAAAGAAGCTTACTGCTTGTGCTGAGGCTTGTCCTGCTGGCGTACGTATTTTTGGCGATCTTTCGGATCCAGAATCAGAAGTATTCCAGATGGTACACAGTGAGACAAGGGTGGTATGGGTCCTTCGTCCTGAAACCGGGGCTAGACCAAATGTATTCTATACAAAGGGCTAATTAGGAGGTCTTTCCTATGAAGCGCTATTTTATTTTTTTGCTGGCCGTTTTCTTGGGGTGTCTCTTGATTCATCCTCCTACCTGGTCACAAGACGAGGAGGATTATCCCCAAGAACCTATAATTTTCACCAAACCGGTAAAGGCAGTTATCTTTGATCACAAAGTACACGTGGAAGATAATGGCCTTAGTTGTGATTCATGTCACGATGATCCCTTTGAGATGGAAGCAGGCTCTACCCAAGAAAAACCAGATTTCAACATGAAGGCCCTCTATGATGGACAATATTGTGGTGCTTGTCACGATGGAGATACGGCCTTTGCCTCCAACACGCAATGTGCTCGCTGTCACATAGGGGTTTTGGGTATGAAAAGGATTCTTGGCATCAAAGAAGAGGTGCACCACTAAGGAGGTTTTTTTATGACTGCCCTCAAACAGATAAACCCACCAAAAAACAAAATCATCGCGTTATTTTACGTATTGGGGGGAGGAGCATTACTTCTAGGTATAACCACTGGTCTTTTATCTTTTTATCTAGGACACCACTTATTATATGGTGTAACCAGGGAAGTGCCGTGGGGGTTACTGATCGTAACCTATGCTTCGTTTGCCATTATTTCCACGGGGCTGTGCATAGTAGCGGCCATTGGACACTTATTCAAGGCCAAAACCTTGGAGCCTTTGTCGCAAAGGGCCCTTTATATGGCCATAATTGCCATTTTAGCGGCTTTTTTGGCCATTGGGTTGGAGCTTGAAAATCCCTGGCGTATGGCCATATGGATGGTCCTGTCTCCTAACCTCACCTCCAACATCATGTGGATGGGGCTTTTTTACGCGGTAGCAGTAGTGCTCATGATTGTAGAGTTCGTCTTGGGACAATTAGCACAGCGTAAGGCTGCGGCCGTAGCCGCGGGGCTGGCTTCTGTAGCTTCGGTAGCGGGGCTTGTAGGTCTCATTACCGACATCCTGGCCAACAGTAATTTGGGTGAGGTCTTTGGATTCATCAATGCCAAGCCCTATTGGTATGGACCTTTCCTTTCTATTTATTTTATTTCCAATGCCTGTCTAATGGGCTTTTCGGCCATAGTATTTTTTACCTGGGCCGCCTATTCTATGTTTGGTTGGGAGATGGACGAACCCTTACAAAAGGCTTTGAAAACAGCCGGAAAATTTATAGGGCTCTTTGCGGCCTTAGTACTCTTTTTACTATCCTGGTGGATCGTAAACGCCTTAGCGGGAAAGGTTTTTGGTCAATACGATACGGCCAAGGCCCTGGTGGCCGGGCCCTATGCCTTAAATTTCTGGTTTTTTGAGGTGGTCTTGGGTATTTTAGTCCCCTTGATAGCGGCTATCGTGTATAAGGGTAGAGAAATTTCGGCCATGGCCTGGGCCGGGTTGTCGGCTATGATAGGCGGTTTTATAAATCGCTATGATCTCATCGTAGTGCCGCAAACCATCCCTCACTACCAGCAATTTAACGTGGTGGCGCCAGCTGAATTGGCCACCAAGTTTTACCCCTATGTCCCTTCGGTCTCCGAGTTCCTCGTATTTTTGGGTGCTTTAGGACTTATCTGCTTTGGTTTCGTAGCTGGTGAACACCTTTTTAAGGGACACATAGCAAAACACTAAGAAGAAGCCCCTTTTGAGAAAAGGGGCTTCTTCTTATCTTTAGCTTATTTATCTCGCCCCCTAGTCTCCTTGCCATAAGTTTAAATTATTTTCCCCAGTGTCCGATAAATAATTTTGGTTATGAATAGGGGAAAATACTATTCTTTTTTTAATTTAAGCCACCTCCCCCTTTGTTTACTCATTCTCCTGCCGGTTATCGTCCTCTGTATTTGTGCCTTTTTGTTTTCCAGTTGGTTGGCTTATAGGGGGCTAAAACTAAAAAAAGAGATAAAGATCGAGGAGGCCCTTTCCAAGACCTCTTACGATATTAGTCTCTTTCAAAAAAAGGCGCGGGCCAATCTCCGGTTGGCCTGTCTGTTTGCCCATTTGCCAGAAGTCAAAGAGGCCTTGGCCCGAAGGGATAGAAAATATCTTTTGCAGGCCATTTTGCCCCTCTATGAGGTCTTAAATGAAGAGGGGCCTTATCCCTTATTTATTCACTTTCATGTGCCGCCAGGCCGGTCTTTTTTGCGTGTGTGGGCCCCAAACCTTCACGTCGATGAGGATCTTACTAAATATCGTCCCATGGTGGCTTCGGTTTTGAGTACCATGAAGCCGGCCTGGGGTTTAGAATTGGGGCGGGTAGGGCTTGCCCTAAGAGGCATTAGCCCTATATTCGATGATCACAAGAGACTTCTGGGCAGCGTGGAGGTCTTTTGTCTGTTAAAAGATTTCATAAGCCACCTGACCTTTGAAGAAGAGGAGACGCCAGGTGTTTTCGTCATTGTCCAGAATAATTACCCCAAATTTACTCATTATCCCCGTATAGGTCCTTTTATTGAGCTTAAAGCCCCTTCTGAGCATGAAGATATCCGTTTATCCCTTTCTTTTTTGCAACAGTCCTTAAAGAAACCCACGGTCATCATAGAAGAAGGTTCCGAAGATAAACCCCATGCCGTAGTAGGTATACCTCTAATCGATTATGCAGGGAAAAAAGTAGGAGTTTACGTGCGATTACACGATCTTTACTTCCTAAATAAAGACAAAAAAATGCTTTTAAAACAGAATATATTGCCCGCCTTTTTCTTTCTTTTTATGTCTCTTTTGGTCATTTCTTTTGTTGTTCGTTTAGGAGTTGTTTTTCCTTTGAGTAGAATGAAAGAAGAAATAGACGCACTTGCTCTTACTGTAGGTAAGAAGCTTCGCGAGAGAGTAGAAAAAAGGTTTTTCCATATAAATGGCTCTAAAGAGATTGTAAGATTGGCTAATAGTGTGAATAATTTGATATATGAGCTTGATGAATTGTCGTCTTTCAGACAAGCTATAGAAATAGATCCAGATCCCGATACGGTATATTATCGCCTATCTTGTCTTTTTAAAGAAAAATTTGGTCTATTTAATTTTGCTATTTATGAAATTTCTAATAGTAAAAATCAAATGGTTCTTAAAATAGCGGAACCTAAAGAGGTAGTTAATTTTTTAGTTTGTCATTCTCCTAAATTTAATGCTGCTTCTTGTAGAGTGGTGAGGAGTGCTAAACAGGCTTCTTCTTTTCATTTTACAGAAAGTTGCGAATTCTTTAAAGAAAGTGATGCCGACTATATTTGTCTGCCCTTAATAACCAACGGGAAAGTGATTGCAGTAGTTCACTTCTTGTTATCTAAAGAAAACGATTTAGAGATAAAAAAGACCAAGATTGACCAAATTGTGGCCTATTTAAACGAGGCCGCTCCCATTCTGGAGGCCAAGCGCTTTGCCCGAAGCCTCAAAGAGATGTCTTTACGCGACCCCCTTACAGGCCTCTACAACAGGAGGGTATTAGATGATTTATTACCCCAATTAGAGGCGGGGGTGCGTCGTCGGGGGACCCTTATGGGGGTTATGATGCTCGATTTAGACCATTTTAAGTTGGTAAACGATACCTATGGACACAGTTTTGGCGATCGTGTGCTGGCAAGGGTGGCCCAGATTGTACGTGAAATCTTGCGCAAAAGCGATTTACCCGTGCGCTATGGGGGAGAGGAGTTCTTGCTCTTGCTCCCTGATTCTACACCCAAGGGTACCGAGGCCGCGGCGGAACGTATTCGTGAACGAGTGGCCCAAGAGGCCCTGTTTTTTGAAGGACAGCCTTTAAAGATAACGGTTTCCATAGGGGTAGCCATCTTTCCTGAAGACGACGAACATGTAGATAAAGTGATAAAATATGCCGATATCGCCCTGTATCAGGCCAAGTCGAGAGGGCGTAATTGTGTAGTGCGTTTTCGTAAGGAGTTTCTCCAAAACGAACACAGCCCTCCTCTTTAACCTTTTTGGGGAAAGATCTCTTGCAATACAAAATGTCTGAACTCCTTTATGCCTTCGCCTGTACGGCACGAGGTCAAAAAGGTGTGCCGTGCGCGAGGGCCAAAGGCCTGAACCCACGCTTTGGCGTAGTGGGGGCGAGAGGTCTTTTTGACCCGGTCCACCTTGTTCAAGACCATTACAAAGGGTCGTCTTTGTTGTGTTATATAGTTTATTAAGAGGTTATCCAGGTCGTCTGGTTTGCGACGCAGGTCAAAGATAACGATCAAGAGTTTGATAGGCCGGGGGGAAGTGAGGTATTTTTCGATCAAGAGAGACCAATTCTTTTGCACATCAGCAGGGGCCTTGGCAAAGCCGTATCCAGGCAAATCTACCACCCAGAAGCGATGGTCTACGCGGAAAAAGTGTAACGCTTGGGTGAAACCGGGGCGAGAAGAGACCCGTGCCAAGCGCTTTTGCCCTATAAAGGCGTTTATAAGGGAAGATTTGCCCACGTTTGACCGGCCTAGAAAGGCGATTTCTGGCAGAGTGCCCACCGGAAGGTCTTCGACCCGAAAGACGCGTTTGGTTAAAGATATTTCTTTAAATGGTTTCTTCACCTTCATAGATGCCTTATCGCTGGTTTCTCGTTAAAATAATAGAAAAATTGTTTTTGAGGGAGCCTTTATGGAAAAGATTAACATAGAAGGTGTTACTTTATATCTGGCCCACCCAGATGATTTAGCTCTGATATGTGTAGGGCAAGAGGAAGTAATCCGTCAAGTTTTAGCGGCCTGGATGGTGGTGGATGAAAGAGATCTCCCCCTTAATCCCCGCTTAGTAGGAAAGCCGGGGGTGGGCAAGACTACTTTGGCCTATGCGGCGGCCAGGCGTCTGGGTAAAGAGGTCTATATTTTTCAGGCCACGGTAGACACGCGTCCCGAAGATCTGCTAATCACGCCGGTAATTTCCGATGAGGGACGTATTCGTTATATGGCCAGCCCCATAGTAACCGCTATGATCAAGGGCGGAGTGGCCATTATCGACGAGGCCAACCGGATGAGTGAAAAGAGTTGGGCCTCATTGGCTCCCTTGTTAGATTCCAGGAGATATATCGAATCTATCGTGGCCGGGATAAAAATAAAAGCCCATCCTGATTTTCGTATCTGTGTCACCATGAACGAAGACGCCTCTACTTTTGAAGTGCCTGAATATATCCATTCCCGCTTGCAACCCCAAATCTACGTGGATTTCCCTGATGAAGAGGAGGAAAGGGCTATTTTGAAGGCCAATCTCCCCTTTGGAGACGAAGAGGTCTTAGAGTATGTGGTGCGCTTTTTACAAACGGCCCACAAGGCCGGAGAGACTTTTTCGGTGCGCGACGGGGTGAACATTGCACGCTATGCCCTAAAAATGCTCAGGAGTGAGGATAAGGAGGAGGAGAAAAAGGAGATTATAAAGACAGCCATTGCCCAGATATTAGGCCCTGGAGCCTTACTCTTTTGGCCTCAAAGGCCCGAGGGTGGTTCCCATTTGCACCCGGTGAATTAACGGATGTTAAAGCTAAAAATCGGTAAAGCAGATATCTTTTTATTGCCTATTTTGCACGGCAAACTTGAGTTCGCGGCTGTGGTCCACGAGAAAGTACCCCACCTGAACCCAGACGTCATAGCAGTAGAATATCCTTCTACCCTTACTCCCAAGATCCAACGGGGGGTCCGACGTCTTCCTTATCTATCGGTGGTCGGTTATAAAGAGCGCGATGGTAGTCAAATTTATCTCCTTATTGAACCGGCTGAGCCCTTGATTGAGGCCGTAAGGTTAGGCCGCGAAATGGGGGTGCCGGTGCGTTTTGTCGATCTCGATGTAGAGGGGCATCCCGGCTATAAAGAAGTCTTTCCCGATTCCTATGCCCTTACGCAGATTGGTTACGAACGATTTTGTCAGGAAGCCTTACGGTTTTCTTTTTCTAAATCTCCCCTGGATGTGCACCGAGAAAGGACCATTGCTTATCATCTCCAGAGACTTAGCCGTGATTTTCGACGCATTGTTTTTGTAGGCGGGCTCGCTCATATAAAGGCCATTGCCCAGTTTCTCCAAGAGGATCTCCCCCGCCCTTTTGAACGTCTGAATAGAGAAGGGGTAGAGGTGTATCATCTGGATGCCCTCTCCAGTAGAGAAGTGCTCTCAGAAATTGGCTATTTCCAGGGAGCTTACGAAAGGGCCCGGGGAAAGGGTGAGGCCCTTCTGGATCGTTGGCAACTTTATCAGCGCCTCTTACAAGAGGCCTTGAGGCAACACAAAGAAAAGAATCGCGAAGAAGTACCAGCCCATTACCTACGTGTTTTGTTCCAATTCGCTCGCAATTATGCCTTGCTTGAGGGGCGACTTTGTCCAGATTTTTACCAGTTTTTGGTAGCCAGCAAGGGGAGTGTAAGCGATGAGTTTGCTTGGGAAGTATGGGAAATAGGGACGAGGTACCCCTTTCAGACGGAGCAGCCCGATTTAATGCCTTTGCGGCTAAGCCTTGAAGACCTCCATCGTCCTCAACGCAAAATTAGGCTTTTTCGTAAACTCAAACAAAAACGTCGTCGCTGGTGGCCCCTGCGTAAGAAGCCGGTGGAGAAAAGACCAGGGGAATGGAAAGATGCCTGGAAGGGGATCAATATTTGTTCTTTTCCCCCTGAAGACCTGGTCGTGGAAGGTTTTGGTCGGCAGGTCATGAAAAAGGCCTTACGGGTTTTGGCCGAAGATTTCCGTCGCGTAGAGCCCTTTTTGGCCTCTATGAAAGACGGTATCGATATGCGCGAGACCCTCAGACACTGGTATGAAGGACGCATATACGTACGAGAAGATCGACCAGTTTCTGGCAAGGTGGGCTCGGTGGTGGTGATCTTTGACGAAGATTTACCCGACGCCAGGGGTCAAGAACGTTATCCGTGGAAGCTTACCTGGCACGGAGAACACTCCCAAGAGTCTGATATGGCCTTCTATGCTACCAGGGCCGGGGAAGTAGTAGTGGGGCCAGGGATATCCCGTTGCCATTACGGGGGATTTATGCTCACCTACCCCCCCATGCGCGTATTGGATATTTGGGAAGATCCTCTTTATGATATCGCCCGTAATAAACCCGAGCGTCTCCTGCTGGCTGCTGTAGATTATTCCCTGGAAAGGTATATTGTCTACATTGCCAAAACGCCTCCTAGTGGCTTGGCCAAAAATTTTGCTGCTCGTCAGGATAAAAAGATTATCTATCTCCCTTTAGGGCAATTTTCTCCCCTATTTCTCAAGAAGATCCAGACTTTCCATGTGTTAGAAGGACACCACGTACGTTTATATGCCCATCACTACATAGAAGGAGATTAAATCTTGTCCTGAGAGGGGTTTGAGGTTAACCTGCCTCTGTATGCAACAAAAACCACAGATAGGTATTATTGGTGGCTTGGGGCGGATGGGCCGTTGGTTCAAGCGTGCGTTTGAGAAGGCCGGCCACGAGGTATTGGTGGCTGACCTTAACACCCCCCTTAAACCCCAAGACCTGGTTCAGGATTGTGCGGTTATTTTTGTCTCTGTTCCCATGTCCACTTTTGCGGATCTGGTCAGAGAAGTAGGACCCTTACTTAGAAAAGATCAGGCCCTTATAGATTTTTGTTCTCTAAAAAAGCGCGAAACCGAGGTCATGTTGGCCCATACTTCTTGTGAAGTAGTGGCTGCCCATCCCCTTTTTGGCCCGGGAGAGCCGCATTTGGCCGGTCAAAAAGTAGCTTTGTGGCCTGCTAGAGGTCAATTTTGGTTCCGCTGGTTTTGGGATTTCTTACTGTCCCAGGGGGCCAAACCCATTTTGGTCGACCCCGAAGAGCACGACAAGACCATGGCCATTGTGCAGGTCATCAATCACTTCATGCTCCTGGCCTTGGGGCGTTTGCTTAACGAGGCAGAGGTCCCCTTGGAACTCGTTAAAGAGCTTGCTACCCCAAGCTTCGCCCGCCAGATAGACATATTATGTCGTTTTGCCGACCAAGATCCTTACCTCTACGGCACTATTCAATATGCCAATCCTCAGGGCGAAGAGATGCGCCAGAAATATTTGACTTTGGCCCAAGAAATAGCCGAGATTGCGCGCCGGAAGGACATGGACGCCTTTTTAAAAATTTTTCGCCAAGTTCAGGAGCTTGGTCGACGCTTGAAAACCGAAGGATCTTAAAGCCTGGGTTTTAAATTTTCCCCTTGGGGCTTTTTTCTTTTTGGCGCCAAATAAATAAAAAACACCCTACAATGACCATCAGAAGACAATAGACCTGCCCCCGGCTCATCCACCCGAAGGCCAGGGCTACCCCTGGATCGGGTTCACGGAAGAACTCTATGAAGAACCGAATAGTACCGTAGGCTACGAGGAAGAGGGCCAGCTTATATCCAGCAGGCCAGGGTCTTCGGCGCGTCTTCCACATAAGGAGAAAAAGGAGAAGGCCTTCTCCTAAGGCCTCGTATATTTGTGAAGGATGGCGAGGGATAGGCCCCCCTGCAGGGAAAATCATGGCCCAAGGTACGTGGGTAGGACGACCATATAGCTCGCCATTTATGAAGTTTCCTAGACGGCCGAAGCCAAGACCTATAGGAGCAGGCACTACAAACAGGTCTGCCCAATACCAAAAGTCTAGGTTGTGCCGCCGAGCGTATATCAAACCCGCTATCGTGATACCAAGCAGGCCGCCGTGGAAGGACATTCCCCCGTGCCATATAGCCGGGATTTCCCAGGGATGGTGTAGATAATAGCCGGGAAAATATAAAAAGACATGTCCTAAGCGGGCCCCTATAATGAGTCCCAGGGCCAGCCAAAAGATGAGATCATCGAGTACAGGGAAGAGATCGGTGCGGCCCTGTTCTTTTAGTTGGTAGCGTACCAGGTAATAAGCCGCCAAGAAGCCTACCAGGTACATCAGCCCATACCAGCGCAAGGCCAGGGGGCCGATCTTTATAATGACTGGATCTATATGGGGGTAAGGGATCATGGGGCCATTATAATGGGTCTGGAAAAATTTTACAGCGTGCTCATAGTCTTATAAGGAAAATTTAATAAAAAGGGGGTGTAGGTATGCCCATAGTCATAGGTCCTCAAGAGATAAAGGAATTCGATGTGGATGGCTTGGCCCTGCGGGTATTTTTGAAGGCCTTAGAGATATTAGGCGGGCCGCGTAAACTCATAGTGCTAAGAAACCTTACTTGGGTTACAAGTCTCATGGAGGCGGCTTACGCGGTGGTACTAGCGGAGGAGGCCTTTAAAACCGAAGACGATATAGCCGAATTTCTAGGTCTTACACGCCAGACGGTGCGTAATATCCTGCGTGCCGAACCAGAACTAGTACTAAAAAAATTAGAAGGTGAGCTCCAGGAGAAATCTCCCCGGGCCCATACGGCTGGTGGTTTGGCTAAATTGGCCTATAGAGAAATCAAAGAGGGCCGCGATGCCCTTGTCTTTTTCTCTACGGCCCTGGAGACCGGGGCGCAGGTGCTAGGTGTGGGGTGGCCGGCAGAGGTGCTTGCCCGTCTCAAGGGGTTTTCTTGGCCGGCTTCACCAGAGGCCCTTGCTCAAAGACTCTCTGGTCTCCTGGTCCAGGGGCAGGATTTAGGTGAATTAATTAGAAGATATCCGGGAGACGTCGCCCACCCGCGAGAGTTGCTACGTTTTTTGGCCGAGGAGGTCCGTAAGCATCAATCGCGGGCCTTGTCCACCGACCAGTAAGCCAGCAACAGGGAGGCTCCGGCCAGGGCCACCAAAATCCCCAAGTCGTTCCATAATATTTTTTGGCCGTAGGCTGCTTGGCGAATAAGGCGGGAGGCATGGGTAAGGGGGAGGGTCTTTAAGATGATCTGTACGGGGCCAGGCATGTTGCCTACAGGAAAAAAGGTACCCCCTAAAAAGGCCATGGGGGTAATGATAAAGTTGCTTACCAGGGCCTGGTCAGCGTGAGATTTGATGAGCATGGCCGAAGTAACACCCAGAGCGGCAAAGATGAACGAATTCAAAAAGACCCCGGCCCAAAAGGCGGGTCCGTAAGAAAAAGAAACCCGGGCCAAGGCCGTGATGAAAAGTATTATCGAGACCGAAAGAAAGGCCCTGCTTACCCCGGCTAATATCTCGCCCAAGACATAGGCTAGGTTAGATACGGGTGCCGCTTGAATCTCTTCGAATACCCTCATGTAAAAACGGGCTACGTTTATTTCTACATTAATGCCAAAGCCTTGCATCATGGAAGAGGCGGCTACTAGTCCAGGTATCAAGAACTCTAAATAAGGACGGCCATGTATGGTTATGTGTTTACCAAGGCCTAACCCAAAGGCCACCAAGTAAAGTACAGGAGATACAGAAAAAGACAGTACCATGCGCGGTAGACGGTGCCACATAATGAGCAACTCCCGTAGATATACCGCCAAAAACCCCTTCATACCCGCTTTCCCGTAAAGTAAACAAAGGCGTCTTCCAGGTTGACGCGCCTTAGGGTTACGGTGGTTCCTGTTTCGCGCCTAGAAAGAATAAAGTCTTCTGCCGATTGTCGGTCAGGAAAATATTTTGTTTCCAGGCCGTCTTCTTGGACGATATCTACGGCATATTTCCCCAACCGAGAGGTCAAGTTTTGGGGTTTATCTACGATGACCAGGGTACCGTTATCAATAAAGGCCACCCTGTTGGCCAAGAACTCAGCCTCTTCTATATAATGGGTGGTAAGGAGGATGGTTGTCCCCTGCTGTTGTATGCGCTTTATAAGGCCCCATAGTTTGCGTCTTATGTGAGGATCAAGACCCACAGTGGGTTCATCTAAAAAGAGGATTCGGGGCCGGTGTAAGAGGGCCCGTGTAATGAGCACCCGGCGACGCATTCCCCCGGATAGGGTGCGTACTTTGTGGTGTAGACGGGCTCTTAGCCCTGAGAATTCCATCAAGCTTTGCCCTTGTTCTTTTATCTCCTGGAGAGAAAGACCAAAGAGCAGGCCGTGGATCAATAGATTTTCCCAGACCGTAAGATCAAGATCCAGGTTTAGGGCTTGGGGGACTAATCCGGCTAATTTTTTGGCCTTTAGGGGGTTTTTAAATATATCCATACCAAAGAAGAAGGCCTGTCCTCCTCCCGGACGGGTAAGACCACATAAGATCCGAATAGTAGTGGTCTTCCCGGCTCCGTTGGGGCCTAATAAGGCAAAGATTTCCCCTTTTTCTAGATGGAAACTGATCCCCTTTAAGGCCTCAAACCCGTTATAACTCTTGCGAAGGTCTTTAACCTCCACGGCCATCATGGAAGAAAACTCTAATCTGTTTTTAATGGATATGTAAATAAAAAACGAAATATAAGACAATAATTGCGCATATAAATGACCTTTGAAGGCGAAATCCTTTTTTAAGGATACAGGATGTACAGGTGTTGTATAAGACACGGCTTGTCTTTAGGGCCTAATTTTTCTATGGAAACAAAAATTATTTTATAATTATTGTATCGAAGGGGGTTTTTATGAGATCTTTTAGATTTTTTTCGGGTATTTTTTTGTGTTTGGGCCTTGTTTTATGGTCTGTCTCCCCGAGTTGGGCCCTGGGGCTAGAGGTGGCGGCGGGCATATGGTCTCAAGATCCCAACGGCTTTATTTCTTACAAGGGCGACAATTTAACTTCAGAAGATTTAGGTTTTAGTCAAAAAAGTAAGGTTTATGGACGAGCAAAGATAGATTTACCCTTAATCAACCTATACCTGATGGTTACGCCGGTAAAGTTTGAAGGTTCAGGGACCTTAAATAAGACTTTTACCTTTGGAGGAAGGACCTTTTCGGCTAACATTCCCTTTTCTTCACGTTTAGACCTGAATCAATACGACGTAGGCCTTTATTGGGGCCTTCCCTTTTTGAAAGCCGCTACCCAAACAGCCACCCTTGGACAAATAGGCTTTGGTATGGATTTGGGGCTCGATGTAAAGATAGTAGATCTTGAGGCCAGGATAACACAAGGCACGCTAACCGAACAAAAAAGCATTACCATACCTATACCCATGTTGTATGTAGGTGCGGGGTTAGAGCTCTGGCGGCTGGCCTTTGAGGCCGAGGGACGCGGTATTTCTTATGACGGTAGTTACTTTTATGACCTCCTTGGGCGGGTAAAAATCAAGGCCCTGCGGTTTCCTCTAGGGGGTAGTGTCTTTGTCGAAGGGGGGTACCGCTACCAGAAGATAAAACTAAGCGATATTGGTGATGTTACAGGGTCTTTAGAGATTGGGGGGCCTTTTGTCGGCATTGGAGGGGCCTTTTAAAAGGGCCTCTATCGTTGACGAGAGCCCGGTTATCTTTTATAGGAGAGATGCTCAGCATACACTTTCTAGAGGAGGAAAGCTATGGCTAGACACAAAAAGATCGAGCGCATGCGCGAAATTCAACGCCGCCGCCGCCGTCGGTTTAAGCTGGCCAAACTACGGGCCAAAGGGCTATTCCCTCGTCCCGAAGGGTATGATCCGCGGGTCTATTCCTATGTAGCTTATGCCGTGGCCAAGGGAATAATGCCCTTAGAGGAAGCCCGCAAACGTTTGGAAAGTGCCAAGCTACAGGAGGCCTCTTAACGAGCCTCCTCTATGAGGCAGAGCATCTCTCTTACGGCCTCCTTGAGGCCAACCATAATGGCCCGGCCAATAATAGCATGGCCAATACTGAATTCTTCTATTTCGGGTATCGCCGCTACCGGGCCTATGTTTCCGTAGTGAAGTCCATGACCTGCATGGACTTCAAAGCCCAATTCGCGGGCTACTCTAGCGGCCTCTTCTATCCTGGTTAGTTCCAGTTCCTGTTCTTCCTCTCCGGGGGCCTCGGCATAGTTTCCGGTATGGAGCTCAACGATATCGGCTCCGGTCTTTGAGGCCGCTTTTATCTGGTCTACCTCAGGGTCAATAAATATGCTCACCTTGAGGCCTGCCTCTTTTAGTTCCTCTACGGCCTCGCGCACTTTAGCTACCCGCCCCTTTACTTTGAGTCCCCCTTCGGTGGTGATTTCCTGGCGTCTTTCGGGTACCAAGGTCACCTGATGGGGCCTTATTTCCTTGGCGATTTTTATCATTTCTTCGGTGGCCGCCATCTCAAGGACCATCTTGGTCTGGACAATTTCTCTTATCAAACGCACGTCTCTATCTTGTATATGGCGTCTGTCTTCTCGCAAGTGTACCACTACCCCGTGTGCTCCAGCTAACTCTACCAGTACAGCAGCATGGACGGGATCAGGGTAGTTAACCTTACGGGCTTCACGGACAGTGGCCACATGATCTACGTTTACCGCGAGTTTGGCCGGCATATATTCCCTCCTCCTTACGAAGTTGATAATTTTTTGTCCTCGTGGGCCAAGGAGCCTTTTTAAAAGCCTTATTTCGTTACGCACCATGAGAGCAGCAGCCTCGGGGCGCCGTTCGTGTTCATGTCCCAAAAGGTGCATAAGTCCATGGACTAACAACGCAAGCAAATAATGCCTTTGCGGCAGGTCGTATAATTGGGCTTCGCGCATAGCGGTCTCCCAAGAGACGGCTATGTCCCCTAAATGGGGGTTTGCCCCTCCAGGGATGGGCCCTTCCCACTGGGAGAAGGAAATTACGTTTGTGGGATAGGGGCGACCCAGATAGAGAGTGTTCAAATGCGTGATGCCTTCGTCGTCTAAGAACAGTACGTGGAGTTCCTTTTCTCCTAAGTTCAATAATTTGAGGGCCTCTTCCAGTTTCTCTTTGAGCCAAGAAGAAGGTATGCGCCTTCGGCTATTATTAGTAATCTCTACAGGCATAGTTAAGCTCATACCGAAAAAGACCGCGGTATGGCAAGTGCTTTTTTGAGCTATTCTTCCTCAGATTTAGCAAAGATTTTTCGCCAAGTGGTCCATCTTTGACGTAAAATTTTTTCTAGGCCCCTGGAGGAAGGTCTATAATAGGGATGATTTTGGATTTCTGGGGGGCGGTAGGCCTGTTTTACTATTCCTTCGGGAAAATCGTGGGGGTATTTATATCCCTCACCGTAGCCCAAGGCCCTCATCAAGGCCGTTTCGGGGTTTCGTAAATGTAAGGGTACAGGCAGGGCCCCATAGTGTTTTACGTCCTTTCGGGCGGCTTTAAGGGCCTTATAGACCGCATTGCTCTTTGGGGCCAAGGCCAAATATAGGGCGGCTTGGGCCAGGGGTATATCGCCTTCTGGTCGGCCTAAGGCCTCAAAGGCCTCTTTGGCGGCTACAGCTACCAATAGGGCCTGCGGATCGGCGTTACCAATGTCCTCCGCGGCCATGACAATCATGCGTCTGGCTATATAAAGGGGGTCTTCTCCGGCTTCAAGCATCCTTACTAACCAATATAAGGCGGCGTCTGGGTCGCTTCCCCGAAGGCTTTTATGAAAGGCAGAGATGAGATTAAAATGTTCTTCTCCTGCCTGATCATAAAGGAGAGGCCTTTCTACCGGGACTTCTTTGAGTAAGTCCTTGGTAATTATCCTTTGGGGCCCTTCTTGAGGTGCTATTTCTAACAGGGCCTCCAATAGGTTTAAGCCCACTCGGGCGTCTCCTTGAGCTGTTTGCGCCAGGAGATGGATCACTTCTGGTTCGATCTGGATGTCTGCTCTCAACCGTTGCGCTTCTAATTTAAGGGCCCGCTTTAAGATGAGAACTATTTCTTCTGGGCGTAAAGGTTTTAAGACCAAGACCCTACAGCGCGAAAGGAGAGGGGCCGCTACTTTAAAAGAGGGGTTTTCCGTAGTGGTCCCTATGAGGATAAGGGTGCCGTCTTCCACAAAGGGTAAGAGAAAGTCTTGCTGGCTCCGGTTAAACCGGTGTATCTCGTCGACAAAAAGTATGGTCTGTCCTCCGGCCTTCCTGTGTTGCTGGGCCTTTTTGACCACCACACGCATTTCTTTAATGCCCGAGTCTACCGCGGAAATAGACAAAAAATGGGCCTTAATTTCCTTGGCCAGCAAGCGAGCCAAAGTGGTCTTACCTGTACCTGGAGGTCCCCATAAAATAAGCGAAGGGAGCTTGCCTGTTTCTATAAACCTAGTGAGTATCTTGTGGGGGCCAAGGAGGTGGGTCTGTCCCACAAAGTCTTTAAGGCTCTGGGGGCGTGCTCTTTCGGCCAGGGGGGCTAACGGGGAAAATAAACCCAAAAGTTTATCTTGAGCCACGTTTCTTTCTTTTACCTTTGGTGGATTTCGAGGAGGTTTTAGGGGTGGCTAAGAAGAGTCTTGTAAAGCAAAACGTACATAGACTAGACACCATGGTCCAGGAAAAAAGCATAAAAAGCAGGGCCGACCCCTTCATGACCGCCTCCTTTTTTCTTGAAGATACACCAAAAAGCAAAAGACTAAAATAATGGCCAAGAGAAGTTCTCTGGTGAGCCAGATAGTCCAGGGGGCCGAGAAGGTCTCTTGGAGGACCTTGACCAAGGACGCCTGAGTAGCGGCCTTCCAGATTTTATAGATCATTTGTAAGGGCCACCAAGCTAGTATAAGACCTAAGAATATAGGGGTCACGTAGCGCATGATGTAAAAAAAGATACGGGGTAGTTTTATAAAGCCTCCGCGATTTATTTCGGCCCACGCCTTAGAAGGGCTAAAGCCCCAGAAGAAGATCAGTACCTCACAGAGGGCAAAAAGGACCACAAAAAAAGTGCCTGCCCAGAAGTCCATTTCGTCTAAGGCGCCAGACAGAAAGATAGGTACGTGGGCCAGGACAAAAAGGGTGAACATGGTGGTTACTACAGCGCGGTAATGGGAGAGATGGAATTCGTCTTCTAAGAAGGTTATCACCGGCTGAATAATGGCTACCGAGGAGGTAAGTCCGGCAAAAAAGAGCAAAATAAACCAGGTAAAACCGAAAAGATGCCCTAAGGGTATATTGGCAAAGATGGCCGGCAAGCTTACAAAGGCCAGGTTAAACGCACCACTTGCGGCAATAGCCTGGGCGGCGGCGACACCAAAAAAGGCTGCGGCAGCAGGGATAGCTATAGAGCCTCCCAGAATTACTTCGGCTAACTCATTTAGCGAAGAGGCGGTGAGGGCCGACAGGGTAAGGTCATCGTAACGTTTTAAGTAAGAGGCGTAGGTTATTATCGCCCCAAAGCCCAAGCTCAGAGTAAAAAAGACCTGGCCTGCAGCGGCAAGCCATACCTTAGGGTTAGCTAATTCCTGCCAGCGGGGTTCCCATAAAAAATTGAGCCCTTCAACAGCTGTGCCACAGGGTGTTTCTAGAGTTATAACCCTGATCATTAAAATGAAGGCCAGAAGAAAAAGAAGGGGCATGGCTACTTTGGCCAGTTTTTCTATCCCCTTAGATATGCCCTTTAGGAGGATAGTCACGTTTAAGGCTATGGTTACGATAAAAAACACATAGGCCAAAAGGGCTGGATGGAATATTTTCTGTGACCCCATTCCGGTATAATGTCTGAGAAATTCGGCAAAGGGGGCGAGATAGGCCTGAGGGTGTCCTATAGCTGAAGCAGACACTTGAGGTAGCTTGTTAAATAAAGAAAGTAGGGCATAGCCCAAGGTCCAGCTTTCGATATACACATAGTAACAAGATACCACAAAGGGGACAAAGAGTCCCAGCACCCCTACATATTTGGCCAGGGGATGTTTCCAGAGAAGTCTAAAGATGGCCGGGGTGGTGCCATGACCTCTAACTCCCCCATACCTACCAATGGCCCATTCTACCCACATCAAAGGGATGGCAATCAAGAGGAGGGAGATCATGTAGGGGATCATAAAAACTCCCCCTCCATTTTGGGCGGCCTGCGTCGGGAAACGCAAAAAATTTCCCAAGCCCACTGCGTTTCCCGCCATAGCTAAAATGAGACCAATACGTGAGGCCCAACGTTCACGTCCCATGGTTTTCCTCTCGTTTGCTTAGTAATATTTGAGATACCTATCCTAGGCAAGTATTTTTTCTTGTCAAATTACCAGAGGATTTATATGATAATTTTGATCGGTCGTTTAAGTTATCCCCTCCAGCGGGGATTTATTTCTTACGTCTTGACAAGACCGCCAGAGGCCGTTATATAACAGCGGCCCGCTGGGCAAAAGTGGCCTAGAGGGTCTTTATTGACTTTTTATTTTTTTAAAGAGGTTAGTTATGCCGACGATCAACCAATTAGTGAGGCTTGGTCGAGAGAAGAGAAAGGCGAAATCTAAATCGCCGGCGCTGATGGCGTGTCCTCAACGCCGTGGGGTGTGTACGCGTGTCTATACTACTACTCCCAAGAAGCCCAACTCGGCCCTGAGAAAGGTAGCCCGTGTGCGTTTAACTAACGGCATAGAGGTTACGGCCTATATCCCTGGTATTGGACACAATCTTCAGGAACACTCGGTGGTGTTGGTGCGTGGTGGTCGTGTGAAAGATCTACCGGGTGTGCGTTATAAGATTATTCGTGGTGCTTTGGATGCCGCAGGTGTCCAGGATCGTCGTAAGTCTCGTTCCAAATATGGGGCAAAGAAACCTAAGTAAGAGGGTAGGAGATTATGCCGCGTAAAGGGCCAGTTCCTAAAAGAGAGGTTCCGCCAGATCCGAAGTACGGTAGTGTTTTGGTGGCCAAGTTTATTAATAGTCTCATGATAGACGGCAAAAAGAGTGTGGCACGACGTATATTTTACGAGGCTTTAGAGAGGCTTCGTCAAAAAAGTAAGGGGGAGGATCCCCTGCAAATATTCGAAAAGGCTATGGAAAACGTGAAGCCGCTTTTGGAGACCCGATCTCGTCGGGTAGGTGGTGCCACTTATCAGGTGCCGGTGGAAGTGCGTCCAGAGAGGCAACGCGCTTTGGCTATTCGATGGATCATTCAGGCAGCGCGTCAGCGTCCAGAAAAGACCATGGTGGAAAGGCTGGCTGGTGAGCTTTGGGACGCCTACAATAACCGGGGCGCTGCTATAAAAAAACGTGAAGATACCCACCGTATGGCTGAGGCCAACCGGGCCTTTGCTCATTATCGGTGGTAAGCTTTCTATAGTACCCATACGAAGAATGGGGAGACTTAGACGTTTCCCCATTCTTTGTGTTTAGACAGTTTTATTTAAGGGGTTGAAGGGTTATGGATAAGAAGTCTTTAGGTATCCTCAAAAAGACTAGAAACATCGGTATAGTGGCTCATATCGACGCAGGTAAGACCACTACCACCGAGCGTGTTCTATATTATACGGGTCGTACCCACAAGATAGGTGAGGTCCACGAGGGTACGGCTACCATGGACTTTATGCCCCAGGAGCAAGAGCGGGGTATTACTATTACTTCTGCGGCAACTACTTGCTTTTGGAAAGATCATCGTATCAACATAATAGATACTCCTGGTCACGTTGACTTTACAGTGGAGGTAGAGCGAGCCCTTCGA
>JALSKZ010000066.1 GCA_026988575.1 Thermodesulfobacteriales bacterium | reverse complement strand
AATATGGTTAATTTGTCTCCTAGTTTGACCAGAGAAGAGTTTCAAAAAGGACTTTCCGAATTAGTAGAGATTATCTGCGATAGAGGAGATTTACCTTCTTCCACCAAGGTGGTTAATACCCTTTTGTCTATTGACCCCGATGACGAATATTCTGTACAAGATTTGGCCGCTATAATCCTCCAAGACTACGGGCTTACCCATCGCGTTTTACGTATGGCCAATAGTTGTTATTTTAATCCTACAGGCCAAGAAGTTACTACTGTTTCTAGGGCTATTGTCCTTTTAGGTCTGAAGTTTATTAGGGAGATGGCCATCACAGCCACCCTGTTTGATACCCTTATAAAGAAAGTCCCTCCCAAGAGTAAAGAGAGGCTAGGCAAGTTGCTTTCTTCGTCTTACATGTGTGCTTTTTTGGCCCACAAATTGGCTTTACACTTTAAAGACCATAAGCCAGAGGTGGAAGAGGAGTGGTTTATCTGCGCCCTTTTTCACCACATAGGGCGCATACTTTTGCTTCTCTATAGCCCCGAGACCTTAACACAGTGGGAAAGGTTAGAAAAAGAACGTCCGGAACTAATCCAAAAACGTCTATATTTGCTTATGGAGCGGGTGATGAGCTGCTGGGCCCTGCCCAAACCTTTAGTAGAAACTTTAGAAGGTTCGCCCAAAAGTAAGGAGCCAGGTTCATTAGCCGCCTTTATGAGTAGGCTTGATAAAGGGGTACAGGAATTCCTTGAGAAAGGCCAAAAGGGCAGGTTAAAGTCCTTTTTTTCCGAGTTTGGCTTGACAGAAAAAGATCTTGATCAACAACTTTTAGGGGCTAAAAACTCTTTAGAGGAGTTTTTTCCGGTAGTGGCGAAGGATCTTTCTAAAGACCTGCTGATCCAGACTGGCTCTGCATCTCAAGAGAGGACAGTATCTGAGGGAGAAACACAAGAAGAATTTTTGACCAAGTCTATACGAGAGATCACCGCGGCCTTGGCCCTCCAAGAGGTAGACTATCAAAAGGTGCTTCTCATGGTCATGGAGGCCATGATGCGGTTTTTGCGCTGTGAAGACGTCTTTTTGTTGGTGCCTAGACCAGACAAGAGATCTCTCCTCATAAAGTATGGTCTTGGGCAGAATATAAAGAGGGTAGAGGGTAGAGAAATCCCCTGGGACGAGTTTTTTAAGCGACTCTTTGCCAAGGCAGTAGAGTGGTCAGGGCCGGTAGAAAATATGTCTTTCCCCCCGAACATAAAGGGCCTCTTTTTAGGGCGAGATTTACTGATTTCGCCCCTTTCCCTGAAGGGCCGGGGAGTGGCTGCTTTTATGGCCTTACGTTCCAGGCCCTTTTCCCTTGAAGAAAAAAAGAAGATAGAAATGTTACGTCACCTGGCCCTTATAGCCTTAAGACAGGCCTTTTTATTCTCGCGGACGGAATAGACAAAAGCCTTTATATATTTTGGTTTTTTCACGGATATAATCTACCACTTCTTCCGGTTCGTCTACCACACCAAATAGGTCCAAATCTTTTTCCGAGATCATCCCTTCGGCCAGAAGGCGTTTTTTGATCCAATCTAATAGTCCCTGCCAATAGTGACGGTCAACCAATACAATGGGTACCGGGCGGATTTTGTGGGTTTGCACCAATGTTACGGCTTCAAAGAATTCATCAAGGGTCCCAAAGCCTCCTGGGAGGCAAATAAAGGCCACGGCGTATTTAGCCATCATAACCTTACGTACAAAAAAATATCTAAACTCCAGGCGTATATTGGCGTAGGGGTTAGGTTCTTGTTCGTGGGGCAATTTTATGTTTAGGCCTACAGAATAAGCACCAGCCTCGGCGGCACCTTTATTGGCTGCTTCCATAACCCCTGGCCCTCCGCCAGTAATTATGGAAAACCCCTCCTGGGCCAGCCTTTTGGCTATGTCTTCCGCCTTTTTATAATAAGGATGGCCGCTTCTGACTCTGGTAGAACCAAATATGGTCACCGCAGGGTATACGCGGGGCAATTCTTCAAACCCATCCACGAACTCAGCCAATATCTTGAACAGGCGCCAAGACTCCTTGGCTGCTAAACCATTTAAGACATATTGGCGTGTAGACTCCTGCCATTCATGTCTGTTCACCTATTTCCCCTCCCTTAATCTCTTTCCATATGCGTAACGACTTTAAATCGTGTCCTAAGATGCGTACCAGAAAATTTTCCAATAGGCTAGAGCCTATTTTTAGGCGGTCTTTCGGCACACATATGCGTTCTAACTTTGATAACGGATATTTTTCTAAAGTCTTTAATAGGCTCAGAACCTGAGGGCTTATAGAAGTGTCGCTTTCACGGAGACAATATCCACAGACTCCACCGCCCTCTTCCAGGCTAAAACCTCTTAGAGGGCGTGGTCTCTGGCACCGTACACATCGGCTAAGTTCCGGGGCAAAACCGCTCAGACAGAGCAATTTTATCTCCAAGGCCGGTTTCAAGAGGTCGGGAGGCCCTCCCTGGCAAAGGAGATCAAAAAAGCCGCATAACAAGGGAAAAAGGTTGCCTCCCACTTGAGGTCTAGCAAAGGCCTCGGTGAGTTCCGTGGCGTAAGAGGCCAAAACAAAGCGATACGGATCTTGACGTAAGGGTTCCCAGTATTCCAGGGGGTCTATCTGGTCCAAAAAGGGGATAAGTCCCGGGCGATTACCCCTTATATGGGCCCGAAAGACAGTAAAGGGCTCAAGGGCATTTACAAAGCGGCGTTTGCTGCGTCTGGCCCCTTTAGCCATTACCGCAAAACGGCCCCATTTAGGAGAAAGTAGTACCACCAAAAGATCACTTTCTCCCACTTCGAAGCGGTTCAATACCAAAGCCTTAGTGACTAGACGCAAGGCTTTCCAAATCTATTTTTGGTTTGGTAACCCGGGTTGAAATCCACCCTCCATTCCGCTTTCGGCCTTTTCCTTGAGAGGTGGCGTAGTAATGGTGGAAAAATCAAGTTCGCCGCTGCGGTGGGAAGAGTGTTTAAAGAATATATAGCCCCCGATGACGATCAAGATTACCAGCAGAAGGCCCACCACCCAGCCCAAAGGGATCCTTTTTTTAGAGGTAACGTATTTCTTTTCGCTAGAAAGGATGTCTTGTCGACGTCGGGGGGAGTCCCCTAGCGCCTTTTCGTAGCGGATTAAGGCCTCGTTGGGGTCAAGGCCTATGGTTTCAGCATAACAGCGTATGAAACCTTTGACGTATACATCTGCCGGTAGGACATCCCAATCTTCGGCCTCCAGGGCCCTTAGCGCGCGCAAACTAATCTTGGTTTGTTCGGCAATTTCTTCCAGGGTAAAACCGCGTAATTCCCGTTGTCTTTGGAGATAAGCTCCAAAACCATCTGCTTGTATTGCTTCGGCGGCGTTGTTTTCGCTCATTTGGATACCCCTACAAGAGAATTCTGATATAAGATCTTTTATGTAGATTTTTTAGCCATTTTTTGAAGAGCTGGTCAACTTTTTCTTGAAAAAGGCGGCTCTCTATTTCGGGCCTTAATTTTTTCCATTCTCCCGTAGAATTTTGTCTTATGGCCAAAAGCTTAAATATTTCCCAATTATTACCGATCTTAACCGGAGGACTGACCTTTCCTGGTCTAAGTTTTTTTATTAAGGCCCGCACTTTAGGTGAGAGTTCTTCCAAAGAAAAGGTCCCCAAACCCTTTCCGCTGTCTGGAAATGCGGAATATTTTGTGGCCACTTCTGCGAAACTATGCCCGGCCTTTAATAAGGCCAAGGCCTCAGCTAACTTTTTTTGGGCTTTAGGAGGAGAAATTATGATGACGGCTATTTGGTAACGTTTCTCTTCTTGGGCATAATGTGTTTGGTAATATTGCTTTATCTCTTGATCAGTTACGACGATTCTTTCTCGTACCTGACTCTGTAAAAGTTTAATGCGTTGGATTTGTTTGGCTACTTGTTTGCGGTATTCGTCTAGGGTGAGACCCTGAGCAGCCAAAAAACTCCAGAAGGCCTTCTGATCTTCCAGGCCCTGCTGGCGCCGAAAATTTTTAATAAATTGGTCAATCTCTTGGTCACTTACCGTTATGTGAAGCCGCTTTACTTCTTGGTCTACTAGACGCTGGTCGATTAGCTGCTGAAGGACTTTTTTTCGGATACGCTGGATGATGATTTTTCTTTCGGCGGGGTCTTTAATTTGTGCTAATAGACCTTGGTAAAAGGGTTCAGCAGCTTGGTCAAGCTCAGAAAGGGTTATAACGTCATTGTTCACCACAGCTACTATGCGGTCTACAATGACGCCCTGGGCGGGAAGGGCCAGACACAACCACAAGACCCCGCTCAGCAGCAACAAAAACCTTCTCATTTTACCTCCTGTGGGTAAACGTTGCCCGGACTCTATATAATTTTGTGTCCCATAGTTAATCACTTTTGAGCCATTCTTCCAATAGGGCGATTATCTCACTCAACTGGAGATCTTGGTGAAAACGTACGTAGATTTTCCCCTCTTTGGTGCAACGCAGGTGTTTATATCTGCGGGCCAGTTTTTTGGGCAGGGCCTTTTTGAGTCCCTGGCTTGGAGGAAAGGAAAAGATGACCTCTTGGCCGCGTCGGTCTAGTTTTTGGATGCCTAAGGCGCGCAAATATATCTTTATCAGAGATAAATCAATTAAATTTATGGCCTCTGGAGGTAACTGTCCAAAGCGATCCAGTAATTCCAGACGGAAGGCCTCCAAGGCGTTTAGGTCTTGGGCTAAAGCCAGTTTCCGGTAAAGATGTAAACGTTGTTCCACATCAGGCACGTAGGAGTCAGGAAAAAAGGCCGCTACTTTTAAGTTTACTTCGGGTTCGATTTCCTCGGTGATTTCTTTTCCCTGTAGTTCTTCTATGGTGCGTTGTAAAATCTCTAAGTAGAGGTCGTAGCCTACAGCCGCTATATGTCCAGACTGTACCGTGCCCAAGAGGTTTCCAGCACCGCGTATTTGCAGGTCACTCATGGCCAGTTTGAATCCAGAACCCAGTTCGCTAAATTGCATCAAGGCCTTCAGTCGTCGTTCGGCCTCTTCGGAAAGGTTGGTCAGCGAAGGGACCAAAAGATAGGCGTAGGCTTGGATGGGGCTTCGTCCTACGCGTCCGCGCAATTGGTATATTTCCGCAAGTCCTAGGCGATCGGCGCGGTTGATGATAATGGTATTGGCCGAAGGTATATCAAGCCCGCTTTCAATGATGGTGGTAGAGACCAAGACGTCTATTTCGTGGCGCACAAAGCGGGCCATTATCTTTTCTAGCAGAGAAGGGGGGGTACGGCCGTGGGCTACTTCGATCCGGGCCTTGGGGACCAAACGACGAAGCCAGTCTGCCAGGGCGTATATGCCTTGGATGCGGTTGTGTACAAAAAATATCTGTCCCCCCCGGGCTAGTTCTCGTTCCACAGCCTCTTTGATTACTTCAGGGGAAAACTTTGCTAGATAAGTCTTTACGGGTTGTCTATCCTGAGGGGGGCTAGTTATCACCGATAGGTCTCTAAGTCCAAGCAACGATAACTGCAAAGTCCGGGGTATAGGGGTGGCCGACAGGGCCAAGACATCTACGTTTTTACGCAATTGTTTGAGTCGTTCTTTATGACGAACGCCAAAGCGGTGCTCCTCGTCTATAATCAGTAAACCCAAGTCTTTGAAGTGGACATCAGGAGAAAGGAGACGGTGAGTACCGATGATAATGTCTATTTCTCCCCGGGCCAATTTTTTTAGGCTCTCTTTCTGGACGGCGTTGGTTTTGAGCCTGGACAGTACCCCTACCTTTATACCTAAAGGTGCCAGGCGCTGACTGAAGGTCTGGTAATGTTGTTCGGCAAGTACGGTGGTGGGGACTAATACTGCTACCTGTTTGCCATTTTCCACGGCCAGGGCGGCGGCCCTGATAGCCACTTCGGTCTTGCCGTACCCTACGTCCCCGCAAATGAGCCTATCCATGGGATAGGCCTTTTGCATGTCGGTGAGGGTTTCTTCAATGGCTAACGCCTGCTCTGGAGTCTCTTCGTAAGGAAAGGAGGCTTCTACCTGGCGCAGTAAGGTAGAAGGAGGCGAAAAGGCGTGGCCCTTTTGTACCTTCCGGGCGGCATAAAGGGTGAGGATCTCTTGGGCCACTTCCTGAATGGCCTTTTTTACCTTTTGTTTACGGGCCTCAAAGTTTTTGCCCCCTAACCGGTCAAGGCGGGGGGGTTTGCCCTCAAGGCCTATGTATTTATGGAGCACAGAGAGGCGGTCTACGGGGAGATAAAGTTTGTCGCCGCCGTGGTATTCTAAGAGGAGAAATTCGCCAGGCAGTCCACCAACATTTAAAGAAACTAGCCCCTGGTAACGGCCAATGCCGTGTTCACGGTGGACTACGTAGTCTCCTGGTTTGAGATCTTCAAACTGAATAAAGGTGTCTCGGGATGTTCTTTTACGGGTTAGGAGAGGGCGCTTAGTGCCAAAGAGTTCGTGCTCTGGGATAACTACTAAGCCCAAGGACGGCCAGAAAAAACCTTGGGGTAAAAGCCCTATACATATCTCCAAGGGCTCTGGCGGGATTTGTTTATGATAAGGTGCCAGACAAACGGGAATGTCTTCCACAGAGGAAAGTTTGCGGCTAAGGGTGGCTTTTAAATACTCGGCACTTCGTTCTTGGGCCGTGGCAATAACTACGTGTTCGCCCTTTTCAAGCATCTCTCTAAGATAGGCAAGGCCCTTTTCCAGAGCTTTTTTGGGTTCGTGAGCCAGGTCCTTTATATGAAAATCGTGGTCTTTTACCTCAAATACGATATCTCCCTGTACGGGTAGGCTCCTTACCTCTAGGGCAAAAGGGTGGTCTTTTAGTCGTTTAGATATCTCCTGACGGGTCAGAAAACTTTCCTGAGGTTCTACCAGAATTCTTTTTGATTCCTGCGCCCTGCGCCATCCCGTTTCTATTTTCTGAGAATAGAGCTGGATTTGATCGGCAAGGTCTTCTGGTTCTACCAGGACTACCAGGTCCTCTGGGGAGATATAGTCTAGGAGAGAAGCGGTTTTTTGGTAGAGCAAAGGCAACCACAGGGGCTCAGGCTCCATGATATAGCCTGTTTCCACGGCCCTGAGATAGGCCTCTCGCTTGTCCGGAGGAGTTTTGTACCTCTCTGCCCTATCCAGGATCTCCTCTAATAAATGATTTTTGTCTTGGGGGAGAATAAGCTCTCTTGCCGGTAAAATTACGGCTTCTTCTATGTCTTTTATTGATCTTTGGTTCTGGGGGTCAAATAGCTTTAGGCTCTCAATCTGGTCGCCAAAAAAATCCACCCGGAGGGGATTTTCAAAATAGGGGCTAAATATGTCTAACACCCCGCCCCGTAAGGCAAATTCTCCGGGGTGTTGGACAAGGCCTGTCTTTTCGTAGCCTAACATTATTAAGCGTTTGATGAGTTTTTCGCGGGGTATTTCTTCTCCGCGGAGCAAATATTCGTAATGTTCCTTTAAAACTTGAGGGGGGAGGGTGCGTTGCATAAGGGCGGGCACGGAAGTTACCACCAAGAGGGGGTTGGGTTCAAGCAGGGCAAATAGAGTGGCTACACGTTGAGCCCCTACTTCTGGGTCGGGGTATATACTGGCAAAAGGGGGAGTCTCGGGAGAGGGAAATAATTTTACTGTGTGGGGGCCAAAGAAGCGTAGCCCGGCCTTTAGTTTAGAAGCTGTCTTGGGGTCGGGGCTTACAAACACTACCTTTGAGGGTAGAGAAAGCCTACTAAATAAAAAGGCCGTGGCCCCCAAGGGCAGACCACTTATTTTCAGAAACCTTCCCCTCTGGGACAAAAATTCTCTTAGAGTGTCAAAACCTTTACCGTTTAGCACGGCTCGAAGTCTGCCCGGCCTTTTAGGTGTCGTCAAGATGAGTCCTCGATATTTGTGCTGGATCGGCCCTTGGGATGAACACCGTGGTTTACGAAAATTGTCACTAATTTGTCATACCTTTGCGACCTTCTTGTAACAAGCCAAAGGTATTTAAGGCCCTAAAAAAAGAGGAGGAGGAAGGTTATGCGAAGGTTGGCGACAGTGTTAGTGGTATTTTTGTGTTTCCTTTTAATGGAAGGGGTTGCTTTGGTTAGAGCTTCCTCAGTAAATGAGCTCTTACAGGTACTTCAAGAAAAGGGAGTGCTTACCGAAGATGAAGCCAGAGCTATTGCTAAAGAATCTAGCCAGGAAGCCAAGACGTTAAAGGCCCTCAAGGGACTAAAGATCGGGACGCTTACCTATCTGGACTATTCCATCGGGCGTAGTAATGGTAAGCCAGGGAGCAAATTTTCGGTAACCAGAAGCTATTTTGACGTGAAAAAGGCCATCACGCCCTGGTTTGCCTTTCGCTTCACCCCGGATGTGACCCGTAAAAGTGATGGCGACATCAGCCTTCGGGTAAAGTACGTCTACGCCCAGTTTAAGATTCCTTCTGCGGGTTTTCTTACCAATATGAAGGCCGAGGTCGGTCAAGGGCACTTTCCCTGGCTTGACTTTCAGGAACACATAAACCCCTATCGTTGCCAGGGCACCATGCCGCGGGAGCGTGCCGGTACCTTTAATTCCGCAGACATGGGTATCGGGGTTATGGGTTATTTTGGGGGCAAGCTTCCCAAGTATTACGTGCGGGAACTCTCCACGCACTACCCGGTCTTTTCCCACTACACCGGGCTTTACGGCTCCTGGCACCTGGGGGTCTATAATGGTGGTGGCTATCATGCCGACGAGGCAAACAACAACAAGGCCCTGGAAGGGCGGATCACCATAAGGCCTCTTGGCGCTATGGATTCTTACCTGCGTGGCCTTCAACTGAGTTACTTCTTC
>JALSKZ010000065.1 GCA_026988575.1 Thermodesulfobacteriales bacterium | reverse complement strand
GTTTTTCCACTAAGACTTCTATAAGTTCCTTGAAGCGACCTTTGATAGAGGGGTAGGTCAATTTTACCTGGTAGAATTTTTCGTGTTCGAGAAATATTTCCTGGAAAGTATTTTGGAGTTCGTCAACGCTTCGATGTACCCCGGAGCCAAAGGAGATATAGACTACCGGATACTTCTTAGACCAGTCCCAGTTATTTTCCAGAAAAAGGCCCTGAAATAGCTCACGTTTTCCCAGGAAGGCCTGGCGCAAGGTGTCGAGAAAAAGGCTCTTCCCAAATCGCCTTGGGCGGGAGAGGAAAAAGTAACCTCCCCCTTCGTCAACGAGCTTTTTCACAAAAGTAGTCTTATCAATGTAGTAAAAATTATCGGTGCGAATCTTTTCAAAACTTTGGATTCCGACAGGTAACTTTTTCATGTTTTTGCTCCCGAAAAAAGTCCTACAGCGTTGGGGATCCGTTCCTATTTTTCGTTCCGAAAAATGGAAACGGATCCCCTTAAAACATGTCGACTAAAAACGCTTCCATCAATATAAAACTAACCACTTTTTAGCTTATTCTTTAGACCCTAAGCAACTTCCCCCTAAAAATAGGAACGGATCCCATTTTGCGAGGTCCCATTTTCAGGATCTGACCCCGTGTTTTGAGGCAAGAAGCTATGATTCGCAGGCGCCCAGGCCAAAAAAATAGGAACGGATCCCATTATCCCATTTTTTCGGGGGTAGTATAGACTAGTTTCTCAATCTTAGTTTCTAATTTTTTGGCAATTTCCCTTTGTAGCTACATGGATGCAAAGGTCGCTCCGCTCCTCTTGCTGTGCCCCACAACTGTCATTACGAGGCGTGCGATGGTACGCCGAAGTGATCTAGATTCGCTTCACTCAGGACAGGGATTGCTTCGGCACTTTGGGTCTTACCATGACCAACAAGGGCGAGCGCTCGCCATGACCAAATAAGCGCTTGCCATAAGGAGTAAGAGGAGGCATCATGAACCCTCATGAGGATAAGAGGTAGCATCCATTCGCCATGAAGTACAAATGTCAGCTATTTTATACTACTATTTATAGAGACCTTGTGGAGAGAAATGTGGTTTCATAGGCGCTATTTTTTGATATTGGCCGTGGGGGGGCTCGTTTTAATGGGGCTGGTCTTCTTCTTTGGCCCTTCTCAAAAAGGAGTTTCTAATCCGTCACCCAGCGTAAAACTGGTCCAGCCTCCTCCGGAAAGCCTTGGTCCTTATGCCTACCAGGTGTCCCTGCGCTTTTATACGCCCCAATTTTCCCTGCTCCTTACGGCCAAAGAACTCTATTTTATCAAAGGTAAGCTTTGGGTCTTTCGCACGAGATTGTTCCGCCGGTTGGTCTTTACTCAGGTAACCCTTGCCGTTTTTCGTCATAAAGAAAAGTTGCTGGAGATCCGAAAAGATAGATTGGAATTAAATCCAGATTTAAAGAAAATGGTTATTAGAAATCCACAGATTTTATTTATAAAGAGTGACTTTATCCCTTCACAAATTATTATAGACCCCCGTAAGGGATTGGTCTTACTCAAGAAGGGGATAAAAACAGTTTCTCTTTAATAAAGGTCTCTAATGAAAAATTCTATTTTTTATAATCTTATATTGGGTATCATTTCTGGTTTTCCGTTCCGAAAAGTCAGAAACATATCCTTTGCTCTCTACCAGTATCTATTAAACTTATATTCTATAAAGATTTTTTTCTATATGTGTTTTCTTTTGTTATTCACTTTTTTTCTTTATTCTTGTGATTATACAAAGAGTAATGCAACAAGTATATATTTTTCCACAGCATCAATTTCTAATAATCTTGTAACTAGATCATTATCTACATTAGAAATTTCTTGGTCTTTATTGATAAATCATGTATATAAATATGAATTAAAGATTTATTTATCTAAAGATGATGTTCTTGATAAAGACGATGAAGTCTTATATGAATCTGTTTTTAGTGATTCTCAAGGTGTCTTGACTTTTTATTCTGGAGATTATTTAATAGATCGTCTGCTGTCGGTTTATCCCAATCGTTATTTCCTTATACTAAAGGCTATTGCTTTATCTCCTTCTGGAGAAGAACTTTACGACGAAAATCATCGTTTAATATATGATGAATATTATTTACCTTTAACGGTTGTTTCCCCTAAAAAGAAATGGACCATAATGATTTATATGGATGGTGATAATTCATTAAGTAGCGAAACAACCTATGATCTTGGCGAAATAGAGCAAATAGGTTCTTCAGATCAGGTAAATATAGTTGTTTTGTGTGACTGGAAATGGTCTTCGGCCCGACTTTATTACGTTTTGCCAGACGACTTTATCGAATTACAAAATTTAGGCGAAATTGATATGTCGGATCCTCGAAATCTAGTAGATTTTGCCCGGTTTGTTTTTGATACCTATCCGGCAGAGCATTACTTTTTGATCCTTTGGGATCATGGTTGGGGTTTTAAGCCGGCCAGGAGAGATCTCCTCGAGGATGATAATCCCGAACTCTCCTGGATGGATATCCCTACTTTGGGTAGGGCCCTTCAGTCCGTACGCGATATACTAGGGCGTCCCTTGGACATGGTGGGTTTTGATGCGTGTTTAATGGATATGCTTGAGGTGGCCTATCAGCTCCGTTCCGCAGCCTTTTTGATGATCGCTTCGGAAAATTATGAATGGGGCCCTGGTTGGAACTATTTTCATGTTTTGTCTCCTATTGTGTGCGACCCAGATATGAGCCCCTACGTGTTTGCGCAAAAAGTGGTCGAGGCTTTTGCTCAAGAATATCAAGGGGAAGAAGATGCTACCTTGGCCGCTATAGAGCTTACCAAGATTGCCGCCATAAGAGAGGCCTTAGACAATCTCGTTTCTTCCCTTGACTTAAATAATAACCCTGATCGGATAGACCTCCTTACCGGTACTATATTTGACCAAGTACAGCGTTTTGATGACGGAGAGGGCTGGGGTATGAGCCCCGATGATGATTCCTATGTAGATCTTTATCATCTGATGCAACTAATTGGACAAAATATACCAGATGTGCAAACAGAAGCTTCGGCCGTGGCTTCGGCGATCTCTAACGCCGTATTGGCCAATTGGTATTCCTCGCCCAGTGTTTCTCAAGCCCACGGGCTAAGTATATGGTTTCCCAATCCTTTTATATATGTTCCAGAAGAATGGCAATTTTATTGGGACCACTATAAAGACCTTTCTTTTGCTAACGATTCCCTTTGGCCTGAGTTTTTATTAAATTTATGGGGCCTCTCTGCCTATTAATTAAAGGAAGCCTTTTTGTTCGTCAAAGCGTCACCCGTAAGAAGGCCTGCTTTTTGTGACACCCACAGTCTAAAACCCGGACCGCTCCCAGCTCCCAGCTCAGTGATCACTGATCACTGATCACTGCTCACTGCTCACTGATCACCCATAGCCCCTCGCCCATTTACACCATGTCATTGCAGGTGACTTGTACGCCCGCGCGCCCCTTTAAAAGATTGGTTTAGTTTCGTTTTTTGACACCCATTAACGCACATTTTGGCCCCGCGTCTTTTCGTGCTAAAATTTTGCGTACCTTAAGCCCTTTTGGGCTAAGAGAATAATTCGGTATGATTCCTGGTTAAAGCTTTAAGCTCAGCGATTTTTGAGTCTAGGTAAAGTCCTATGAAGGTAATTACCCCCAAAATATGGCAGGCCTTGGTGGAAGAGGCCCGGGGCATTTATGAGGCAAACGGTTCCAGTCACCGTTGGGACCATGTGCAAAGGGTCTTGGCCCTGGCGGAACGATTGGCCCGAAGCGAGGGGGCCAATCTAGAGGTAGTAAGGGTGGCTGCCCTGCTCCATGATATTGGACGGGGAGAAGAACAACGTAGCCAGGGTGCGGTGTGTCATGCGGCTTTTGGGGCCAAGTTGGCCCACCAGATCCTTAGTCGCTATAATCTGCCTCCTGACTTTATTAAGGCTGTGGTGCACGCCATTGAGACGCATCGTTTTCGTAGCTCCAGGAGGCCCGAAAGCCTGGAGGCAAAGGTGTTGTTTGATGCCGACAAACTTGATGCCCTGGGTGCCGTGGGTATCGGGCGGGCCTTTCTCTTCGCCGGTGAGGTGGGGGCTAGGTTACATAATCCCGAGGTAGACTTGACCAAAACCCAACCTTACGGACCAGAAGACACTGCTTGGCGGGAATTTAAGACCAAGCTCTGTAAAATAAAAGATTGTATGCTCACGGAAGAGGGACGCCGGTTGGCCGAGGAGCGCTTTCGGTTTATGGAGGAATTTTTCAGACGCCTAAATAAAGAGGTAGCTGGGTTATGTTGAGGCGTGAAGAGGTAGAAATAACTATATTTGAGGCATTATTTTCCGCAGTTGCCGAAGAGATGGGTATTGTGCTCCAAAAATCTGCTTTTTCTCCCAATATTAAAGAAAGAAGAGATTTTTCTTGTGCTATTTTTGATGGGGAGGGCAGACTTTTGGCCCAGGCGGCCCATATTCCGGTGCACCTGGGGGCTATGCCTCATACCCTGGCTGCGGTACGAAAGGCCGTGGAGTTTGAGCCAGACGATATCATCATTACCAATGACCCTTATGCTGGGGGAACACATCTACCAGACATTACCCTTATTAAGCCCGTTTTTTTGGGGCAAGAACTGGCTTTTTTCCTTACTGTGCGGGCCCACCACGCCGACGTGGGGGGCCAGACCCCGGGCTCTATGCCCTTGGCGACCCACATTGAAGAGGAAGGGGTGCTTATTAAGCCGCGTAAATTATATAAGGCCGGCTTATTAGACCACAAATTTTGGAAATGGTTTATGTCCCAGGTGCGCAACCCTGAAGAGAGAGAGGGGGATCTTAGGGCCCAAATTGCCGCGCTCAAGAGGGGAGAAGTGCGCCTTAGAGAACTAACAGATCGTTACGGCTTGGCCTATCTCCAGAGCCGTTTTTCCCTGCTTTTTTCTTACGCTTCTCGTCTTATGGAACAGCTAATTCGGGACATACCCAAGGGAACCTATCTTTTTGAAGATTATCTGGACGATGACGGTCTAAACAAGCTTCCGATTCCTATTCACTTAAAATTGCACATAAAGGATGATCACGTCGTCCTAGACTTTAGAAATTCTGCGCCCCAGGTAGAGACCGGTTTAAATGCGGTAAGGGCCGTTACCTGTGCGGCGGTATATTATGTATTTTTTTCTCTAGCCCGGGGAGAGATACCTCAAAACCAGGGAGCCTTTTATCCCTTAAAGATCCTTACTCAACCGGGTAGCGTTTTAGACGCCTTGTATCCTGCCCCGGTGGCTGCAGGCAACGTAGAGACTTCTCAACGCGTGGTGGATGTCGTTTTGGGAGCCCTGGCCCAGGCCCTGCCCGAAGAGATACCCGCGGCCTCCTGTGGGTCCATGAATAACCTGGCTTTTGGAGGCGTGCACCAAAGTAAGGTGTTTACCTATTACGAGACCATTGGTGGGGGTATGGGAGCACGTCCGGGTCTACCTGGACTCTCTGGGGTGCACACCCACATGACCAACACCCTTAATACACCAGTGGAGGCCTTGGAGAGGGATTTCCCCGTTTTGGTAGAAAAGTATGGGTTACGGGCCCGTTCAGGGGGCAGTGGGCTATTTAGAGGCGGAGATGGCTTAGTACGCAGGGTGCGTTTTTTGGCCCCGGCCACGGTGACCATCCTTTCGGAGCGGCGCCGTTTTGCCCCTTACGGGCTCATGGGAGGAAAGGCCGGCCGCCGAGGTCAAAATATCCTTTACACCCAAAGGAAAAAGCGGATTTTGCCTGGTAAAGTTACCCTGGAAGTCGGCCCTGGAGACGTGATAGAAATTCGCACCCCTGGTGGAGGTGGATGGGGCAAAAAATAGAGGCGGCTTTATATCTACATGTGCCCTTTTGTCAGGCCAAATGCCTTTATTGTTCTTTCTATTCGGTGCCCAACGCCCTGGATTTAGTCCCGCTTTATTTAAAGGCCTTAAGAGAAGAAATCAGACTTTGGACGCAAAGGGTCTCCCAATATCGCTTTGTGACCTTTTATGTGGGCGGAGGCACTCCATCGCTCTTGGAGCCTTCTTTTTACCAAGAAGTCTTGCGGGTCTTGTCTCGGGAGTTAGATTTTTTTCCCCAGGAGTGCACCATAGAAGCCAACCCCGAAGGATTAACCCTTTCTAAGCTTAAGGCTTATCGTGAGCTGGGTTTTAATCGGTTGAGTTTAGGGGCCCAGAGTCTTGACCCGAGGGGGTTAAAAATCCTAGGCCGTAGGCATCAAATAAGGGATATCTTGCAGGCCATAGACCTGGCTTGCCAGGCCGGTTTTGAAAACATATCCCTGGACTTGATCTTTGCCTGGCCTGGTCAAACTTTAAAGACTCTAAGAAAAGAGCTTAAGAGCCTATTGTCTCTGGGTATCCCACACCTTTCTTTTTACGAACTTACCTTTGAGCCTGGGACCCGTTTACACCACGAGATGCTGGCCGGCCGTATTTCCCCTTTACCCGAAGAGGAAATAGTGGATATGTACTATTTGATTCACCAGGAGCTGGAGAAAAAGGGCTTTAGCCATTACGAGATATCAAATTACGCCCGTCCAGGGTATCAAGCAAAACATAATTTGTTCTACTGGCAGGCACGGCCGTTTTTGGGATTAGGCCCGGCGGCGGCCTCTGATGTCTTGGGTACACGCTACAAAAATATTTCAGACCTTAAAAGCTACTTAAAGGCCTTGCACCAAGGGGTCTTTCCCCCGCGAGAAGAGGAAAGGCTCTCTTTAGAGGCCCGTTTTCGAGAGGCAGTGGTATTGGGTTTGCGTTTGTTGGAGGGGGTTTCTGCACCGGAATTGAAGCAACGTTTTGGTTATGATTTGCGCCTCTATTACGGGGAGGATTTGGATTTCTTAATAAGAGCGGGTTTTCTAGAATGGAAAGGTGATTGTTTGCGCTTTACCTTTCCGGGCCTGTTGGTGGCTAACCAGATCCAGGCCCGACTGGTATGAGCCGAGTTTGAATTACTAAAAGATTGCTTGTTATAGTGGGGCTTATGGATAGAGAAGAAGGAAAAGGACTGCTTTCTAAGATCTTTAAGGGGCTATTTGAAAAGTCTCCTGAAGAAGAGGCGGCGGAATTTACCGAAGAGATTGCCGAATTGGTAGACGAAGGGGAAGAAAAAGGGCTCATCTCCCCTGAAGAAGGGGAGATGATCGTAAACATCGTCCATTTTCGCAATGTGGCCGTACGCGAAGTGATGATCCCCCGGAAGGATATCGTGGCTGTGGAGATAAAGATGCCCTTTGCGCAGCTTATTGACCTGGTCAGTAAGCACCCTCATACACGTTATCCTGTCTATGAAAGAGATTTGGACCATATTTTGGGTATTTTGCACGTAAAAGACCTATTGTGCTTTTGTAGAGATCATCCAAAAAACTTGAATTTAAGGGCCATCCTGCGCCAGGCCTATGTCATACCAGAGACAAAAAAGGTGCGTGAACTACTGAAAGAATTCCGTCGAAGGCGTGAGCAGATAGCGGTGGTTATAGACGAAATGGGGGTGGTAACCGGGTTAGTCACCCTTCAAGATATACTGCAAGACATCATAGGTGAAGAGGGGACGGAGTTTGAGCGTGATCGAGAGGGATGGTATTTGGCCGAAGGGACTACCCGTATAGATGAGCTGGAGCGCTTTTTAGGCCTTACCCTTCCTAGGGGTAACTACGAGACCATAGGTGGTTTTATCCTGTCTGAGCTTGGGAAGATTCCCGCCCCGGGAGAAAGATTCAGCTTTAAAGATATAGAGATCGAAATCCTTTCGGCCAACGAACGTTTTATCGAAAAGATTCGTTTCCGCCGCCTGTCATGAGATATCTTTTGGCCTTTATCTCGGGGTTGGTTCTCATCCTTAGTCAGCCCAAATTTGGGCTCTATATGGGGGCCTTTGGGGCCTTTGTGCCGTTACTTTGGGCTGTAAAACGCTATGGCCAACCCTTTAAGTTGTCTTTCCTGGCGGGAGGGGTCTACTTTTACGGCCTACTTTACTGGTTGATCGGGGTCATGACCCACTTTGGGGGGCTGGCCTTTCTTGCTTCTTGCGGAGTATTGGCCCTTTTGGCGTTCTACTTAGCCACATTCTGGGGGGGTGCTTTCTGGCTGAACGCAAGGCTTTCCACTTTGTCCCCTTCGTTTTCGGCTGCGCTGTGTTGGGCTGCCTTTATGACCCTTGCTGAATATTTACGTACTTATGCCTTCACTGGTTTCCCCTGGGGCTTTGCAGGTCAGGCCCTGGCCCCCTGTTTGGGCTTTATTCAAGTGGCCGATATTGGTGGTGTCTATTTGGTGTCTTTCCTGGTGTTCTGGATAAATTACGCCCTGTTTGCCCTGCTCAATTACGGCAGAGAGGCCCTGCGTTTGGTCGTCTTTACCGTGTTTTTGGTCGTTTTAGTGTTTTGTTATGGCCAGCATCGCCTCCATACCTCTTGGGGTGGTAACGGCCTGAGGGTGGGGCTGATTCAGGGCAATATCCCACAGGACATAAAATGGGACGCTTCTTTTCAGCAAAAGACCCTACGCCTCTATCAAAAATTGACATTAAAGACTTTAACTAAAAGGCCCGGGCTTATTGTGTGGCCTGAGACAGCACTTCCCTTTTATTTTTCTCCAAGTACCAGGGTTGGAAGAGATTTTTTAAGGTGGAGTAAAAGCCTTGGGGTACCTTTAATGTTTGGGGCCCCGCGGGCTGTTTTGACCCACGGTAAACTTTCCATATACAATAGCCTGTTTTTGGTTGATAAAGGCAAGATTTTAGGGGTTTACGATAAACAGCACCTGGTACCCTTTGGGGAGTATATCCCTTTGGAAAAAGAGTTACCCTTTATGCGTACTTTTGCCGTGGCTTCAGGGGATTACAGCCCTGGGCCGAAGGGTAGTCCTTTGGTCCTGGCCCCGGGGAAAGTCTTTGGCCCTCTTATCTGTTTTGAGAGCGTTTTCCCTCACCTGGCCCGGAAGAGGGTCTTGCAAGGGGCTACCATGTTGGTGGTGGTCACCAATGATGCCTGGTTTGGCCGTAGCGCAGGCCCTTATCAACACTTTGAGGCCGCGGTCTTTCGAGCCGTGGAGAATAGACGCTACCTAATAAGATGTGCCAATACAGGGATCTCCGGCGTCATCGCCCCTACCGGCCAAATTGTATGCGCCACGGCCCTGGAAAAGACCTCCACCCCTTGTGCAGAAGCAAAATTTCTATCATATTTGACCTGGTATACGCGCTACGGATCGTATCTTCCGTTTTTTTATCTCGTTTTGATACTACCAGCGCTTTGGAAATCTGTAGTAGGAGGTCGTTATGGTGGACAATAAGACAACCTTGCACCCAGCAGAGGTGAGGAACGAAATAGAAAAGATAGCCTCTCGTTTGGCTACGTTAAGGAGGTGTCTTTGATCCAGAGGCCCAACGTATACGCCTAGCTGAGTTAGACAAAAAGATGCTCCAGCAAGGTTTTTGGGAAAGTCCTGAAGCGCGCGATGTAATGCGCGAACGGGCCCGGTTGACGGAACTTTTGGCCTCATGGGAGGAGTTGGAAAGGGAATTCGAAGACGTAAAAGTGCTCTTTGAACTCGCGGTGGAAGAAGATGACGAAAAAGTCTTGAGCGAAGTGGTGGCGCGTCTCAAAGACCTTTCGACAAAAGTAGAAAACGAAGAGATAAAGCTCTTTTTGTCTGAAAGACACGACCTATCCAACGCCATTGTTACCATCCATGCTGGTGCCGGGGGCACCGAGGCCCAAGATTGGGTCGAGATGCTCCTGCGTATGTATCTTCGCTGGGCGGAAAAACACGGTTATCGGACCCGCCTTATTGATCTCCTCCCTGGGGAGGAAGCGGGAATAAAATCAGTAACCTTCATGGTGGAAGGCCCCTATGCTTATGGGCACCTGAAGGCCGAGGCTGGTATCCATCGCCTGGTGCGTATTTCACCCTTTGATGCCAGTGCCCGGCGACATACCTCTTTTGCCTCGGTTTCGGTGATTCCCGAGGTAGAAGACGATATCCAAATCGAAATTCGCCCGGAGGATCTACGCATTGAGACCATGCGGGCCAGCGGCCATGGTGGCCAGCACGTTAATAAGACCGAAAGTGCCGTACGCATTACCCATATACCTACCGGGTTGGTGGTACAGTGTCAGAATGAACGTTCGCAACACCGCAATAAGGCCATAGCCTTAAAAATATTGCGGGCCCGTCTCTACGAGCTTGAACGACACAAACGTGAAGAAGAGCGGCAAAAACTTTACGGCGAGAAAAAAGAAATAGCCTGGGGTAGTCAGATACGTTCCTACGTACTTCATCCTTATCGCCTTATAAAAGACCATCGCACGGGGATAGAAGTTGGTAACATAGAGGCCGTACTGGATGGGGCCCTTGACGAGTTTATTCACGCCTACCACTTGGCCCGCGCGCAAGGGAAACTCCAAGATTCTTCAGGCGCGAAAGGATAAGGGGGGCCAGAGGGGCCCCCTTTTATTTAACTTATTCTGTGGTCAAGCTAAGCGTAGCCTCGTTTACCAGAATAGGTTTGTACTCGTCGGCAGGGAGTTTGAGGAATTTTCCTACCGAACTGGGGACTTGTGCATAATAAATATAGGCCTTAATGGTGATGGGGCCGCGGACATTTTGGGGTATTTGCCAGGTATAGGTTTCAATGCGGGTCTGTCGCGGACCGATGCGATAATCCACCAGATCATTTTTGGCTGTGTACCACTGGCAAATAGTCATGCGCCCTTTGGGATCAAAAAAGGGTTTACGAAAGATACGGGCCCCAGCGGGCAGGTCTCCGTCGCGTTTGAGCCCTTTGAAGCCGGGGATCTCCATTATTTCGCCGATGGCCTGGTAAGCCAGGGCCTTGGGGTCAGCGATGGTGTATTCTTCTCCCGGAAACCCTTTACGATCTACGGGGAGGGCCCATTTTTGGCCGGTGGCGTCTACGGCCCATACTTCTAGCCAGAGCATACGCTCTTCGGTGGATCCCGAGGGGATCATGTGCCCCACTTTGCCGTTAAAGAGTTGGGCCCTTATCTTAACGGTGTCTCCCGGGGAGACTACGTGTTTGTTGCTATAGAGAGCAAGGTCTACGGCTCCGGCTAACTTTGTGGGGCTGTGGGAGCCGTGAAATACGTGATGGGCCAGATCAGGACGTTTAGGTCCCATAAGGGCGGCCTTACCTGGAGCGCGATACATGTGACAGTCCTGACAAGTGACGCCCTCTTTGGCGTAAGGTCCTGCCTTCCATTCCCGATAAGTTTCTTTTACCCAGGCCCCGTACGGACTGGCCTCGTCGTGACAGGTGGCACAAAACTTGGCGGACTTTATGAACGAAGAGGCCTCCACTTTGTGCCCCATGGGTTTGGCATCGCTCCGGGGGCCGACTTTGGTCTTGCCCGGTTTGATAATAAAACTGAAGTTGTAAGGTTCCGCTTCGGTGGTGCCGCGGATATTATGACACACTTCACAGGATACACCTTCATTGGCCCGGGTCTCTGCGGCTACTGGTTTGGGAGGGATATCACCGGCCAAAAAGGCCAAAGGGCTGTGGCAGGCAACACAGCCCGCTTTGACTCCCGCCACTTTGGGTTCTTTTTGGGCGTGTCTTAAGGCAAGCTGGAAATACTCTACTTCATCCCAACGGTGACTAAAGGAATGGGCCATCATGCTTGCTTTCCATTCTTGGTATATTCCGCGGTGGCAGGTGCCACACTTGGTAGGCTTCTTAAAGTCTTTGTAGCGAAACTGGCCCATTTCTGCGCCAAAGCCTTCAGACCCCAAAAACAAAAGGCCTATAAATAATAAAAAGCCCAAATAGATATATCTGTTCATGAAAAACCCCCTTTGCATTTATTCTTCTACCGGTGAAAAGGCCTCTTTGGTGGCCCCACATACTGGACATACCCAATCAGGAGGTAGATCTTCGAACTTTGTCCCCGCTGGTATGCCTCCTACAGGGTCTCCTACTTCTGGTTCGTAAACATAACCACAGACCGAACACTTGAATTTTTGCATATTTGCTCCTTTCAAAACTAAAATTATTTTAAATCAATTATAAAACTAAATTAGGTCCATTTGTCAAGAAATTTGTGCTGGTGGCTGACTAGTCCAACAGCTTTTTGTGTCTTGGGATGGTATTATTGGGGCGGGCATGGTAAAAAGGCCTCGAAAACGTCTGTAGGAGGAAGGCATGAAGGCCCTAATTATGCTGGAAGATGGGACCCATTTTTGGGGTCGATCTTTCACCGGCCGTGGAGAGGCCTTTGGAGAAATGGTCTTTAACACGGCTATGACTGGTTATCAGGAGATTCTTACTGATCCTTCTTATAAGGGACAAATTGTCACCATGACTTATCCCCTTATAGGCAATTATGGCGTAAACGACGAAGATAACGAGAGTTTAAACATCCATCTTTCTGCCTTTGTCGTGAGGGAATATCAATCATTTTATAGTAATTGGCGAGCCAAGCGTTCCTTGGGTCAATGGTTAAAGCAAGAGGGGATCTTGGGTGTAGACCAGGTAGATACCCGGGCTATTACGCGTCACATAAGGCTTCAGGGGGCCATGAAGGCCGGTATCTCTACGGAAGATCTGGATCCTTCTTCTCTCTTGGAACGGGTACGGGCTTCTTCGGGTCTTATAGGACGTGATTTGGTCCAAGAAGTCACTTGTAAACGTCCCTATCGCTGGCTTAACGGTTCTATCCACGAAGTTATCCCCTTTGATAGGGAAGGGGGCCCCAGGGTGGTTGTCTTGGACTGCGGTTTAAAATTTAACCAATTGCGCATTATGGAAGCCAAGGGGTGCCAAATTTTGGTGGTCCCGGCGGATACCTCTGCCGAAGAGATCCTTTCTTACGATCCAGACGGGGTCTTTTTTTCCAATGGGCCGGGAGACCCTGCTGCGGTTCCCTATGTGGTGGATACAGCCAGAGCCATACTTGGCAAGCGCCCGGTTTTTGGTATTTGTTTGGGGCACCAAATGTTAGGCCAGGCTTTGGGGGCCTCTACTTACAAACTAAAGTTTGGTCACCGGGGAGCCAATCAGCCGGTAAAGGATTTAGACACCGGCCGTATAGAGATAACTTCGCAGAACCATGGTTTTTGTGTCCGCCAGGAAGAGTTACCCAAGGAGGTAGAGATTACCCACATTAATCTGAACGATGGGACACTAGAGGGCATTCGTCACAAAGAAATACCGGCCTTTTCGGTACAGTATCATCCAGAAAACGCCCCAGGGCCTCATGATGCCGAGTATCTCTTTGATCGTTTTATCCAAATGATGATAGAGAGGCGTTAGCAAAGGAGGGGCTATGAACAGGGCACGATGGGCCGTAATAGTGGTGTTCCTTATATTGTTGGGCGCAGAGGGGGGCTTGGTATACTATTTTCGTCAGGTACTACCGCCCTGGAGCTGGGGGCTTATAGTGGGCTTACCCCTTTTTGGGGCAGTGGTTTTGTTCCTCTTGGTGGGTAAAGAGGGTCCCGAAAGCCCTCCCGAAGAGATAAAAGAAGAAACTTCGGTGAAAGAGGAACCAGAGGCTCCTCCCCCAGAGAGGCCGCCTACAGAGGATATTTCACTAGAACCACAGGCCTATGTGGCCACGTTAATTGGTATCCTCCAGAGGGAGGGACGGTTACTAGATTTTTTGAACGAAAACCTAGATGCCTATGATGACGCCCAGATCGGGGCAGCTGTACGTACTATTCACCGTGGATTACGAAGGGCCTTGTTTGATCTAATAGATCTGGCTCCGGTAGTAGAGGCCAAAGAAGGTGTAGAAATAGTGGTGGAAGAAGGTTTTGACCCCAAGGAGATTAGATTAGTGGGTAACGTCAAGGGGCGTCCTCCTTTTAAAGGAATATTGCGTCACCGTGGCTGGCGTTTAGTGCGCCTCAAGATGCCCCGTCCCAAAAAAGACCATATATTGGCCCCTGCGGAAGTGGAGATCCCTTAAATTATTTATGAAGCTGGTAGAGGTGATACAATTATGGAGATCTTAAAGAGGCAGGATCTGCCCTGTAATTTTCGATATGCCGTGGTCACCATAGGAAATTTCGATGGCATTCATCTGGGTCATCAGGCCCTGTTTAAAGAAACGGTTTCTAGGGCTCGTCAGGCCAAGGGCGAGGCCGTAGCCGTTACCTTTGACCCCCATCCCTTACAGGTGCTCCGCCCTGAAAAGTCTCTCAAGCTAATATGTAGCCTGGAACAAAAAATTAAGCTTATTCAAGAAGCTGGTCTTGATTATTTGCTCATTTTAGATTTTGGGCCTGAGCTTGCTTCCCTTGAGCCAGAAGAGTTTGTAGAAGAAATTTTGGTGCGTGGTCTAGGGGTCAAGGAATTAATTGTGGGCTATGATTATCGTTTTGGTCGCCAGCGCAGAGGAGATACCGAACTCCTTAAAATTTTGGGGCACAGATTTGGTTTTAAAGTGATTGTTATTCCGCCTTTAAAGGTAAATGGTTTCACCGTAAGTAGTACGTTGGTTAGGGAATTGGTGGCCGAAGGAGACGTAGCTACGGTGCGAAAACTTTTGGGCCGCCCTTACCGAATATGTGGTAAGGTGGTGCCAGGACATGGGCGAGGTCGGCGTTTGTTGGGGTTTCCCACGGCCAACTTAAAGCTGTCCACCGATAAACTAACCCCTAAAGTAGGGGTCTATGCCGTGTTAGTGCACCTACCCCCCAAAAAGGTCTTCCCCGGGGTGATGAACATCGGGTTTAATCCCACCTTTGGCGATGGCTATCTTTCGGCAGAGGTGCATTTATTTGACTTTCGAGGCGAACTATATGATCTGCATATATGCATAGACTTGGTGGCCCGGCTGCGAGACGAGGCCAAGTTTGCCTCTCCAGAAGACTTAGCGGCCCAGATAGCCAAAGACTGTGAGAAGGCCAGGGAAATACTGGCCCGGGAGCAATAATGGCGGAAGTTACGATTATAGGAGGCGGCCTAGCGGGTAGTGAAGCGGCCTGGCAGTTGGCCTGCCGAGGTTTCCAGGTGCGTCTGTTTGAGATGCGGCCCCAGAAGTTGACCCCGGCCCACAAAACAGGTTACCTGGCCGAACTGGTGTGTTCTAATTCCTTACGTTCTAAAGAAATAACCAACGCTGTAGGGCTTTTAAAAGAAGAGTTAAGGCGCCTTAGATCCCTTATCATGGAGGCGGCCCTGGCCAGTGAGGTCCCTGCAGGAAAGGCCCTGGCGGTCGACCGAGAGGCCTTTGCTTCCTACGTGACCGATAGTCTTTTATCCCGTCCGGAGGTAGAAATACGCCACGAAGAAGTTACCAAAATCCCGGAGGAGGGGATTGTCATAGTGGCTACAGGTCCGCTTACCTCAGAGGCCTTGGCCGAAGACCTCAGACGTTATACCGGAGAAGACTATTTCCATTTTTACGACGCCATAGCCCCTATCGTCTTTGCCGATTCTATAAACTGGGACAAAGTGTTTAAGGCCGACCGTTACGGGGATAAAGAGGGGGCCTACGTTAACTGCCCTCTTACAGAAGAAGAATATTACCGCTTTGTAGAGGCCTTGTTGGCCGCGGAAAAGGTGCCCTTTAAAGAATTTGAGAAGCCACGTTATTTTGAGGGTTGTTTACCCATTGAAGTGATGGCGGAAAGGGGGCGAGACACCCTACGTTACGGGCCTTTGAAGCCCGTGGGCCTGATAGATCCCCGCACTGGTAAACAACCCTTTGCCGTGGTCCAACTTCGTATGGAGAATCAACAAGCCACCCTTTATAATCTGGTTGGTTTTCAAACTAAGCTCAAATACAAAGAGCAAGAAAGGGTATTTCGGCTCATACCCGGGCTTGAAAGGGCCGAATTTGCTCGCTTCGGCTCGGTGCATCGTAATTCCTTTGTGTGCGCCCCCCGGGTCTTGGAAAAGACTCTTCAACTCAAGCGTGAACCGCGTATCTTTTTAGCCGGGCAGATTACCGGCGTAGAGGGCTATGTGGAATCAACGGCCATGGGACTCTTGGCCGGGCTAAACGCCGGGCGCTTAAAAGAAGGAACTTCTTTAGTGGTTCCTCCACGCACCACCGCCCACGGGGCTTTGGTACACTATATTACCGAGGCCGATCCCCGCCATTTCCAACCCATGAATGTCAATTGGGGGCTTTTCCCTCCCCTGGAGAAGAGGGCTCGAAAAACTAAACGTTTACCTAAAAAGGAACGTTATCGCCTTATGGCCCAGAGGGCCTTGAACGATTTAGACTCTTGGATCAAGGAAAACGGCCTTTTGGAAGGCAAATTTCGCTGTTAAAGTATGCATTATGCTTACTAAAGAGCGTTGTCCAAAATGTGGTTTGCGGGTAGATCCTAAGGTAAGGATTTGTGCGGCCTGTGGTTATACCTTGCCCCCCAAGACCACGACCAAACCTTCCCCTTGGGGCCTAATTATTTTATTGCTTAGTGGTTTGTTGGGTACAGGGGCCGTCATCTGTTGGCAGTTATACCGGGAGAAGCGTAAGTGGTATAAACACCAAGAATTAGAACAGCAAGATAAGCCTCGAAATCTACCCGAAATAATAGAAGAAGAGCTCATGGATTTTTAGGAAATAGAGGGCCTTGCCCAGATTTCTAAATCTTTGTAGCCTTAAATTGAAAAGAAATGGTTAAAGGGAGCGATAGAATGAAAGTATGTGTGGAAGATGTTAGTGCAGTACAAAAAAGGTTAAACGTAGAGCTGCCCCCTGAGGTAGTGGCCAAGGAGATTGACCGGGCCTGCCAGAAATTGGGGCGGGAAGTTTCGGTAAAGGGCTTTAGGAAGGGCAAAGTGCCCAAGGCCGTCTTGAAGCGTTTATTTAAAGAACATATTGAAGAGCGTGTAGTAGAGAATCTAATTCAGGAATCTTTACCTAAGGCCATAGAGGAAAGCAAACTAACACCGATTGTCCGGCCTATTATAGAGAAGTTTGATAATTTAAGGGAAAAAGAATCTTTTTCTTATACCGCATTAGTAGATATTCGACCCGAGATAAAGATTGAGCCTAAAGATTATGAAGGTCTGGAGATAGAGAGTCTGCCTACGGAGGTGACCGAAGAAGAAATTGAGCAGCACCTTAAGGCCCTACAGATGACTTTTGCCGATTTAAAACCGGCGGAAAAGGATCACGTCATTCAAGAAAACGATATTGCTATCATTTCGTTTAAATCATTTATCAACAATGAACCGGTCCCCGGGCATGAGGCCGAGGCCCTATACGTAGACGTGGGTACCGGAGAGTTTAATCTCATTATTGAAAAGGAGCTTATAGGGAAAAAGGCCGGAGACACCCTGGAGATAGAGATTGACTATCCCGAAGATTCTCTCAACGCCCAGTTGGCGGGGCAGAAGGTCTTTTACAAGGTGTTTATCCGAGAAGTCTATGTCCGTGAGCTCAAGCCCCTTGATGATGAGTTCATTAAAAAGATGAATTTGGGCTTTGAGTCCCTAGAGCAATTAAAAGAGCGCATTCGGAAACGACTAGAAGAGGAAAAACAAAAAAAGGCCGAAGAATTTGCCAAAGAGCAGGTTCTTGCCCAGTTGCGCGAAAGAATTCAGTTTGAGGTACCGGAGAGATATGTCGAATATAAGATTGCCCGGATGATCGAACAAATGCGGTTGAATCTTGAGGAAAAGGGACATACCTTTGAATCAGCAGGGATTACCGAGGCCAAACTACGCGAAAAGCTGCGTCCGTTGGCCGAGCAGCAGGCCCGAGAAGATCTTATCTTGGAACGCATAGCGGAGATCGAAAACATTAGCATCGATGCCAAGGAGCTAGAGGAAAAGGCCCAGGCCTTGGCCGAGGCCAGTAGGGCCAGTCTGGAGGAGGCTAAAGGTATCATAATGACCTCCATGGTTCCGCGTTTGCTGGCGGAAAAGACTTTGCAGTTTTTGCTGTCCAAGGCCAAAATAAAAGAGCCAGAGGTCCCTTCATCTACAGAAGAGGAAGCCAAGGCCCAAGAGGAGACACCAGAGTCTCAAAAAGAAACTACTGAGGAGTAAAGATGTACGTACCTATTGTTATTGAACAGACGGCTCGGGGAGAACGAGCCTACGATATTTACTCTAGACTGCTTAGGGAACGAATTATATTTATAGGTATGCCTATAGACGACAACGTGGCCAATTTAGTAATTGCCCAGTTACTTTTTCTGGAAGCAGAAGATCCTGACCGCGACATTACTCTTTATATCAATTCTCCCGGGGGCATTGTGACTTCGGGTTTGGCCATTTACGACACCATGCAATATATTAAGCCTCAGGTCTGTACGTTATGCTTAGGCCAAGCGGCCAGTATGGCCGCGGTATTATTAGCTGGTGGGGCCCCAGGAAAGCGCTTTGCTTTACCCCACTCCAGAATAATGCTTCACCAGCCCATGGGTAGCTTCCAGGGGCAAGCAACCGATGTGGATATTCAGGCCCGAGAGATCCTGCGCCTGCGCGATATTATCAATCATATTTTGGTGCACCATACGGGTCAGCCTATCGAGAGGATCCAGCAGGACACCGAGAGGGATTTTTATATGTCCAGTGAGGAGGCGCAAAAATACGGTATTATTGATAAAATATTATATGAACGTCCTGGCAAAAAGGAGGAAGAATAATGCCCAGGAAAAGCTCTAAGAACGGAGATCTTCATTGTTCTTTTTGTGGGAAAAGCCAACACGAAGTGCGCAAGCTAATAGCTGGCCCGGCGGTTTACATATGTGATGAGTGTATAGAGCTGTGTAACGATATCATTGCCGAAGAATACGAGAAAGAAGGGGGCTCTCAAGGCCTACAAAATATCCCCAAACCTTCGGAAATAAAGGCCTTTTTAGATCAATATGTAGTGGGGCAAGAGCGGGCCAAAAAGATTTTGGCGGTAGCAGTGCATAACCACTACAAGCGCATAGAGAACCGTATAAACTTAAACGGGGTGGAGCTCCAGAAAAGTAATATCCTGTTAGTGGGGCCCACCGGGTGCGGAAAGACTTTGCTGGCCCAGACCTTGGCCAAGTTTTTAAACGTGCCTTTTACCATAGCCGATGCCACTACCCTTACCGAGGCTGGCTATGTAGGAGAAGACGTAGAAAACATAATATTAAACCTCCTGCAAGCAGCCGATTACGACGTAGAACTTGCCCAAAGGGGCATTGTGTATATCGACGAAATAGACAAGATTGCCCGCAAGAGTGATAGTCCTTCTATTACGCGGGATGTATCAGGTGAAGGGGTTCAACAGGCCCTCTTGAAGATCCTGGAGGGCACTATTGCCAATGTGCCTCCTAAAGGAGGGCGCAAACACCCCCAACAGGAGTTTATCAAGGTAGATACCACTAATATCCTATTTATTTGTGGTGGTGCTTTTGTGGGCTTAGAGCGTATAATAAAAGAACGTCTAGGGCAGCGATCCATTGGTTTTGGGGCCAATATTAAAGGGGCCGAGGATATGACCATAGGGGAGATTTTGGCCTATGTGGAACCTGAAGACCTTATAAAATTCGGTATGATCCCCGAATTTGTTGGCCGCATTCCTATAGTAGCCACTCTAGACGAGTTGACGGAAAAGGAATTGGTACGCATCTTAAAAGAGCCCAAAAACGCTTTGGTAAAACAATACGAGAAGCTTTTTGAGATGGATGGTATTACGCTTCGTTTTACCGAAGGTGCGCTTACGGCTATTGCCAAGGAGGCTATTAGGCGTAAGTGTGGTGCCCGTGGTCTCAGGGCCATTATGGAAGAGGCCATGTTAGAGATTATGTATGATCTACCCTCTCTTGAGGGAGTAAAAGAGTGTGTAGTTACTGAAGAGGTAATTTTAAAACGCGAAAAACCAATAATTATATATGAATCACAGGCTCAAGAAGCCTAAGGGGTGTTATGGATAGAGAGAATTTAGACAAACAAATCTTACCGTTACTGCCGTTACGGGACATTGTCCTTTTCCCGCATCGTTTAGTGCCGCTTTTTATAGGGCGGGAAAGGAGTATCATGGCCATAGAACACGCCATGGCCAGTGGCAAGGAAATCTTTCTTGCTGCCCAAAAGGACGCCCAAATAGATGATCCTACCGAAAAAGACATATACCGCATTGGTACTATAGGTACGGTCATCCAGATTTTACGTTTACCCGACGGTACGGTTAAGGCCCTAATCGAGGGGAAACAGCGTGCGCGGGTCCTCCAATTTGTACCTGGTTACAACTTTTTCATGGTGCAGGTGGAACCTAAGAGCGAAATAGTAGAAGCAGGGCCAGAAATTGAGGCCTTGGTACGTCTGTGTCATCAGGCCTTTGAAGAGTATACCAAGGTCAACAAGAAGATCCCCCCAGAGGTAGTATCTTCTATTTTGAGTTTAAGGGATCCTTCTCGTCTTTCAGACCATATTGCCGCGGTTTTGAACTTGAAGCTCTCCCAGAAGCAGCGCCTGTTAGAAATGACCAATGTGAACAAGCGACTCGAGCTGGTATACGGTTATTTACGTGGTGAGATGGAAGTAATGCGTCTTGAACAGCGTATCAAAGAGCGGGTCAAAAAACAGATGGAAAAGACCCAACGCGATTATTACCTGAACGAGCAAATGCGGGCCATCCAGAAGGAGATGGGCGAGCGTGAAGATGGCCGTGGAGATCTAGCCGAGCTAGAAAAGAGGATTAAGCGGAAGAGGTTACCCAAAGAAGCCGCGGCCAAGGTGCGTCAGGAGTTCAAAAAGCTCCAGATGATGTCGCCCATGTCGGCGGAGGCCACGGTAGTACGCAACTATATAGATTGGATCTTATCACTGCCTTGGTACGAACGCACACGAGACAACATTGACCTGGAAGAAGCGGAGGCCATCTTAGAGGCGGATCATTATGGTTTAGAAAAACCAAAACAGCGTATCCTGGAGCACCTGGCGGTTCAGAAATTGGTCAAGAAGATAAAAGGCCCTATCTTGTGTTTGGTGGGGCCTCCAGGGGTAGGTAAGACATCTTTGGCCCGTTCTGTGGCCCGGGCCATGGGGCGTAATTTTGTACGCATATCTCTGGGTGGTGTGCGTGATGAAGCAGAAATTAGGGGCCACAGGCGCACTTATATAGGAGCCTTGCCAGGCAAGATTATCCAGGGTATGCGCAAGGCGGGGACGATAAATCCGGTATTTTGCTTGGATGAAGTAGACAAAATAGGTACAGATTTTCGGGGAGATCCAGCCGCGGCCCTGTTAGAGGTGTTAGATCCAGAACAGAATTGTGCCTTTCAAGATCATTATCTAGAATTGACTTATGACCTTTCCAACGTGCTTTTCATTACTACCGCCAACGCCCTGCACACTATTCCTATTCCTTTGATGGATCGTATGGAGATCATAGAGATTCCGGGTTATACCGAAGAAGAAAAGTTAGAGATAGCCCGGGGGTATTTGATACCGCGTCAACTCGAGGCCCATGGGTTACGTCCTGAGCAGGTGAAATTTTCCGACAAGGCCATACTAGAAATAGTCAGGCGCTATACCCGGGAGGCTGGGGTACGAAATCTGGAGCGTGAGATAGCTACTATATGTCGGAAGATAGCCAAAGAAGTAGCGCGTGATCCCAAGGCCTTTAAGCCTACCAAGGTAATGGTCTCTAGGATACCGCGTTATTTAGGTGTACCCCGTTACCGTTATGGTGTTGCGGAGCAGACCAACGAAATAGGTATGGCCACGGGGCTGGCCTGGACAGAAACCGGCGGGGCCCTTTTGCAGATAGAGGCGGTTATTATGCCAGGTAAGGGCAAGCTCCTGATTACAGGTAAGCTTGGTGATGTAATGCAAGAGTCTGTACAAGCGGCCATGAGCTATGTGCGTTCTCGTGCCCATCAGCTGGGGCTACCTCCTGATTTTTACCAGCGGGTAGACATCCATGTACATGTCCCGGAAGGAGCCATACCTAAAGACGGGCCTAGTGCCGGTATTACCATAGCCACCGCCATTGTTTCCGCACTGATCAAGGTGCCGGTGAAGAGCACGGTGGCCATGACCGGCGAGATTACCTTACGCGGACGGGTGTTGCCCATTGGGGGGCTTAAGGAGAAGCTTTTAGCGGCTCGAAGGGGCAATATTGAAGTGGTACTTATCCCCCGAGAAAACGAGAAAGATCTCAAAGAAATTCCTCAAAAAGTATTGAAAGACATTGAGGTGGTCTTGGTGGACCACATGGACGAGGTCCTGAAGTTGGCCTTAGACGTCAAATCGCCAGAGGAAATTTTTAGAGATGTGCCGCCTTTTAGCCTTTTTGGCAAGGTAGAAGGTGGTGACGAAATAAGAGCGCATTAATCTTGACATTATTTGTGAGAAAGGTTAACTTAACTGCCGCCATGGGCGGATAGCTCAGCGGGAGAGCATCGGCCTTACAAGCCGGGGGTCACAGGTTCAAATCCTGTTCCGCCCACCAAAGGCTGAAAATAATATGCGGGGCCGTAGTTCAGCCCGGTTAGAACGCCGGCCTGTCACGCCGGAGGTCGCGAGTTCAAATCTCGTCGGCCCCGCCATATAAATTCTTTTCATGGACCTTCCTTATCTCTTAAAAAAGACCGTGGAAGCCCTTATATATCCTTCGGGGCTGTTTTTTATATTGTTTTCCCTGGCCACTATTTTTTCCTTTTCTCGTTATAAACGGCATCGTGCCCGGGCCCTCTTGGTTTTCTCTCTATTTTTGTTTTATATTTCTAGCACTCCTTTTGCCTATTATTTATTGGCCCGACCTTTAGAACGTTCTTATAGCAAGTCCAAGCTCTTGGATTCAAACGCACCTTTGGAGGCCATAGTGGTTTTGCCGGCCTATATTTCTAACCGAAAGGGCCTGGCTTTACAGGAACGCTTTGACCGCGAGACCTGGGCTCGTTTCTGGGCCGCCGTAGAACTAAAACACCGCTATCCGTCAGCCCCCCTATTTATTGTGGGCAATGGTAATCCCCCGGGGAGGGGGGCCACTTATCTTGCCCTTTTGGCTCGGCAATTGGGTGTTTCTCCAGTGAAGGCTATTGATGGCCCCAAAGATACCTTTTCCAGTGTAAAGGCCTTGGTACCCTATTTAAGGGGGAAGAGCTTTATAATAGTGACCAGCGCCTATCACCTCCCCCGCACCCTTTTTTTACTGAAAAAACAAGGGCTTACCGCTACCCCTTATCCTGCTCTTTTCCTTACCCGACCGCGTTTAAATATCTCTCTTTCCGATTTTTGGCCCCGCCCCTATAATTTTCTTTATCTTAACCGGGTGGTTAATGAATATTGTGGGCTACTTTATTATCGGCTTAAATTTCTGTTTTAGGGGGAGATATGCAAGAGTGGACGCAAAAGGCGGAAGAAATCATTACCGCCTCGATAGAGGCCAAACGCCTTTTTTGGGCCCAGGAGGGCCCCCGTATCCTTGAAGTCGTCCAGGTTTTGGTAAAGGCGTTTAGGGAGGGGCACAAGCTTTTGATCTTTGGCAATGGCGGTAGTGCAGCTGATGCGCAACATTTTGCCGCCGAATTAGTCAACCGTTTTACTATAGACCGGAGCCCGCTTCCGGCCCTGGCCTTGACCACAGACACTTCTATCCTTACTGCTGTAGGGAACGATTATTCCTTTGAAGACATCTTTGCCAAGCAAATAAAGGCCCTTGGCCAGCCCGGGGATATAGCTTTGGGTATAAGTACGAGTGGTAGATCCCCCAATGTCCTTAAGGCCCTGGAGGTAGCACGCGAAAGGGGGCTTTATACCATTGGACTTTCGGGGGGTAATGGTGGTGCCATGAAAGACTATTGTGATCTCTTGTTATGTGTCCCCTCTTCGCAGACCCCCCGCATTCAAGAAGGACATCTGCTGTTTATTCACCTGGTATGTGCCTTGGTAGAGGAGGAGCTCTTTGGATAGGCCCGAGGCCTTTGATTTTTCTAAGCTCAAGACATATTCTCTCTTTTCCAGGCCGAGCAAGGTGTCGGTGGCGGATTTGGCCCGCCCCCTTAAGGCCCAAATGAGTCTCCGGTCTTTCTTGGCCTCTCTGCCGCGGCAACTAGCCGGCAGAGATTTATTAGATATTGCTCAAGCCTTGGCCCAGGCTGTACGAGAAAAAAAGGTCATAATATGGGCTTTTGGGGCCCATGTGATAAAGGTAGGGCTGTCGCCCATCATTATAAACCTTCTAGAAAAGGGGCTGGTGTCGGCCTTAATGGTAAACGGAGCCTGTATGGTCCATGATACCGAGTTGGCCATGGCGGGTATCACCTCCGAGGACGTCTCACAGGCCCTGAAGGACGGTTCTTTTGGAGCGGCCAAAGAGACAGGGGAGGTGCTCTCGGAGGCCGCTATCCTGGGTAAAAATCAAGGGCTTGGCTGGGCGTTGGGTAAACTTATTGCGGAGTCAGAATATCCCTACAAACACCTGAGTATATTTGGGCGGGCCTATGAGTTGGGCGTGCCGGTTACCGTTCACGTGGCCTTAGGTACCGATATCGTCCATATCCACCCAGGGGCTGATGGGGCAGCCATTGGGGCCGCGAGTTATTATGATTTTAGGGTATTTACTTCGTTAGTTTCACGCCTGGAAGGGGGGGTCTTCTTTCTGGCCGGCTCTGCCGTAGTATTGCCAGAGGTCTTCCTCAAGGCCCTTACTGCCGTACGAAATGTAGGACATAGAGTAGAACACTTTACCACCGTGAATTTCGATTTTATGCGTCAATATCGGCCTTTAGTCAACGTAGTGCAGAGGCCCACTTTGAGCGGGGGAAAAGGCTACCACATAACAGGTCACCACGAACTGTTGATCCCCTTACTTGTGGCTGCCTGGTTAGAGTGTTTAGATAGGGGGATTGAGCGTTGAAGTTTGGGGCAATATTTTTATGCTGTAGTAGAAACTACTTTTAGGGAGGTCAGGATGCCCATTTACGAATTCGTTTGTGAAGACTGTGGGGAGAGTTTCGAAGAGCTAGTGCTAGGTTCCCTGAATGATGTTGAGTGTCCCCGGTGTAAGAGCAAGAGGGTAAAGAAGCTCATGTCTGCTTGTGCCTTTAAATCAGGGGCCAAGTTTGTAGGCAGTGGCTCTTCGGCCTGTTCAGGTTGCAGTGGTGGTAACTGCAGTTCTTGTGGAAACTAGGAGGGGACCTTGCGTGGACGAATTTGTGTTGGTACGCGGGGTAGTAAATTGGCCCTGGCCCAGACCAACTGGGTTGTTGAGCAGATAAAGGCATATCATCCTGGTCTAGAGATTGAAGTTCAGATAATACATACCAAGGGGGACAAAATCCTTGATGTCCCCCTGGCCAAGGTAGGGGGTAAGGGGCTTTTTGTAAAAGAGATCGAAGAAGCCCTGCTCCATAAAACGATCGACCTTGCGGTACACAGCATGAAAGATGTACCCACCGAGTTGCCGGAGGGATTAGAAATAGCCATTATCCCCCAGCGGGAGAGCCCTTTTGATGTACTTATTACCAAAGACGGGCAAGACCTAAGGGGCCTATCTGCCGGGGCCAAAGTAGGTACCAGTAGCCTGAGGCGTACAGCACAGCTGAGGGCATGTCGACCCGATCTCCGTATAGAAAATCTACGCGGCAATCTGGATACGCGTTTACGCAAACTCTCCGAAGGGCTTTACGACGCTATTATTGTAGCCGAGGCCGGTCTTTTGCGTTTGGGCCTCGGGGAAGATACCCCTCGTTGGCGTTTTGGCCCCGAGGTGATGCTCCCGGCCATTGGTCAGGGGGCCTTGGCTATAGAGATCAGAAGAGATGATCTCGATCTGGAGGAAGGTTTGTCTTTTTTGCACCATCGCGAAACGGCGGTTTGTGTAGCCGCCGAGAGGGCCTTTTTAGAAAGGCTAGGAGGTGGTTGTCAGGTACCCTTGGCGGCCTTTGCTTACCTAGAGAAGGACCAACTTGTCTTGGAGGCCCTGATTGCTGACCCTTCGGGTAGGCCTCTACTTAGAGGTAAGCGTCAAGGGCTTCCGGCAGAAGCCCACGCCATGGGTAAAGATTTGGCCGAAGAACTACTTTTGCGCGGGGGAGACCAGATACTCGAAAAAGTCTATGGGGGACAACAGTGAAGGTATTTCTTATTGGTGCCGGCCCGGGAGATCCCGGTCTTATCACACTCAAGGCCATAAAGGCCATAGGCAAGGCCGATGTGGTAGTCTATGATTACTTGGCCAACCCGAGGCTGTTAAACCATGCTCGACCGGAGGCAGAAAAGATCTACGTAGGCAAAAAAGGTGGGCACCATACCCTATCTCAGGAAGAAATAAACCAGCTCTTGGTAGAAAAGGCTCGAGAAGGTAAGGTGGTGGCCCGCTTAAAGGGTGGAGACCCTTTTCTATTTGGCCGAGGGGGCGAAGAAGCCGAAGTGCTAGTAGAAGCAGGAATTTCCTTTGAGGTGATACCAGGGGTGACTTCGGCCATTGCCGCCCCCGCATACGCAGGTATTCCAGTAACCCACCGGGAACACACCTCTACCTTTTCTATGGTCACCGGGCACGAAGATCCTACCAAAGAAGATTCGGCCATAGATTGGGCTGCCTTGGCCCGTATCGGCACCCTTGCCTTCCTTATGGGAATGAAAAATTTACCCCGGATTAGAGACAACCTTATCCGTTACGGCAAGTCACCCGCAACGCCGGTGGCGGTGATTCGTTGGGGGAGCACGCCGCGTCAAGAGGTAGTTACCGGAACGCTTGCCGATATCGTACAGAGGGTAGAAGAGGCCCGCCTGGGGCCACCGTCTATTATCTTGGTGGGTGAGGTGGTCACCCTGCGTGAAAAGCTAAAGTGGTTTGAGACTCGCCCCCTGTTTGGGAGGCGTATCCTAGTGACGCGCACCAGAGAACAATCTAGTCAACTGGTAGAGTTACTAGAAGATTTAGGGGCAGAGTGTATAGAGATCCCCACCATCAAAATACAGCCCCTGACCGACTACAGGGTCTTGGATGAGGCCTTGGAGAGGCTTGCGGAATTCCACTGGGTGGTCTTTACCTCGGTAAACGGGGTTTCTTTTTTCTTTAAGAGACTCCTAGCCAAGGGTAGAGACGTCCGTTCCTTAGGTCAGGCCAAGCTGGCGGCTATTGGGCAGGCTACAGCCAAAGCCCTTGCTGACTACGGCCTGGTGGTGGATCTTTTGCCTGCGGAGTTTCGGGCCGAAGGTCTCCTAGCCGCCTTTGAGAAGCTAAATATAGCAGGGCAAAAGATCCTTATTCCCAGGGCCCTAGAAGCCAGAGAAATTTTGCCCCAAAAGCTAGAAGAGATGGGCGCCAGGGTCCTGGTGGCCCCTGCCTACCAGACGGTTATCCCCCAAGAAGAGGCCAAACGTGCCTTAGAGGTGCTTGACCAGGGCGTAGACGTAGTCACCTTTACGAGTTCTTCAACGGCCAGGAATCTCTTGTCTATGCTGGGGCCCAAAGCAGAAGAGCTTTTAAGCCGGGTGGCTTTGGCCTCTATAGGGCCTATTACCAGTGAAACTCTTAGAAAATATGGTTTTACACCCCAGATAGAGGCCAAAACATATACCATTCCTGGCCTGGTGGAAGCCATAAGAGATTTTTTGGCAAAGAGTAATTAATAATCTTGTTTAGGGGGCAGGGGATAGTGACTTTAAGGGGTAAAGACCATTTGGGTTCCCTTGCCGAGATATGCGAAGATTTAAGAAATTATCTCTATTATCTTAAAAATTTGGGGCTAAATACCGTGCCTACCAGTGAAAAGATAAAAAAGTTTATGGAAGCAGACCTTTCTCCTGCCCCCTCTTCGCTCAAAGAAATAGAGCACGAGTTAAGGGGCTGTACCCGGTGTAAACTAGCTGCCGAGAGGACACATTTGGTCTTTGGGGAGGGCCATGACCGGGCTTGTCTCATGTTAGTGGGCGAGGCCCCTGGTCGAGAGGAAGATTTAGTAGGTCGGCCCTTTGTGGGCCGTGCAGGCAAGCTCCTTGACCAAATGTTGGCGGCTATCCACATTACGCGGGCCGAGATCTACATTACCAATGTGGTAAAGTGTCGGCCCCCCCGAAACCGTACTCCTGAACCCGACGAGATAGAGAGCTGTCTGCCCTTTTTACATAAACAGATTCAGGTCATAAGGCCGAGGCTTATCTGTACTTTAGGGCTCACCTCGGCGCAGGCCCTTCTGGGGACTAAGGCTTCCCTTACTTCCCTTCGGGGGCAGGTACACCGAATAGACAACGATATTAAGTTGCTAGTGACCTTTCATCCCGCCTATTTGTTGCGCTTTCCCCAGTATAAACGGGAGGCCTGGGAAGACTTAAAACTGCTTAAATCTCTTTATGGCGATCTATGTACAAAATAAGAATTACTCTCTGGGCCTTGGGTATTATTTTGTTATCGTCTATGGCGGCAACAGCCAAAGAGGTATTAGTTTTACCCCTGGCCGAGGCTATTACTCCTCTTACGGTTACTAAAGTTCAAGAAGCCCTTTACCAGGCCCAAAGAGAGCAAGCCCAGTGTCTGGTCTTAGAGCTAGATACTCCAGGTGGATTAGTGACCAGTATGCGCGGGATCGTCAAACTTATTTTAAATGCCTCTGTGCCGGTGGTTGTCTATGTGGCCCCCTCAGGGGCCCAGGCGGCCTCTGCAGGCACTTTTATAGTGCTTGCGGCCCATATAGCGGCTATGGCCCCTGGTACAAATATTGGTGCTGCCCATCCCGTGACCATGGGGCAAAAACTCGATAAGACCATGTCGAAAAAGATAGAAAATGATTTGGCTGCTTTGGCGCGGTCTCTGGCGGTCTTAAGGGGGCGGAATGCCCGGTGGGCAGAGAAGGCTGTACGCGAAAGCGTCTCTATTACCGCTCAAGAGGCCCTGAAGCTAAAAGTTATCGACCTGATAGCCCTCGACCTGAAAGACCTCTTAAACCAGATAAATGGTCGCCATATAGAGACTAAGGCCGGTCAGGTGGTGTTGCACACTAAAGGTGTGGAGCCAAAGATCATAAAAGCGGGCCTTCGAAATGCCGTATTACGCTTTATCACTGATCCTAACATAGCCTATATCCTTTTGATGTTGGGTTTGGCGGGCCTTTATTTAGAGCTTTCACACCCTGGGGCGATTTTCCCAGGGGTGGTAGGGGCCATTTGTTTGGTGCTGGCCCTCTATGCCCTACATCTCTTACCCATAGACTACGCTGGCCTGGCCCTTATTTTGTTTTCCGGGGTGTTATTTTTCTTGGAAATAAAGATCAGCAGTTACGGACTCCTTTCTTTGGCCGGGTTAGGGTGTCTGATCCTGGGTTCCTTACTCCTTTTCAACAAGACTCCAGAGGGGTTGAGAGTTTCTTACCATGTTATATTGCCGGTGGTTTCTGTGGTGGGGTTGTTTTTTTGTAGTATGACTTATCTGGCAGCGCGAGCGGTGCTCAAAAGACCCACCACGGGGAGCGAAGGTCTTATAGGGGAACAAGGCCAGGCCCTCACCGAAATTACGCCCCAGGGGGGACAAGTTTTTGTACACGGTGAAATTTGGCAGGCCTTTAGCGAAGAGAAAATCCCTCAAGGGGCCGTCGTAACGGTAGAGGCCCTAGAGGGTTTAAGACTCAAGGTGCGCAAAATTTCATCTAAACATTAGCTCTAAGTTGCGCAGGCGGTACAAAAAATTTATGCCCGGGGAAAGGGCGGGTACAAAATTTGGTCTCCCCGCGCCAGATTTCAAGCCAATAGCTGGACAGCTCTTGGGCTTCATCCCACTGGTGGGTAATGACCACCATGGTGGTTTTGTTTTCTTCTTGCCATGTTTTTAAAAAATTTATTACTGTTTCCTTGGTTTTTTGGTCTAAGGCGCTAAAGGGTTCGTCTAAAAGCAAAAGTCTTGGTTTGCGGGCAAGGGCCTGGGCCAGGGCTGCCCTCTGGCGTTCCCCTCCGGATACTTCAGCGGGTTTACGTTTTCGTAAAGACCAAAGGCCTAAGATCTGGAGTAGGTCCTTGGTCTGCTCTTTGTCTTTGGCCTGGAGGTTTATATTTTTTTCTAGCGATAGATGGGGGAATAAGATTCCTTCCTGAAAGACCAGGGCCAAGTTACGTTTCCGAGGGGGGAGAAAGATTTTTTCGTGCGTATTCACAAAGCAATCCCTTCCAAAATAGACATAGCCTTGGTCTATTTGTTCCAGGCCAGCCAATATGCGTAACAAAGTGGTTTTGCCCGAGCCCGAGGGCCCGAAGAGGACCATACTTTCCCCTACGGGTAGAGAAAAGTCGACCTTTAAGGTAAAGGCGGGCAATAGCTTTTTTATGTTGACCCGAAGATACATGTATTTTGCCTCCTTTCCAGAAACATGGCTGTGCACAATACTACATAGCTTAAGACCAGTAAGATTAGAGAAAGCCAGGCGGCTTTAGTGTATTCTAGGGCTTCTACGTAGCTATAGATGGCGATGGAAGCCACTAGAGTCTTGCCTGGGATCCCTCCGCCCACCATGAGTACTACGCCAAATTCGCCCAAGGTGTGGGCAAAAGTAATAATGGCCGCGGCCATAATACCGGGCCAGACATTGGGGAGGACAATCTGGATAAAAGTATGCAGAGGTGATAGGCCGCTTACTTCGGCCAATTCCAGGATCTTGCGGTCAAGTTTACTCATAGCGGCCTTTAGGGGTTGTACAGCAAAGGGTAACCCATGGATGAGACAGGCCAGTACGAGTCCGGAGAAGTGAAAGGCCGGGGTATAGCCAAAAAAACGCCAAAAAAGTTTGCCCAGGGGCCCATGGGGCCCGAGGAACAAGAGTAGACCAAAACCCAACACCGTAGGCGGTAATACCAGGGGCAGCATAATAAGGCTTTCCAGCCAGGGTTTACCCCGGAACTGGCGAAAACTCAAAACATAGGCCAGGGGGCTGGCTAATACCACAAGGATCGCGGTGACTATTATGGCCAATTTAAACGATAGCCAAAGGGGCGTAATCATTTTATTGGTAACCGTATTTAGCTAATATTTTTTGTCCGGCTGGAGAAAGTACATAATCCAAGAATTTCTGGGCCCATGAGGTATGGCCATTTTTGATGAGGCAGGCCTTTTGCTCTATGAGAGGGGCTTTGGGTATAAGGAGGTAACAGCCCTTAGCCCCTGCTCCAGAGAGCGCCAAAGAAAAGCTAATTAGCGCGGCGTCGGCGTTTCCGCTTTCGGCCCACTGAAAGGCCTGCGATACCGTAAATGCCTTAACCAGGCGGTCTTTTACCCGGGGCCATAGCCCCCAAGATTTGAGTACAAATACGGCCTTTTCTCCATAAGGGGCAAGTTTTGGATCAGCAATGGCCAAACGTCTTATATTGGTTAGGGCTTTGGGCCATCCCTCCTGGCAGAGTGTCTTTTCTAGACTCCAAAAAACCAAGACCCCGTGGGTATAGACTACCGGTTGTGCACACACCCCTTCTTTGAAGAGTCTGTCAGGCCGTTTGGCATCGGCGGAAAAAAAGAGGTCAAAAGGGGCCCCTTGTTCCAAAAGGGCAAAGAGCTTTCCTGAAGAATTAAACACTACTTCTACGTCTACATGGTGGAGCTGTTCAAAGGTCTGGGCTATTTCCTTCATGGGGTAGAGTAGATTGGCCGCGGCAGCCACGCGCAGTTTTTCTTGCGCTAGGGCCCCTTGTATAAAAACTCCCAAAACTAACAAAACAGACCCTAAAAAAACTTTCAAACCCTTGGATATGTTCATTCTCTCCTCCTGCCTGAAAAAGTATTTGGGAAAAGGTCCTATTCCAAAGCATTATTTGTTTTTCGACCCTGGCTTTATCATTGTCCTAGATCCTTCCTGAGGATTTACCCTGATAAAATGCAAATAATAAGCCATTAGTTATTCCGCTATAGATATCACGTTTTTAAAAATAAGGAAGTTTTTTTTGATTGGGAAGGAATGATTAGGGGTGTATGTGGGAGAGCTCTTCTTGTATGTCCTTTGTCTTTTCCTCCAGGAATCTTTGGAAACTTTTTTCTAGCCTGGCGAATATCTCCAGGACAGCATAACCAGCAGGGGTAAGGGTAGCGCCTCCGCCACCTTTGCCCCCGATAGAGGTAATAATAAGGGGGGAAGGGGCCTCACGGTTTAGCGCCTCCACGTGTCGCCAGGCCCTTCGGTAAGACATATTTAAGGCCTTGGCCGCAGCCCTGATGGAACCCAGCTCGTCAATCTTTTGTAACAAGGCAATTCGTCCTGGTCCTAAAAACGGGCCGCCGCCCTGTCTGTCTATCCATATATGGCCTCTTACACGATACGCGGGCATATAGTCCCTCCTTCTTGGCTTTAAAGGCTTTTAAATTGTATCTTATAAATACTCTTCTCTCAAATGAGATTAATCCTAGAATTGAATCGATTTTAGAAAGGTAGTCCCCAAAGGTAAGGGGAAACCCCTTACCTTTGGCCTATTCTTCGCGAGCTAGGTTTAAAAGAGAGCCCAAAACGATAATTTTTCGGTCCCTTGGGGTAAGGTCTACGTGGGCTTTAATGGTCCTTTTGCCTTTTATTTCTATTTCGATTTCTTGGGCCCCGTTATTAAGGGCCTGTTTTATGTCTCTAAAGACAAGGGTGTCTCCAGGGCTTAGTTTTTCGTAATCTTTGGGGTCGGCAAAGGTGACTGGCAAGATACCAAAATTTATTAGATTTGCCTTATGAATTCGGGCGAAGCTTTTGGCCAGTTTGACCCGAATGCCTAGATACCTTGGGGCCAAGGCGGCATGTTCCCGCGAAGAACCCTGTCCGTAATTTTCCCCTCCTATAACAGCGCCAGCCACTCCTTTTTCTTTGAGGGCCAGGGCTTTTTGGGCAAACTCTGGGTCTATGGAAGAAAATACATACTGGCTTATGGCCGGCAAATTACTGCGCAGGGGCAGGATCTTGGCGCCCGCAGGCATAATATGGTCTGTGGTTATGTTATCCCCCACCTTTAGGATTACCTGGGCCTCTAAGTCTTCTGGTAGGGGCTCAAATTCGGGTAACGGGACGATATTGGGCCCCCTAATAATTTGGACCTTTTGGGCCTCTTCTTCGGGTAAGGGGGGGACAAAGAGGGCATTATTCATGATGAAATGGCTGGGTAATTCTATTTCGGGATAGGCCCCCAATTTCCTAGGATCAGCTATATGGCCAGCCAGGGCCGAAGCCACGGCTACTTCAGGGCTTACCAAATAGACTTGATCGTTTTTGGTCCCCGAACGGCCCGGGAAATTGCGGGTGAAAGTGCGCAAAGAAATAGTATCTGTGGCCGGGGCCTGGCCCATCCCTATGCACCCGAGACAACCGCATTGGTGTATACGGGCTCCAGCATGGATAAGCCCCTGGAGTAAACCCAGGGCGTCTAAGTTTTCAAGTACCTGAAGCGAGCCAGGATTTATCTCAAAAGAGACATCTTTGTGTATCTTGCGGCCTCGTACAGCCTGGGAAACCAAGACCAGGTCCCTCAAAGAGGAATTGGCGCAAGATCCTACTATTACCTGGGCTACGGGTCGCCCTTCTAGTTCGGCTACGGGTTTGACGTTATCTGGAGAGGAAGGACAGGCCGCCAAGGGCTCAAGGGTAGAGAGATCAAGCTCTATGATTTCGTCGTATTCGGCCTCCTTGTCGGGGAGGATCTTTTTCCATTCGTGTTCTCGCCCTTGGGCCTTTAACCACAAACGGGTAATTTCATCCGAGGGGAATACGCTGGTGGTGGCCCCCATTTCTGTACCCAGGTTGGCAATGGTGGCCCGGTCGGTAACGGACAATTCTTTGACTCCAGGTCCGAAGTATTCCAGGATTTTCCCCAGAGCCCCTTTTACAGTGAGCTTGCGTAACATCCACAGGGCTATGTCACGGGCAGAAGTCCAGGGAGGAAGCTTGCCCGTGAGATATATGCCGACAATTTTAGGCATGATTAAGTGAAAGGGGCGTCCGGCCATGGCCATGGCTACATCAAGCCCTCCCGCTCCAATGGCCAACATGCCACAGCCCCCGGCCGTGGGGGTGTGACTGTCGGAACCAAGCAGTGTCTTGCCCGGACGGGCAAAACACTCCAGGTGTAGTTGGTGGCAGATCCCGTTTCCCGGCCGGGAAAACCAGATGCCGTAGCGAGCGGCAATACTTTGTAAGTAACGATGGTCGTCGGCATTGCGAAAATCAGTCTGAAGGAGGTTGTGATCTACATAAGAGACAGATAATTCCGTTTTTACCCGGGGGATGCCTATGGCTTCGAATTCTAAGTAAGCCATAGTCCCTGTGGCATCTTGGGTAAGTGTTTGGTCAATTTTTATGGCTATAGGAGTACCCCTTTTTAGGGATCCAGATACAAGGTGGCTTTCGATGAGTTTTTCGGCCACGGTTAAAGACATGGGAACCTCCTTGATTTTATTCTGGCAACAGCCCAAAAGGCTCGGGAAAGGCCTGGCGGAAAAGAATAAATAATTCCTTAATAGTCTGTCGCAAAGGGTGTTTTTCGATACTTAAATTCTTGGTGAAGATATCCATATAAGACAATAAAGGGGCGAACAAAAATCCCTTAACTGCTAAGGCCCGAGGTATTAGTCCTTGGGCCCATTCAGAAGGGAGGGCCTTTAGAAAGTCCACGTAATGTTGTATTACGTCTTCAATCTCTGGCTTTTGCTCGTTTACGGGCTGGATTATAGGTAATTCTTCCTGGTAGCAAGGGGATATAAAAACAGGCTCAAGCCGATGTTTCAAAAATAACTTCAAGGCCTCATGTTCGGGCAGGACGAAGTTGGTCACTACATAATGGTGGCGTAGGCGCAGGGCCAGATCAAGCCCCTTTATCTCTTCGGGGCCTATAACCTGGAAGGAAATCCCCAAAGGAGGAATTAGGCCGTGTTTGGGCCAGAGGTCTTTAAAAAAAGACGGATATTGGTGACACAAAAAATGTAGTAAGGCCTTGGCTACCTTTTGTTCTTTGTACTCCAGGTAAAAAGACCTAAAGGCTTGGATAGAGCCCGAAAATAGATATCGCTTTCGAGCCAGTTTGTCTATATTGAGCAGAGTAGGCTGTCCTTCAAAGAGTTTAATCAATGGTGTCTCGCTGTCTACACTCAGTTCCAAGACCAGGCCACAAAGTTTTTGGGCGTCATTGGCAGAGAGGCCCTGGTCTATAAAAAAGCTGGTAATGGCCTTTAGGTCTTTGCTCAAGGCCGTTTCGATAAAGAGACTCCATCTAGGCCCTTGAAAAATTACCTTCATAACGCCATAAGGGTTAGCAGATTAAACGCCTTTCGGCAACGTAGTAGGCTTTATCTTATTAGCGAAATCCTTTGCCTAGGGCCTTTTTCCCGTGTTTGGAATTTGGGGCTTAACAAGTTACGATTTGATGCAGATTTGGCAAAGGTCAAGCCTTTATGTCAAAACTACTGTACCAATAGAGGTATTGACAAACTAAATTTTAATTTTTATGCTCTTAAGCGCCTTCGGGCCAGGAAGCCCTTGGAGTAAAAACTCCAAGGGCTTTTTTTGTTTGGCGCTGTTTTTTGAAATTATAGGTGGGGGATGGTGTCTGGTCTTACACCAGCGGGTGTTCCATTAGGCAGAGCCCGCCCCTCCCGCACAGGACACCCGCTGGTGCTTTTTTATTTGCGAGGGCCATGTTTCTTCCACCACTTCTTAAAAAGGGCCTTTTTTAAGGTAGAAAGGTAATCTATATAAAGGATGCCGTTTAGGTGATCAATTTCGTGTTGGATGGCCCTGGCCCCAAGACCTTCCAGTTCACGTTCAAACTCCTTGCCCTCGCGGTCTAGGGCGCGTACCAATATCTTGGCCTTGCGGTGTATTTTGGTGGAATAGCCGGGGATACTGAGACAACCCTCTTCTTCGTATAGATCCCCTTCGGCTTCTATAATCTCCGGATTAATGAATACCAAAAGTTGGGGCTTGTTTTCTCTTTGTCCCAGGTCTAGGACAAAAAGGCGTTTGGTTTCGCCGATTTGGTTGGCTGCTAGCCCAAGCCCTTTGGCTTTATACATGGTTTCGGCCATGTCCTCTATCAGACTTTGTAATTGGCCATTAATTTCGGTGATAGGCTTGGCCACTTCCCTTAAAACAGGGTCCCCCAATATACGTATTGTCTTTTCACCCATAGATCCTCTCCCGGCAATATTGGTCCAGAAAATTGTAAGAATATAATGATAAAATTTAAGATCAAGTATCGTGGCGGTTTTGTTTTTTAAACTATTATTTGGTGGCCCTCGATCTAAAAACCGCCTCTAAGAGAAAAATACGCAAAAGAATCCCAAAAAGCAGATAAAAATGGCCCTGTCTCAAATAGACTAAAATATGTAGATTCGAAAATAAGTGAAAATTAAAGAATATCTGGGAAAGGAGGGAATAATGGGGCAAAAGATTGTGGTGATTGGAGGAGTAGCTTGTGGCCCAAAGGCTGCTGCACGACTTAAGCGGTTAGACCCATCGGCCGAAGTAATTATTTTGGAACAAGGTCCCTTTGTCTCCTACGGAGCTTGTGGTTTGCCTTTTTTCCTGGGCGGGGTGGTTAAAGAGTTACAGGAGTTGATCAATACCCCTGCTGGCGTGCCCAGAGATCCGCACTTTTTCAAAGCCGTCAAAGATATTGAAGTGCTGACACGGACAAAGGCCGAGGCCATTGACCGGGATAAAAAAATAGTAGTGGCTCGCCAGTTAGAGACCGGTGAAATTTTAAAATTACCTTATGACTCATTAGTGTTGGCCACGGGCAGCAGCCCTATCCGGCCCCCCTTAGAGGGCATAGATCTTGCCGGTATTTACACCCTAAAGACCTTGGAAGACGGAAGGGCCTTGAAAGAGGCCTTAGCCAATCCCGATATCCGCGACGTGGTGGTAGTAGGCCTGGGGCTTATTGCCCTAGAGTGCATCGAGGCCCTGTTTAAGGCGCACAAACGTATCACCGTGGTGGAGAAACTCCACTGGCCTCTTCCCACCATCCTTGACGAAGACGTGGCCTTTCCCCTGAAAGAGGCCCTAGAGGACAGGGGGATAGAGATAATTTTGGGTGAGGGAGTAAAGGCCTTTGAGGGCAGAGATAGAGTAGAAAAAGTAATTACCGAAGGGGGAAGGGAGATACCCTGTCAGATGGTGCTTTTAAGCATAGGGGTCCGTCCTAACGTAGACCTTGCCCGGGAGGCCGGGTTAGAAGTTGGTCCCTTGGGTATAAAGGTCGACCGACATCTCCGTACCAGTGATCCTCACATCTATGCGGGTGGTGATTGTGTAGAGAGCCGGTGTCTTATCTCGGGCAAACCTGTATATTTACCCATGGGCTCGGTGGCCAATAAACACGGCCGTGTTATAGGGGATAATCTTGCGGGGATGGAAAGTGTGTTTGAGGGAGTAGTGGCAACGGCGGTGTGTCGGCTTTTTGATTTGAATATAGCCAGAACAGGGCTTACGGAGAAACGGGCCCGGGAAATGGGCTATGATGTAGTTTCTACCATAGTAGCAGGAGCTGACCGCGCCCATTACATACCAGGGCAAAATCCCCTGCTCATTAAATTGATTGCGGATGCGGCCTCTGGCCGGGTCTTAGGGGCGCAAATGATAGGTCCAGGCGATGTCCTGCCTCGGGTCAATACAGTGGCTGCTGTACTTCGTTCTTACGGTACCATTGAAGACTTAGCGGCAGTAGAGATGGCCTATGCCCCACCGTTTGCGCCAGCCATTGATCTGCTGACCACGGCTGCTTGGGCTACCCAAAATAAAATTTACCGTTTGGTAAAGAGTTACAAGCCCTATGAGGTCAAGGCCAAGATAGATCGCGGCGAAGAGGTAATCCTTTTGGATGTCCGTACCCCTAAGGAAGTAGAGGCCGTAAAAATACCCTATCCCAATGTGGTCTACATCCCCTTGGGGAAATTGCGTGCCTTGGCTCTGGAAAAACTGCCCCGCCAGAAGGAGATCATCAGTTTTTGTAAGATCTCTTTGCGGGGATTTGAGGCCGCACGTATTTTGGCCTCCTTAGGTTTTCCAAAGGTAGCATATATGGAAGGAGGCCTTGCGGCGTGGCCGTTTGAAAAAGAATTTGGCCTCTAATTTCTATTCTTTCAGATAAATTCATATAAAAAGAGGGGGCGTTTGGGTCTATAAAGCCCCCTTCTTCTTGACATAGATAGAGATTTCTTTTTACTTGTTAAAGAAAATCAGCTTCTTTTTTGAGGTTGGTATGTCCAGTCCAGAAAATAGAGAGAAAACGCCGGAAATAGAAATTTTTCGCGAGTATGTAAGGCGAAAAGGCCTTCGTTTTACCCCGGAACGCGAGACTATCGTGCGCGAAATATTTAAGATTCACGACCATTTTGACGTGGATGAACTCTATCTGCGTTTGCGCAACAAAGGTAAAAAGCTTTCCAAGGCCTCTATATATCGTACTATCCCCTTACTCATAGACTGCGGGCTAATCCAAGAGGTGTATCATGAAGATGGCCATATGCATTACGAACACATATATGGGCACAGCCCCCATGGTCATATCCGCTGTCTGGCTTGTCGTCGTGTAGAAGAATTTACCGATGATCGAGTCAACGCCATTGAGCAAGAAGTAATCAAGAAGTTTGGCTATAAAATTACCGGGTTCAAGTTGGAATTCTTTGGTTATTGTCCCCAGTGTCAAAAGAAGCTCTAAAGTGGAGGCAGTATGGGGGTTATGAAGCTTGAAGAATTGCGGGAGGGCGAAAAGGCAAAGATAATAAAGATCAAAGGTAACGGTCCCTTTCGTATCCGACTCATGGAAATGGGTTTTATACCCGGGGCAGAAGTCAAGGTGGTACGTTATGCTCCCCTGAAAGATCCAGTGGAATACGAAATAAAGGGTTATCACGTGAGTCTAAGGCACGAAGAAGCCAATAACATCTTGGTTGAGAAGCTCCATTAATGAAGATAACTGTAGCCCTGGCTGGAAATCCTAACGCCGGAAAAACCACCATTTTTAATCAACTCACCGGAGCACGCCAGAAGGTTGGTAACTGGCCTGGTGTTACGGTAGAAAAAAAAGAAGGTGCGCTTACCTATCAAGGATATACCTTCCGGATAGTTGATCTCCCAGGAATTTACTCTCTTACCGCCTATTCTATAGAAGAGATTGTGGCCCGTGACTTTATTTTAGAAGAACGTCCCGACGTAGTCGTTGATGTCATTGATGCCTCCAATTTAGAACGCAATCTTTACCTGGCGGTTCAGCTTATGGAGCTTGGTCGCCCCCTTGTTTTTGCCATGAACATGGTAGACGTGGCCAAGGCACGGGGCATTTTTATCGACTATGATCTATTGTCTCGTTTGCTAGGGGTCCCGGTAGTAAGGACCGTGGGGAC
>JALSKZ010000064.1 GCA_026988575.1 Thermodesulfobacteriales bacterium | reverse complement strand
TCAGCTTATGGAGCTTGGTCGCCCCCTTGTTTTTGCCATGAACATGGTAGACGTGGCCAAGGCACGGGGCATTTTTATCGACTATGATCTATTGTCTCGTTTGCTAGGGGTCCCGGTAGTAAGGACTGTGGGGACTAAGGGGTTGGGGCTTGAAGATCTCTTAGAGACCATTGTGGCTGTGGTAGAAGGGCGTGTGAAGGCCCAACCAGTTTCTATTAACTACGGGCCGGAACTGGAAAGAGAGATAAGGACACTGGCCGAAAAGATTGCGCATCTTGAGGATATAAGAGACAAGTATCCGCCACGGTGGTTGGCCATTAAACTCTTAGAGAAAGACCCTGAGATCTTGCGTCTGATAAAGAAGATCCCCGGTTCTCAGGAGGTGTTAGAACAGCTCAACAAGAGTGAAAAGCGCTTGCGTCGGGTACTCGATGAGACTCCTGAGGCCATCATAGCAGAAGCACGCTATGGGTATATCTCTGGGGCCTTGCGGGAAGTGGTGCGTACCTCGGCCTTAGATCGCCGTACTGTTTCCGACCGTATTGACGACATAGTTACCAATAGGTTCCTGGGCTTTCCCTTGTTTTTTTTGGCCATGTACGCCCTGTTTTATCTCACCTTCAAGCTTGGTGAATACCCAGTGGCGGGTATTGAACACATGGTGGGCTTGGTAAGCCGCTTTTTAGAGGCCCGTTTGCCCGATACCCTTTGGAAAGAGCTCCTCGTGCAGGGTGTAGTAAACGGTGTGGGCGGCGTGCTCGTGTTTTTGCCCAATATTTTATTGCTGTTTTTGGGCATAAGTCTCTTTGAGGATACAGGCTATCTTGCCCGGGCGGCCTTTATTATGGATAGGGTGATGCATTTTTTGGGGCTCCACGGCAAGTCTTTTATCCCCTTACTCATGGGGTTTGGCTGTAATGTGCCTGCCATAATGGCTACGCGTACCTTGGAAAGCCATCGAGATCGGGTACTTACTATTTTGATTAACCCCCTGATGAGTTGTTCCGCCCGGTTGCCAGTTTACGTACTTTTCGCCGGGGCCTTTTTCCCGGGGCATGAGAGTCAGATCATATTTGGCATCTATGCCCTGGGAATCGGGTTGGCCATGATTTTGGGCAAGATCTTTAGCCGATTCTTGATAAAAGAAGAGGACACCCCTTTTGTCTTGGAATTACCTCCCTATCGTATGCCTACTATCAAAGGCCTTCTTCTGCACATGTGGGAGAAGACCAAGGTGTATCTACAAAAGATGGGAGGCGTGATCCTGGTCTTTTCGGTGATTATCTGGGGTCTTTCTGCCTTTCCCAGGGTAGGTGGCCACCCCCCTTCCATTGAAGAGAGCTACATAGGTAGGTTGGGTAAGATCATTTCTCCACTCCTGACCCCTCTTGGTTTTGACTGGCGTATGGACGTCAGTCTGGTCACGGGCGTGGTGGCCAAAGAAGTAGTTGTTTCTTCTCTGGGCGTACTCTATCAGGAAGGAAGTAGCGCTCATTCGCTGAAGGAAGCCCTCCGGGCCTTGGGGATTAATCCCGCTGTGGCCCTGGCCTTTATGGTCTTTGTGTTGATCTATATCCCTTGTATAGCCACTATTTTGGCTATATGGAGGGAGACTGGGGCCTTAAAATGGCCTCTGGTGTGTATCTGTTATGAGCTCACCCTGGCCTGGCTAGTAGCCTTTATTGTTTACCGGGTGGGGTCGATTCTCCTTTAGGACGGGCCTCATTGGGCAGAGGGGGCGATGATGGTGAGGGTATAAATACCTTCACCGGGAGCTGTAAAGTGCGTTTTAAAATTCCCAAAAGGGTTTGGCTTACCGCCTGGGGGTCTAGCGGGAAGATCTCGGGCTTATCTAAGGAGCCGTGTATACCTACAGGAATAGAAAAGAAGGTCTTTGACTTTCCGGTCAATACCCAGCCTACTAAAGGTATATGGCTTACCAATTTGTCGGCCTGTATGAATGGCGAAACCAGGGCAGTAAGTTGAATCTTTTTGTGTAAGAGGTCTATCTTCCCCGAGGCAAAAATCCTTAATCCCGTGGCCTTGATTTGCGCGGTGTCGATAAGGAGATAATGTTTTTGAAAATGTCCTTTAATTTCTAAGAGGTCGTAATGGAGGCCTTCTTGGGAAAGATTAGGGAGATTTCCTTGAAAAACCTCAAGAGGGTTTAAAAAGGCAAAGAGTTTGACCAGCATGCCAATCTTGAAAAGGCGCCCTTCAGGAGAAGAAAAGGCGAACTTGCCTGCTGTTTTATCTAAAAAAGGCCCTTTTTTACCAAAACCCTGAAAAGTGCCTTCTAAGGTAAAGGTCCCTTGGGCCAGTTTATCTCTGCCCAAACTGCAAGTTAGAAAGTCATGAAGATTCTTATGGGCGCCAAAATAGGAGAGGCGTAATTTTTGCTGATAAGGAGACCAAAGTAATTCCCCTACCACGTTTAGCCCGCAGAAATCAGCCTTCTCTACGATAAAGCGAAAGGTATCTTTAAAGTATAATAAGTTGGCTGTTATATCGTTTAGATGATATTTCTCCCAGGTCATCTGGTCTACTTGGAGGTCCAGGTTTAAGACCAGGTGAGGGTAATGGGTAGAAGGGCCTTTTTTCTTATAGTTTTTTAGTTTTTTAATGATCTCGGTCAGGTTTATGATAGGGGCCTTTAGGTTACCAGAGAGGCGTATATTGCGTGGAGCAAGTTCCCAAGAACCGCTGGCCGTGAACTGGGTGTGGTCTAAAAGTGCTTTTATTTCTCTGATATAACCACGGCTTCCTTGGCCCTTACTCCTGAAGGAAACAACATATATGGGCACGCCTTGTACGGAGGTCTTTAACCCCCTTATCGTGAGCTGGCCCTGAAACCTACTCCACAACAGATGCCCTGGATAATAGACTCCCTTAAAATGGCCTTTTACAAAGGCGGGTCTTAAGAGCGGCTTTGGAAATAAAAGGTCCCATTCGCTATCTTTGATTTTGCCTTGGAAAGAGAGAGAGAGCCTTTGCCTATCTTTGAGGAGCCCTATTTCAATTTGATGTCTATTTATCTTTATACGGCAGGGAGAAAGGCTTATAAGAGGGCCTTTTTTTCTAAGAGAGAGAGAAACAATGACCCCTTTAGGATTTTCCAGTTGGCCCTCAAAGACAAGACCTACTTTATGATTCCATTGAAAAGTAAACTCATGGGCCTTCAGAGGCGAAAGAGGGTACAAAAAGTAGGGAATTTTGTATTCTCGCCAAAGCCAATCCAAAAAAGACTTTCCTACAAGGGCCTCCCCTTCCAAGGCAATATCTCGATCCTCTTGGAACAGCTTGGTGATAGCCCCGGAAACTACGCCCTGGGTGTCTAAGATGGTTATCTTCGCAGGCCCAAAAGAGAGGTTTCCCCTTTCAAAGCGTAGATCCCCAGTTTTTATCCATAAAGTATCTGGGAGTTCCTTTATTTTTATCTTTACCTCTTGGGCCTTGGCTTTAAGGTAAAGGCCCTGTTTTAGAGGGCCTGGGGCGAGTTTTCCTTGGTAGGAGGCCTCGCTTATTTGGATTGTGCCCGCTAAAAGTTTATCCGGCCCCAGAGCGATCTTATAGGTATCCAAAAGGGTATTTATTTCATCTACGGCTAGGACCCCGTGTACTTCTTTGAGCTTAAGGGTCAAGGGTTTAGAGCCAATAGTAACGCTTCCCGAGACATTTTGGAGGTGGCTTTTTTCCAGTGCTAAATCCAGGGCCTTAAAGGTAAGTACCTTTTGGGTATAGGTCAGTTCCCCCCGGTGTAGGGTAAGGGGTAGAGGAAAATCGGTGTACCGTCCTGATAACTCTAGGGGATAGACATCAAAAAAAACAGAGGGTCTGTTTAAGGTGCCGTCTACACGTACCAATCCTTTGAGTCGTCCGTGTACATTTTTGATCTTTTCCAGGTAAGAAATATACGTACTCTTTTTTAGGAGATCTCTTAGTACTTCTACTACATCGGAGGCCGTGGCCGTGATTTTGCTCTCAAATAGAAAAGATTGGTCACGGTCAAAGAGGTATAATTCTAGTTTGGTATCTTCAAGTAAGTTTTGTTTGTAGTGCCCAGAGGCCTTTTCTACCAAGAGGGTCCTTTTAAACAAGCGCACGTGACCTTGATTTACTTCTAAAGGGGCCCTCAAAAAGGGCAGGTCTATTTGGGCGGCTCGCGCCTTGGCCGAAATGGTGATATTTCCTAGGTGGCCAAGTTCTTTCCAGGTAGGAGCTTTACATTGTATAGTGGCCTTTTCTATCTTTCCCTTTTGGACAATATTGAACAAATGCTTTAGTCCTTTGTTTTTGGAGGCCAAAAAAGAAAGACTTTGACGCCACGCGCCAAAGTCTCCCTGGTCTATCTTTACAAAAAGAAAGGCTTCTTTGGGCGTTAGGGTGAGGTTTCCCGAACCCACCAGCGTAGGATCTTTCATGACGATTTGGTCTAAGCGGACCCATTTTTTCTCGGGGGAGAGGCGGATTTCGCCTAGGAGGGCCGTACACGAAAAGAGGAGATCCGGGTGGTGGGCCCTTAGAAAACAGGGGGCGCTGGCCTTAAAACCAATATACCAAGTTTGCTCCTCACGACGAAATTTAGTCTGTAAAGATAGATCTGTCTTTAGATGGGTCAGCCAATCCGTCTGTGAGCTTAGGTTTAATTGGGCCAGGTTTAGGTGACGGAAAGAAAACCCACCTTCGATAAAGTCGTTAGAAGGCCAGTATTTTAAGTCTAGGCTAAAGGTCTTAAAGATTTTGCTATGTCCGGTAAGGGTAATAAGTACTTGCTTGGGTTGCATGTCCGCGCGGAGAAAAATCTGGTTAACCTCAAAAAATTTTATCCCCTGGCGTTTTAGCCACAGCTGGCCACCCTCAACAGAAAGGTTGATAAGAGGTACATAATGGAGCACTGTTTTTAGGGTCTTGAGGTACTTTTCCAGGCTTCCTTTTTGGCCCCGGAGATTTATTTCCATAATAGGCCTTTTCAGGATGAGTTTTTCTATTTCGAACCTTTGGTGTATTAAGGGGATAAGGGCAAAATTTGTCTGGGTATGGGGGACAAATAAGTGATATTTGGCCGTCTTTACCTCCAGCCCCTCTAGTCTAACGCCCGGGTGAGGGATAAGGGTAATTCTTAAAGAGTCTATTTTGACCTGGGCCTTTAGACGCAGGCCAATTTCTTTTTGGATATAACTACGTATAGCTTGTAGGTCTAACAAGCGGGGCAAGACAAGGACAGCTAGAGAAGAAAGCAGGATTACAGAGATTAGAAGGCCCCCGATGACTTTAAAAAACTTTTTCATAGAGAAATCCTAGAGATGGTCGGGGCGGGCGGATTTGAACCGCCGACCCCCTGCTCCCAAGGCAGGTGCGCTGCCATGCTGCGCTACGCCCCGATCGGCTAATAATTTATCCGAGCACATCCCTTGTTGGCAATACTTGATCTAAATTATTTGTAAAAAAGTAGGTAATAATTCGATTAGTTCTCGCAGGGCGTTGGCCCGGTGACTCAACTGATTTTTGAATTTGGGGGGGATTTCTGCGGCGGTTTTCCCTAAATCGGGGATCAAAAAGACCGGGTCATAACCAAAGCCGTAGCGTCCTCGAGGAGAAAAGGAGATGAGTCCCTCCCATACTCCTTCTGCTTTAAGCCAGGCACCATGGGGGTCACATACCACAATGACACAACGAAACCGGGCGGTTCGCCTTTCCAGGGGTACGCCTTTTAATTCCTTTAGTAATTTCAGGTAATTTTCTTCGTCTGTGGCTTTATCTCCTGCGTAACGGGCCGAGTATACCCCAGGGGCTCCTCCCAAGGCGTCCACTTCCAGACCAGAATCGTCGGCCAAGGTTATCATCCCCAGCGAAGTGGCTATTTCGTAGGCCTTTTTAAAGGCGTTGTCAAAAAAGGTCTCGCCTGTCTCTTGGACTTCGGGTACTTCAGGGAAGTCGTCGAGCGTCAAAATATTTAGAGGAATTTGCCTTAACAAAAACTTAAATTCCCGGATCTTTCCCCTGTTTCGGGTGGCTAATACTATTTTGTCTGGTCGCTTTTTTCTAGGCATGTTCTAAGGCCTTATGTTGGATTTGGACAAGATGACTTATCCCTATTTCCGCAAGTTTTTTCATTTTTTCGAATGTTTCCCAAGGGAAGGGTTCTTTTTCGGCAGCCGCTTGGATCTCTACTATCTGTTTTTTTTGCGTCATGACAAAATTGGCGTCAATTTCGGCCAAATGGTCTTCTTCGTAGGACAAATCAAGGATAATTTCTCCTCCCACCAGGCCGACACTAACAGCGGCTACAAAGTCTCGGACAGGGTTTTGGGAAAGTAAGCCCTGGGTCAGGAGCCGATTTATGGCCTGTTGGAGGGCCACAAAAGCCCCTGTGATAGAGGCTGTACGGGTGCCTCCATCCGCCTGGATAACGTCACAGTCGACCCAGAAGGTACGTTCGCCTAAAAGGCTTAAATCTACCACGGCTCGAAGAGAGCGTCCTATAAGACGCTGGATTTCGTATGAACGTCCCTTTTTTCCGGTAATAGAGTCTCGCGTAGTTCGGGTATGGGTGGCCCGGGGGAGCATAGCGTATTCGGCGGTGATCCACCCCATACCGGTGTCTTTCAGAAAATTGGGGACCCTGTCTTCCACCGACACACTGCAGATGACCTTGGTGTCGCCTAATTCGATCAGGGCAGAACCCTCGGCATATTTGAGAAACCCTGGAATGATATTTACGGGTCTTAATTGATCTGGTCTCCTGCCGTCCTTACGCATATCTTATGCTTTTTAATCAGTTCTTTGAGGATGGTCAACCACGGTGTGGGGCAGGAGAAGACTTTCTAATCTTATACCCTTTGTAGGACATATTTTCATACAGTTTAAACAACGTATACATTCGTTACTATCTAACTGATCAGGCAGTTTTAAATTCATGGGGCATACTTTCTCGCAAAGGCCACAAGAGCTACAGTTTTCCGGGGAGATATAGATCTTAAAGCATCCCCAACGTTGGAGGAGCCCGTATAAACATCCTAAGGGACAGAACAGGGCGCAAAATAGACGCAAATAGATGATACAGCCGATGAGGATTCCAATTAGGACCAGCAGTTTACCGTAGAATAAAGTCCCTATCATGGTGTGTATTTCAGGTCTCAGCCCCAGGTTAAAGATGCCGGCTTCTAAGGTCCCGGCTGGGCAAAATAGGCGACAAAACCATACCTTACCATATCCGGTGATGTCCGCCGAGGCCACGGGTAAGATTAAGACCAGGGCCCAGAGGAAGACATGTTTTATAAAGCGCCCGGAGCGGGGGGCCTTTTTTTTGGGCCCGAGGGGAATTTTATGGAGTAATTCCTGGAGAAAACCAAAGGGACATAACCAACCACAGATAAATCTTCCCAAGAGTAGTCCAAAAAGTAAGAGCCAGCCTAGCACATAGCTCAAGGCTGGTAAGGCCAAAGAAGGAAGGAGCCTCATACTGGCCAGGGCCTGCTGAAGGCTACCCAACGGACAGGCCCCGGTTGCTGCAGGACAAGAATAGCAGTTTAGCCCGGGGAAACAAAAATTTTTTAAGAAACCCCGGTAGAGCCCCGCGTGGGAGAGAAAACCCAAGTAGGCATTACCTAAGAGGGTAGAAGATAATTGCCAAGGCCACCGGGTAGTGAATAATCGTTTGGCCATTATTGGAGCCCCATACAAGAAAGACACAGGCGTACAGCCCGTGTCCAGACGAAATGGGCCCCACCGCCCAAACCGCCTATCAGGAGGAACACAAGGCTTATTAACAACAGTAGCCATCTGATTTTGTACGATGTGGGCATATTAACTCTCTAAATGTTCCAATACGCGCTTTACTTTGTCGCCCAAGTGGGTCTTTTGGTCCCGACGGTCGTCTATGCGGATACTGGTGTACACCCGTTGGGCCCCGGCTTTAAAGGGGATCTCATGAAGTTTTTGGGCCAAGGCCAGGAGTTCGCCTATCTCTCCCTGGACAATGGTGCCCATGTCCGTGAGAGTGTGGGGGATGCCGTGTTCTTGCAGAAATTTTTCTATATCTGCCACATAACGGCCAAGGCTGGTAGAACCTGTACCCAGGGGTACTATACTTATTTCCATGATAGCCATGGTCCCCTCCTAGCAGTATGTGGCTATATGAGCGGCAATTTCTTGGGCCAGGGCCTCAATCTCTTGGAGGTCTTCCCCTTCTACCATTACCCTGTATTTGGGCTCGGTACCTGAGGGGCGGATCAGTACTCGGCCCCGGTTGCCCAATTTGTTTTCGATCTGCGCCACCAGTTGGGTTAACCCTGGTATTTCTTCTGGCGGAAGTTTACGTTTTACTATTACGTTTTTTAAGACCTGGGGAAACTTTTCCAGTTTGGCCAATTCCGATAGAGGACGCCCCCTTTTTTTCATGATAGATAGGATCTGTAAGGAGGTGAGGAGCCCGTCTCCGGTGGTGGCGTGATCCAAAAAGATTATGTGCCCAGACTGTTCTCCCCCAAGGTTATAACCCTCAATACGCATGGTTTCCACCACAAAACGATCGCCCACTTTAGTGCGCACTAAAGTGAGTCCCATCTCTTTTAAGGCCCGCTCCAGGGCCATGTTGCTCATAACCGTAGCCACTACTCCGGCCCCCTTAAGTCTGCCTTCGGCTTTCATTTCTTGGGCACACAAAAGGAGGATCTGATCACCATCTACCAATTGGCCTTTTTCGTCTACCACTATTATGCGGTCGGCGTCCCCGTCAAGGGCGATGCCGAGGTGGGCTTGATGTTGACGCACTTCTTTGATTACTTGCTCGGGATGAAGTGCCCCACACCCCTGGTTTATATTCAGCCCGTTGGGCTGTATTCCTAATTTAATTACTTGTGCCCCAAGCTCTTCCAGTACCGCGGGAGCCACTTTGTAAGCCGCGCCGTGGGCACAATCCAGGACGATTTTAAGGCCTTCTAAGGTCATTTCACGGGGAAAAGTGTGTTTTAAATGTACTATGTAGCGCCCCACGGCGTCTTCGATACGGAAGGCCCGGCCAATTTGGTCCC